>NZ_JARFIS010000160.1:0-358 GCF_029076575.1 Faecalibacterium sp. DFI.5.82
TAAAGAAAGCCGAGCGGCTCAGCCCGATAGTCGATGCTATAGTATCTATATTAAAATCACTATTATCCAGATTCTCTTCTATAACCTGATGAATCTTTTCAATGAACTGCACATCTTTCTTCACCAGGAACTGTTCGTATGTATCCTGTTCCTCCTTATGTTCTTCGGGCTGCTGCCATACACGTTCACGGAACAATTTACGTTCATTCAGCAACTGTTCGATACGTGCTACCAGATAGTCTTTGCTGAAAGGTTTGATGATATAGGCATTCGCTCCCATGCTTATCGCTTTGGTCTTCGCTTCATCATTACCTTTCGCCGTCAGGATAATCACCGGAATATGACTGATCTGGAAATC
>NZ_JARFIS010000161.1:0-357 GCF_029076575.1 Faecalibacterium sp. DFI.5.82
AGGCAGCTGCCCGCCGTACTGGGCGCAGCTGCCTGCCGATTACAACGCCCTGCTGGCCCTGCCCGGCATCGGAGAGTACACGGCGGGGGCCATTGCCTCCATCAGTTTCGGTCTCCCGGTTCCCGCCGTGGACGGCAACGATCTGCGGGTGTTTGCCCGGCTCTACAACGACCCCCGGCTGGTCACCGACCCGCAGGTGAAGCGGGAGTTCACGGCCCGGGACATGGAACACCAGCCGCCCGCCACAGCCGGAGACTACACTCAGGCCCAGATGGAGCTGGGCGCGCGGGTCTGCATGCCCAACGGCGCACCTCTGTGTGAGCAGTGCCCGCTGGGCACGCTCTGCCGGGCCCGGGC
>NZ_JARFIS010000162.1:0-357 GCF_029076575.1 Faecalibacterium sp. DFI.5.82
GCAGCCGGAAAGCAGGCCGCCTCCACGGCGGAAATGGCATCCAGATCTTCAACGGTGGCAGTACGGATCTTTTGCATAGTCATTCTCCAGAGTTTGATTTGTTGAGATGAGTATACCACACCATCCCACAAAGCGCCAGCAAAACAAAAAGAACCACTTAGTCTTTGAAAATAACCTTTGAACCTTCACCATCAATTACAATTCCCTGACGGTTGTTAATTGGGCATAGATTCAAATCCGTAAACTCAGTCATTATTTTCTCGGTAACTTTATTAAATGGTGCTGTAAGATAATGCGGAAGAAAATAGAAATCAATCAAATCAAGCCCTGCATCATCTTCTTGTGAGTAGTCCTCCG
>NZ_JARFIS010000163.1:0-357 GCF_029076575.1 Faecalibacterium sp. DFI.5.82
AACAAATTTTGGAGGTACCATTATGGCTATCCGCAATATCGTAAAAGAGGGCGACCCCATCCTGAACAAGGTCAGCCGCCCCGTGACCAACTTTGACGACCGCCTTGCCACCCTGCTGGATGACATGCGGGAGACTATGATCGCCGCCGACCGCGTGGGTCTGGCAGGCCCTCAGGTGGGTATGCTGCGCCGCGTGTTCGTGGTGTGGGACACCACCGATGCCCCCGAGGAGCTCCCCGAGGATTATGAGTACAAGTTCATCGACTTCGTCAACCCCGAGATCCTGGCTGTTTCTGAGGATGTGGAGACCGCCTACGTGGGCTGCCTGTCCTTCCCCGGTCACAACGGTGCCGTGAC
>NZ_JARFIS010000164.1:0-355 GCF_029076575.1 Faecalibacterium sp. DFI.5.82
GGAGCTTTTGCAAATACTGTTTTATGGGAACTCTGCTACACGGCATCTCTCATTTTTTATGCGATGGTTTCCAGCACCGGTTCCTCCGGCGGGGGAAGCAGGGTGGAGTGGGCTTCCACGAACTCTGCCGCCCGCTGGCTGGCGATGCCCTGCCGCACCTTGCGGAAATCGTTGGCAGGGAAGGTGCGCTCGCCCTTCCAGTGCGCCAGCGCGGCCTCCACCTCGGCATCGGTGGGCCAGAGGTGTTCCCGCTCGGCCACCATCAGAAGGCCCAGACTGCCCCGCAGCTTCTGCTCTGCCTGTGCGGGGCCAGACCGTGGAACAGTTCCGCACCGAGCTCCACGCACAGGCAGAG
>NZ_JARFIS010000165.1:0-355 GCF_029076575.1 Faecalibacterium sp. DFI.5.82
ATCCATCTGGAAATCCTCAACTTTTCAATACTTTCCGTTATACTTCATTCTTACCGTTAAGACATAATTATCATTGAAAACATTGATTTCATTGGTTCTCATTGATTCAAGTGCAATGATCAGCAATGAATTCAATGAATACAATGAATTCAATGAATTCAATGAATCTTTTGATACTAACGGTGATTACAGGTTGTTTTCAAAGATACGCTGTGCGTTGCGGAAGAAGATGGCTTCCACCTCATCCTCGGTGAAGCCCTCTTTCCGCAGGGCATCGGCCAGCAGGGGCATTTTGGAGGAGTCGCTCAGTTCCAGCTTGCCGCCGATGCCGTCAAAGTCACTGCCCAGACCGATG
>NZ_JARFIS010000166.1:0-354 GCF_029076575.1 Faecalibacterium sp. DFI.5.82
ATCTCGCCCACGATCCAGGTGCCGTTGGGCATGAACAGGGCCTTGTTGTCCAGCACCAGCTGCTGGTTCTGGGTAAAGTCCTGATCGTTGGCCTTTGCGGGGGTAATGGGGTTGGTGTAGGAAGCCAGCTTGTTGACGATGTCAAAGCAGGTCTTTGCCTCCGGGGTATCCCTGATGCCTTCCTCATAGTGGGTGGCCTTGTTGAAGAACTCCGGGCCGCCGGCGGCATACATCAGTGCGTAGAAGAACGCATCAAAGTAGCCGGTGGTTGGGTAGGTGAACAGGTAGGTACCCTCAGCGGCAGCCATGTCGCCCAGTTCCCACATCTCGTCCCAGGTGGTGGGCACGTCCCAG
>NZ_JARFIS010000167.1:0-354 GCF_029076575.1 Faecalibacterium sp. DFI.5.82
TCTTTACCACCGACCCGGCAGCGGCCAGCTACGGCTGCACCATGCTGGCCTTTGAGTCGGTGACCTACCTGTTTGTGGCACAGAAGCAACTGTTCGAGGCCCGCCTGCGCGGTGCCCAGAAGATGGGGCTGTATCTGGCCTCCAGCCTGGGGCAGATCGCCCTGAACCTGCTGGCCTGTGTGAACCTGGTGCCCCGCATCGGTTTTGCAGGCTTCTGGATGTCCAGCTGGATCAGCGCACCCATCGGAATGCTGCTGGCGGCGGCGCTGGCGAACCTCTCTGGCACTTCGCACCAGCTTCCCTAATAGGGGATGAAGGAGAGGTTCAGCCGATCACCTCATACTGAAAATACTC
>NZ_JARFIS010000168.1:0-353 GCF_029076575.1 Faecalibacterium sp. DFI.5.82
GTGATCTGGTAGACATTGGCCTTGAACCACTTCTCGCTGCCGATGTAGTAGCCCTTCTGGCCGGAGGCATCGCCCCAGCTGTTCTCGATCTTCCATCGGTCAGACTTCCCATTCTCGTCCAGATTGACACCGCAGAACATCATGCAATGGTTCATGGTGCTTTCACGGGTGAGCAGCCGCTCGGCCTTGGTCATGCCAAAGGTCAGGCCGCCCAGCACCTCGCCGTACTGGAAGCAGTCGGGGTCCCTATAGCCGTTGGCGCGGTCACCGTCGGGGTGGCAGTCGCAGCTGAACATGACCCCCTCCCCTGCCTGCAGCTGACGGATGGTCAGATCCTCCAGCTCCTCCTGCGA
>NZ_JARFIS010000169.1:0-352 GCF_029076575.1 Faecalibacterium sp. DFI.5.82
GGAAACAGGAAGGGAATTATTCATTCAGCTCCGGCCGGAGCCTTACCTGCGCACATACTGCGTCTTTCTGCCCGCGCCGATCCTCTCCAGAACGCCCTCCTCTGTCAGTTTTTTCAGCGCGCTGTCAATCGAGCTTGTACCAAAGCCCGGGCAGGCCTCTGCGGCCTCCTGTTTTGTAAAGGCTCCCAGCCTTTCCATCGCATAGCTGCGCACTCGCTCGTACGCCGTCACGCGCTTCTGTCCCCCGCCGTCCTGATCGACCCGCTGCTCAAAATACTGATAACAGGAGCAGATCACCGCCAGCATATATTTGATGAACGGTGTCGGGTCATTTTCCTCCTCATGCCAGTGC
>NZ_JARFIS010000017.1:0-13034 GCF_029076575.1 Faecalibacterium sp. DFI.5.82
GTACGATGGGCTGGGGTACATCCCTCTGGATGAACTGGAAGCAAAAGAAAAGGCGTGACCGAAGTCACGCCAAATCTTCCCCATTTCAGGAGCTTTTGCAAATACTGTTTTATGGGAACTCTGCTACGGGGAACGCCCTGTTGTACATATCGTTATCGTATGTGGATTTTGGCAGGGTGTGTCCTATTCAGGGGCGCACCCTGTTTTTGTTTTGCCCTTAATCTTCTAGCCCATGGCTTCCAGCCATATTCTTCAAATATTCCTCCGGGTCACCGTTCAGAATCAAATCGGCATAGCCCAGCGGATCGTTGTAGATGAGGTAGTCCAGTTCCGTCCTTTGCGCCATGGTCACGTCCAATTCATCCTCGACCCCAGTGCAGTCAATGGAGATCATTCTCCCATCCCGGAGCAGCAGCTCCACGCAGCCGGTGTCCATGTTGAATTTGCAGGCTCTTTCATCGTACTTCATGTTTGTGTCCTTTCCGCCTTACGGCACTCTTACCGTGGTCTGTCGTGCTTTTTTGTGATAAGGTCTAGGACGTTTTTCGATGGAAGCAAGGGATTCGTTCTGTTTTCCGAAGAATACAAAAAATCCGAACCCTTCTCCTATCGGAAAAAAGTTCGGATTTTGTTGATGTGGTGCACCTCCAGGGACTCGAACCCTGGGCCCACTGATTAAGAGAGCAAGCCGCCGGTTCGTCTCAATTTATGGAAGTTTCGAGTCATCGTTAATTTTAATCAAAGCAATGTGATTTTTTACCCGGTAATTTCTGCACCCTTTGTCCGATTTTGCAACGATTTGCACCCTTTGCACGTTTTGAAACCGTGCAAAAACCGTGCAGAAACCGTGCACTTACTCCCAGACAAACTAAAATCCACTTCATCCGACAACGACTTGACGGCATTGGTTTGGGTGGCCATTCTCTTATTTTTAGTACTTGCTGCATCACAAGCCGATTGGAAAGCATCTGACCTCATTCTCAGTATAACCCGTCGTTTTGTGTTAGAAAAAAGCAACACAGCACGATATGGTCTGTATGGCCTTGTAGTGGTATCCTTTTGCCAACAAGAAAACAACATAAAACGAAAGGAAAAACAAATGATGAAACGTATCTTTACCCTGATTGCCTCTATTGTTCTGGCCACCAGTCTACTGGCTGTCCCCTGCTTTGCCGCTGAGCCTGAAGACTTGCCAGCACCGCAGCCTGGTGTGACCGAAACGGAACAACCTGACGGTTCTGATCAGCCTGAGAATCCGGACAGACCTTCTATCCAGCCATGTGATGCTATGCCGGGCGTTGGAGACATGGGTTAACTCATAAAATCGATGTTCAAGTATTCTTTCGCTTCTTTTTTGACAACCTCTAACCCGATTTGATATCCAATGACTTTGCAGAGATAATACGATTGGTAGTACAATTCTTTGCTGATTTCGTCATCGCCCATAAAATGTCGGCATTCCGCTTCAATTTCCAGACATCGGGGCAATACTTGGTAATGTCCATATTGAATACAGGCTTCTCGTCCTTCTTTAGCGAGTGCAGCTCCTTCCTCATAGCGACCGCACAAATCCAGTACCCGAGCATAATTATAAAGGACCAAAGGCAACACCCCTATAGATGTTATGGTTTCCTTAAAATGCTTACGCACATACTTAAGCAGCTGATAGTAGATTTCAGCTGCTTTTTTATTTTGGCCAGCATCAGAGTAAGCAAGCCCAATCTGATTGATAATTGTGATTTCATCTCTTGTATAAAGGAAACTTTCTATACTCTCTAGGTCAAAGCGGGGCACAGTCAGCTGAATTGCCTGCATTAGCAGATCGATTTGTTCCAGCGGCGTGTAGCGTCCATCTAAGCGTCCCAGAAGTACCCTTGAACGCAGGGCAAATTGCTGCGCAATTTGATCATCCGGATCTGCCAGCTTTTCAAATTGTGCAAGCTTCTCAAAGCCCTCCGGCACCTTTTCGGTCGCATTGCAGGCAACAATTTCTTTCTGAAGAGCTTCCATCTCCAGTTCATTTTTACTCAGCAGAGCAAAATAGCGGTCATCCGGCAGGCCCAGACGCTGCAAAAGGGCATTGATCCGGTTGCGGCTGGGGGTCTGTTTCCCATTTTCCAGTCGGGAAAGAGTCATAGGCTCACAGATTCCATAGCAGAGCTGCTCCTGGGTCAAACCCAGATCCAGCCGCCGCTGCTTGACGTACTCGCCAAGAAAGACATTCTTCATCCCTAAACCCTCCTATAGAAGTAATATCTCTATTATTATAAAGGATGGCACAGCGGATTTCCAGTGAACGGTTCAACTTTTACTGAAAACTTATCGTTTTGTGTTATTTTCAAGTAACTCGGCACGATATGTTGCCGGTCGGCAGGATGTGCTACAATACAGTCACAGCAAGGGATACGAACAAACGAAAGCTCCCAAGCTGAATAAAACCAAAAAGAAAGGAGAAACAAATCATGGAAGTCCTCGCTGAGAAGAAGCCCATTGAAGAACAGGTTGATTGCAATATCGACATTAATATCTTCTGCTAACAGGGTTAATTACCACTTTAATAAGGGGTTCGGATTGTTCCGGGCCCCTTATTTCGAACAATTATCCTGTAATCAGGATTTTTATATAGATAAAGAGGAGCTAATATGTATACAGTACCCAGCTATGTGACCTATCGCACGGAAGAAGATGCTATTTATATTACATCAGAATTGTATCGCAATACCGTCCGGCTGACCGATCATGGCCTGCAGAAGGAGTTCATCAATCTCACCCGTTGCGGCGGCTGTGCGGAACTGAATACGCCGTTGACACGCTATCTGCATGAGCAAGAGCTTCTGGTAACCGAGGAAGAACTGGACCATGCGCTGCACCAGGTGAGATCTTTGCTGGATAATATCTTCATGGTAACATTGATGCCGACGGAAGGCTGCAATTTCCGCTGCCCATATTGCTATGAAGATCACCATGCGGTCAGTATGACTCGTGACACACTGGACCGAATTGAGGAGTATATAACTGCACAAGCGCCGCGCTATAAACAGGTCATACTTGCATGGTTTGGAGGTGAACCTACTCTTTGCAAAGACACTGTGCTGGAAGTGTCCAACATTGTGCAAAATCTGCAGAAACAGTATGGCTTTCACTATGCTGCCAATATGACCACCAATGGTTATCTGCTGAATGACAAGCTATTTCGGCAGTTCTATCAGGCAGGGATCACCAGCTATCAAATTACAATTGATGGTTGGAATCACGACAAGACTCGGCCCCATGTATCCGGCAAAGGAACCCTGCAGACCATCATTAACAATCTGGCCTCTCTTTCCAAGTTGCCGCCGGCAGAGTATTCCTTTCATATCACGCTGCGCCACAATATTCTGGCCGACGATGAGGACTACAGTTGGTATGATTATCTGTACCGTCTGTTTGGGCATGACAAACGCTTCGCCGTACTTGTTCGTGCTGTTGGTGACTGGGGTGGTGAAGGCGTCCACAGTCTATCCATCCTTCATCAGGATACAAAAGATGTGTTGGTAGCAAAACATGTTGCATATCTGGATAAGATCGGGATGTCGTGTCATAACCACAGAAACGGAGCCCTTGCACAGGTGTGCTACGCTTCCTATCCACATAGCATGGTATTCCGGGCCAATGGAAAAATTGGCAAATGCACTGTGGCGCTTGACCACCCGCAAAACCAGTTAGGTTGGGTTGATCCCGAAAAAGGTATTGTGATCGACCCGGAGGTTAACTGCCGGTGGAGCTTTTCTGATCTGAAGCCCGAGTGTCGTAGCTGCCGGAATGTTTTGCGCTGCATGAATATGCAGTGCAAAAAGTCTGAAATTATTGATGGAAAGACAGTTTGCCTCTATAGAAAATCAGAATGTGTGTAATCAGTTAACTAACGCAAAACGATATGTTTATTCCTCATCCTGTGTGCTACAATTTGAATCAGAAAGAGCAAAGCACACAATCCACTGTTCATAGAGACAGATGGAACGATCACAGAAGAGGTGGAAATCATGAAGTATTATCTCAAAAAGTGCTGGCCCACTGTTACAGCGGCCTCCATCTGTATGGTTGTTGCCTATGGTTTGCAGGTCTGCACCAGTCTGGTACAGATTCAGATCACCCAGGGACTGCTGGACGGTGATCTGCGGGCTTTCACCATTCGGATCATTCTTCTTCTGCTGACCTGGCTGGCCGTGGTCCTTTGCCTGATTGCAGAGACCTTCTTCCAGGGCCGGGCCGTGCGCCGGATGAACAACGCTCTGCGCCGGGATATGGCAGCGGGCCTGTTGCACAAGACCCATCAGGAGTATCATAAGCAGGAGAGCGGCGAGTACCTCTCCCAGTTTACCAACGACGTGAACCAGATTGAGCAGATGGCCTGGACTCCGTTTTTCACCATCATGGGTTCTGCGGCACAGGTGGTGTTCGGCATCGTTGCACTGGCATCCATTCATTGGCTGCTTCTGGTGATTTCTCTGGTCATCGCATTGGTTATGATCTTCGTTCCTCGTCTGTTCAGCAAACGGTTGGGAACCGTTGGCACAGCCTGTGCCGCCAGCCAGGCTGACAGCGTCAGTAAAATCAAGGATCTGCTGGCAGGTTACGATGTGCTTCGCTTCTTTGGCAAGGATGAACGGTTTACCAGCGGAGTCGATGCAGCCAGCGACAGCATGGAGCAGGCCAAGTACAAACTGACCATCAACAAGGACGGCATCGGCTGTGGTCTGGCCTATGTCAGTGCCGTCTGCCAAGTGGCCGTTGTCATCCTGCTGGGTGTCCTGATCCTCAATGATATGATTCCTCTGGCCACCTTTATGGGCACCGGTACCATCTGCGCCGGCGTGTATAATGGACTGAACCAGGTGTCCAAACTTGCAGTGTCCTTCTCGGCCAGCAAGCCCTATTTCGATAAGATTACCATCCATGCCGGCGAGGCGCAGCTTCCTGATTTCGGTCTGCCTACCCTGCAGGAAGGCATTACGGTCAAGGATGTCTCTTTCGGCTACGATGAAAAGAAGCCGATCCTGGTCCACATGAACGCGGAATTCAAGAAAGGCGGCAAATACGCCCTCACCGGTCCCTCCGGCTGCGGCAAGAGCACCCTGCTGAAGATTCTTCTGGGCTGGCTGCCCGGCTACCAGGGCAAGGTCCTTTATGACGAGAGAGACGTGCGGGATTACACGCCCGAGCAGCTCCAGCAGAAAATGAGCTACATCGAACAGAATGTGTTCCTGTTCAATACCACCATCCGTGAGAACATTACCCTGGGTGAGCACTTTACCGACGAGCAGATGGAAAAGGCACTGCGTGACAGCGCCCTGGCAGGCGACCTTGCCAATATGCCCAAGGGTCTGGATACGCCGGTGGGCGAGGAAGGCAACGCCCTCTCGGGCGGCCAGAAGCAGCGCGTGGCCATCGCCCGTGCTCTGATCCATAACCGCAGCATCCTGCTGGTGGATGAGGGCACCAGCGCCCTGGACCAGAAGAACGCCGACATCGTGGAGAAGAGCCTGCTGTCCAACCCTGACCTGACCCTGATCCTGATTAGCCATCACCTGAGCGACGAACGTAAAGCCCAGTTCGATCATGTGTACGAGTTGACGCCCGCATCTTCTATTGTCTGAAACCGGGAAGCAACGCAATAGCCGGAAGAATCCAAAGAAACCGTGCCGGGGTTTCGTGACACACGACTTTGTTTGCAAAGTCTAGTGTGTTACACCTTGGTTCCGGCTGATGCGGAAAAGGGACTGTGAGCAGCTCCGGCAAGCACCTATTCTGCGGCAGAAGGATGCGCGGATGGGGATGGCAGCTAATGGTTTCTGCCCACCCAGCGCAGGCTTGCAGAGGAACCAATGGTGTACGTTCTCCTTCCTGCCGCAGCAGCGTTTTTCCCTATAAGCCGCAAGGTAAATAATCAGCGTCTGTATTTGCCCCGCATCCCGGCCTTTGTGCGGTGCTTTAACATAGAGGATTTATTGAACACTCGCAGCAAGGTCATCTGTTCTTCTTTCGTCAGCTTGGAATAGTCGATGCCGATCTGTCCCATCAGGACATTCATCTTCTTTTCCAACGGAGAACCTTCAAACTTCTGTGCATTTTCAAGCTGCTTCCTCGCTTGCTCGACCGCTGCGCCGTCCGACGTGGTCTTATCGGTCCCATGTGCCGCTTTGATCTGCTTCAGGATCGCCGCCAGCTCATCATAGAGGATCTGCCCGAAATATTCGTCCTCGTTGATCTGCGCCGCCTTCAGCGTCCGCATGGTCAGGTCCTCTGCATCGGCATGGTATCGCTTTTCCAGTTCCTGCCGGGTGGCTTCCACCATGGCATTCATATCCCGGATGCGGTCACTGACCAGACCGTCCACACAGATCTCAAGGTCGGTCATCCACCGGGAAAAATCGGGATGTTCCAAAAGTTCACACAGCAGCCGATGATTGAAATTCCCATTCCTTAATACGTCCACTGCGCCATCGCTCAGATGCAAGTCCGAAAGGACTGCATCTGGGCGTTTTTTGTTTTCCGTCACGCCCAACAGGTAGTCCGTGGTCACGCCATAGAACTCAGCCAGCGTTGTCACCGCATAAATGCTGAGGTCGGTCACATCGTCACTCTCGTATTTCGACAATGCCGATTTGGACAGACCCGTCTGCTCTGCCAGCGTTTCCAGCTTCAGACTCCGCTCCACACGCAGGTCTTTGAGCCGTTCTCCCAGTGTCAGCTTGATGTTCATGGTCGCACCTCCGATGTTTTTTGCACAGTATACCACTTCCGGCGGTTCCTGTCCATAAGCGTGGAATTTTGCAGTTTCTGCACCTGTTTTCCGACATTATGGATATACGGCACAGCAGCCATGGAGGTGCTATCCTATAGACAGAAGGAAAACATATCACTCCCCAGCAGCGAACATATTAAGGGCTTCCCGTAAAAGCCCTCCCGAATCATATAACCGAACCTTGACAACAGAATGACCGTCCGAACTGCCCAGACCGCCAAGACCTCCCATCGGGGGAGCGAGCGCCCTGCATAGGGCCGACACAGAGTCCAAAAAGATTTCCTGTCGGGAGGCAGCAAGGGAGACCGGCTTCACCGAAGTTCCCATTTGGGGGACCCCGGTGACTTTGAACGTGGCAGGGATCAAAACGATCCGTGCCAAAACCTTTGACCAAAGGAGAAATTTTGAGTTTATATCAAAAGATCAAGTCCGCCATCACCGTTCGGCAGGTGGGAGAGATGTACGGCATGAAGCCCGACCGCCATGGCATGGTGTGCTGTCCGTTCCATTCTGACAGCGACCCCAGCATGAAGCTGAACGACACCTATTATTACTGTTTTGGCTGTGGGGCCAACGGAGATGCCATCGACCTCACCGCCAAACTGTTCGACCTGAACCCCCGGCAAGCCGCCGAGAAGCTCGCAAGTGACTTCGGGCTTGACCCGGACAAGCCGCCCGCCAATGCCATCGCTCTGCCGCCGCCCAAGCGTGGCCTGACAGACGAGCAGTGGGCAGACATCGCCTACTGCCTGCGGGTGCTGACCGATTATCTCGACCTGCTGCACGACTGGCGAGAGCGCTACAAGCCCACCACCCCGGAGGAGCCGCTGGACGAGCGGTTCGTGGAAGCTCTCCACATGACCGAGACCGTCGAGCACCTGACGGACTGCGTTGCATTTGGGACACCCCAGCAGAAAGCCGCTGCCGCCGCACAGCTGCTGTCCGGGTCGTACCTGCTGATGCTGGAGGAGTGCACCGACCGCCTTGCTCTGGCAAAGTGCGCCTGATAATTTATTCACCTGAAGTGGTGGGTCTCACGGTGAGACCCACCACTTCACTTTTCTAAAGGAGAACCACCCTATGAAGAAAAACATTTCCCGCAACCCCTTATGGCCGGACTGGTACAACGGTAAGAAGATCGATGAAGTCCAGTTTGGCCGTGCCTTTCTGGAACAGTGGCCGCTGAAATGCGTCAACGGTACGCTGTACACGCTGGACGGCCCGGTGGAAGACGAAAGCGAGATCAAGCAGCGCATCTTGGAGAACATCGAGGAATATGTCACCTCTGGCCTGTCCAAAAAGGTCACCAACATTCTGGAGACCATCAAGCTGCTGGCTTTTTCCGACCCGTTCCCCATCGAACAGGACTGCATCCACCTCCAGAACGGCGTGTACCATCTGCCGGACGGCTCTTTTCAGGAGAGCCGCCTGTTCTGCCAGAACCGCCTACCTGTGAGGTATGACCCCAAAGCCGCCAGCCCTGACCGCTGGCTAACTTTCCTGCACGAGCTGCTGGACGATGCTGACATTCCAACCTTGCAGGAGTATCTGGGCTACTGCCTGATCCCCAGCACCAAGGGGCAGAAGATGATGCTCATTGTCGGCAAGGGCGGCGAGGGCAAATCTCGCATCGGGCTGGTACTGAAACGGCTCATGGGAGATGCCGCCAGCAACGGCAGCGTCCAGAAAGTGGAGAACAACCGTTTTGCCCGCGCCGATCTGGAACGCCGCCTGCTGATGATCGATGATGATATGGATATGAACGCCCTGCCCAAGACGAATTATATCAAGACCATCGTGACCGCCGAGGCCAAGCTGGACTTGGAGCGCAAGGGTGTCCAGAGCTACCAGCGGGACATCTACGCCCGGTTCCTCTGCTTCGGCAACGGTGCGTTGACCTCGCTGTACGACCATTCGGATGGCTTCTTCCGCCGCCAACTCATCCTGACCACCAAGGACAAGCCTGCTGACCGCACGGACGATCCCTTTCTTGTGGAGAAGATGTGCGCCGAGTTGGAAGGCATCCTGCTATGGTGTCTGGAAGGGCTGCACCGGCTGGTGCAGAACAACTTCCGCTTCACGGTCAGCGAACGAGCCGCCGCCAACGTGGACACCATCAAACGCAGCAGCAACAATGTCATCGACTTCATGGAGTCCGAGGGCTACTTCCGCTTCAAGGCGGACTACTCCATCAGCTCCAAGGAGTTCTACGACATTTATAAGCAGTGGTGCGAGGACAACGCCTGCCACAGCGTATCTGCGATCCGTTTCAGCGCAGAGTTGCGCCAGAATGACCGCCGCTATAACCTTGAAGCCACCAACAACATCTACCTGCCCGGTGGGCGCAGGGTGCGGGGCTTTGTAGGCATCGAACCTCTTGTCCACCCCTGCCCGTAAAAAGTGCATTTTTTCACGGAAGAAGTTCGTACAACCTGTACGGTCTGTACTTGTACGCACCCGTACGGCAAATTGAAGCAGATTTAAACGTGTTATCGTTTTTATTTTAGATTTCCGCACACCGTACAGACCGTACGGGTTATTTGAACTCCGTACGCGATTTTTTCAGATGCGTACGAAGCAATCAAGTTCGCATTGTGCGAACTTGATTGTAGCTCTCCCGCAGGAAACGTTCCCCCTCGGAGAGTCCTCGAAGAGCCCACTACACTTTGCAGCCCATAGGGATGAAAGTGTCATAGTAGGTTATTACACTTCAGAAGAAGTGCATCTCCGTTCCCCGTCACCTCTCGATGAACCTTGAAAGGAGGGATGCCCTTTGGCAAGAAATGATGGTATTGACCGCACCAGTGTCCGAAACCTCGCTGTTTCGGATAAGGCTGTTGGCAACACCCAACAGCACAACGAGCGCGAAAAGGACAGCTATCGGAACCCCGACATTATCCCCCAGCGTGCTGCATGGAACGTCCACTTCAAGAAGCCAACCGCCAGCTACACCGACCTGTTCGCCCAGCTGGAAGCCGCTGGCACGATTTCCACGCGCGGCCTAAAGCCGGATGCTACCCACTACTGTGAACTGGTCTTTGATGTCAACTCAGCCTACTTTGACAATCACGGCGGCTATGAGTTCGCCAATCAGTTCTATGAGGATGCCTACAAAGCTGCTGTGCAAATCGTGGGCGGTGAGCAGTATATCCTCTCGGCAGTCATGCACGCCGATGAGATCAACCGCGCCATGACCGAAGCATTAAGTCGAGAAGTTTACCACTACCACCTCCATGTGGTCTATGTGCCTGTGGTGGAGAAGCAGATCCTCTGGTCGAAACGCTGCAAAGACAAGGCACTGGTCGGCACAGTCAAGGAGACTGTCATGCAGGTCAGCCGGAGCAAGAAGTGGGCGTCCAAGCCCCTGCTGGACGATGCCGGAAAGCCCATCCTGCAAAAGAACGGCAAGCCAGTCCTGAAGAAGTCGTACAGCGTCCTGCAAGACGATTTCTTCCACTATATGCGCAACGCCGGGTATACGGATGTAGAGCGCGGTGAGCGTGGCAGTACCGAAGAGCACCTGACCGTCACTCAATTCAAAGTCCAGAGGGAGCAGGAGCGGCTGGACACTCTGACCGCTCAAGCCGACCAGCAGGCACAGTCGCTTGCTAAAACCTGTCAGGCCCTCTCCAAAAAGGAGAAGGAACTTGCCGCTGTGCAGAAAAAGGCCACACTCACGAAAGAAGCCCTCATTCATGCGCGTGATCTGGATTATATCGGCAAGCGCACCTTCCTCGGCAACTACTCGCTGACCGAAGAAGAATTTTCCAAACTGAAAAAACAGGCTGACCACGGCTATATGATGGACGTAGAGAACCGCCGCCTGAAAGAAGAACTTTCCACCGCCAAGAAGGAAGCCATTCATTGGAGCAACAAGTACCACGACCTGTGGTACGATGTAAAGCCCTATCTGGATGCGCTCCACCGTGCTCCTGAACTGGTGCGCGGTTTTCTGGAAAAGATTCTTGCTCCCAAGCAGGAGCGCACCATGAATGTGCCACAGCGAAACCGCAAGCGTGGGCAGGATGTAGAACTTTAAGCTGAATTTTTAGATGATATGACAATATAAGGAGCAATGCTTATGGATTTTGACCGTAATTCTATGACCGTCCCTGTGCAATCTTCCGATTATACGAATAAGTTCTTGCAAAAGGACTCGAATCTCACTACAATGGAGGTGGTCACTCAAACCAATGCCGTCAAGTCTCCGACTGACAGCCCAGCAACCACGAAGCTGGTGTACACGGTGGAAGAGATCGCACGAATGCTGGCCATCAGCCTGCGCTCTGCTTACAACCTGTGCAACAGCACCACCGAATTCCGTGTCCTGCGGGTAGGCGGAAGCATCCGTGTACCGAAAGACAGTTTCGATGCGTGGCTCTACCGGGCAGCTTGATAAGGAGGCAAACAGTATGGCATATATTACGAAGCGCGGCAACTCTTACAGCGTCCGATACACTTATGAAGATGAGCACGGCAAGAGCTGCGACAAATGGGAGAGTTTTCCCACAAAAGAGGAGGCAACAAACCGAAAAAAGCAAATCGAGCATGAACTGGCGGCTGGTACTTTCCTGATTCCGTCCTCTGTGACGGTAGCAGAGTTCCTCATGGATTGGCTGCCCAAGCAGTGCAGCAAACACAAGTGGGCACCCAAAACCTACGAATCCAACCTTTCCACCATCCAGAACCTTATCGTTCCCTATATTGGCAGCATGGAGATGCAGAAGCTCAAGCCCTACCACATGGAGAACCTCTACACGACCCTGAGCAAAACGCCCTGCGGTTCGTATGTCGAGGGAAAGAAGCAGGAACTGACTGAAAAGCAGAAGCAGCGGTTCCTTTCCGGCACGACGATCCACGAGGTTCATCGGCTGCTGGGCACTGCCTTCCAGTATGCCGTGGAGTGGGGAATCCTGATTAAGAGTCCTGTTCCCGTGGACAGCCCCAAGAAGTCCACGCAGGAGCGCTCCATCTGGACGGTAGAGGAAATGCGGGCGGCTCTGGACAGCATGGATGACCCTATCCTGCATCTGGCAGTCCACCTCACACTGGTGGGCGCACTGCGAGAGGGCGAGATCGTAGGTCTGACCCCAGAGGATATTGACTTTGACGCTGCGGACGGCATCGGAACATTCCGTATCAACAAATCCATGCAGCGAGTGCGTAAAGAAGCCCTGAATCAGGTAGACGACGGCTGCATCATCAAGGTATTCCCGGACAAGCTGGAACGCAGCACCACTTCTCTCATCCTGAAAAGCACCAAAACGGCGTCCTCCTGCCGTACCATCTTCATGACCTCTGCTCTGAAAGAGGAACTGAAGAAGTGGCTGAATCAGCTGGCGGCAGACGAGATGAAAGATCCGGCACGCTACCATGACAGTGGGATGCTGTTCCGTCTGCCCAACGGTCTGGCGGTGGAGCCGGTGCTCATCCGCAAAAAGTTCCTCAAGTGGCAGGATGCCCACCCGGAGTTCCCCCGCATTGTCTTTCACGGTTTGCGGCATTCCAGTGCGACTTATCAGCTGATGATCTCCGGCGGCGATGTGAAGGCCGTTCAGGGAACCACTGGACACGCTACGGCAGATATGCTGGTGAACACCTACGCCCATATCCAGCAGTCCTCTCGTGTTGAACTGGGGAAGAAGTTCGAGGAAGGGTTCTATGCTAAGTCCGAAAGCCCCAGCCCACAGGCTGTACCCGCCGCAGGCGAACCGACCATCTCTATGACTGCTCTGCTGGAACTTCTGAAGAACGCAGACCCCGAAGTAAAGGCGCAGCTCCGTCTGGCTCTTCTGACCTGATGCAAAATTTACCACGCATTTCAAAGCAATTCCAGCCCATGCAGAAGATTCCCACGAAAAAGCCGACCGTGCAAAAACCGTGCATTGACCGTGCAAGCCCCGAATTTTCGGGGTTACATAACGAAAAAGAGCGTCAAATCTTACGATTCAACGCTCTTTTATTGGTGCACCTCCAGGGACTCGAACCCTGGGCCCACTGATTAAGAGTCAGTTGCTCTACCAACTGAGCTAGAGGTGCATATGGTGACCCGTACCGGAATCGAACCGATGTTAAAGGCGTGAGAGGCCTCTGTCTTAACCGCTTGACCAACGGGCCATATAAAAGTCGGCGACTACCTATTTTCACGCGCCGTTTCCAGCGAACTATCTTGGGCACGAGTGAGCTTAACTTCTGTGTTCGGAATGGGAACAGGTGGAACCTCACCGTCATCGTCACCGACCAATATGAC
>NZ_JARFIS010000170.1:0-352 GCF_029076575.1 Faecalibacterium sp. DFI.5.82
GGCACCACTCCGCAATCCATGACTGCGGACACGTTCCTTTCCATGCTCCTTGCACGCGAATGGGACTATCGCTCCCAGGCTGCCATTGCACGGCTCACCAAAAATGCGGCATTCCGCTACAAGGCTTATATTGAGCAGATTGACTATGCCACGAACCGGGGACTGGACCGCAATCAGATGGAACGTCTCGCCACCCTTGATTTTGTGCATAAGGCACAGAACCTTTTCATTACTGGTTCTTCCGGAACGGGAAAAAGCTATTTGGCCTGTGCCCTTGGACACGAAGCATGCAAAAGGGGATTCCGTACCTTCTATGCCAATGCTCCGAAACTGCTCGGTGCGCTGAAAGTCG
>NZ_JARFIS010000171.1:0-352 GCF_029076575.1 Faecalibacterium sp. DFI.5.82
GGATAAAAACGCCAAAAGGAGAGAAAAAGTTGAACATTACAGAACTGCGGTATCTCGTCGCCATCATGGAATGCGGATCTGTGAGTGCGGCGGCAAAGCGGCTGTATGCCACTCAGCCCAACGTGAGCAAGGCGCTGAAAAATCTGGAAGAAGAATACCATCTCCGCATTTTTGAGCGGTCATCCACCGGCATGATCCCCACGGAGCAGGGGCGGCACTTCATCGAGCAGGCCGAGCGGGTGCTGCGGGAGGTGGACCGGCTGGACCGGAGCGTGCAGGAGGAGCAGGAGCGCTGCGCCGAACTGCGGGTACTGATCCCCCACGCCACCTATGCCTCCTAGGCGGCGGTGGA
>NZ_JARFIS010000172.1:0-352 GCF_029076575.1 Faecalibacterium sp. DFI.5.82
GTCCGGCACGACAACCACCTGACCCTTGAGACCGACCTCGAAGGCAGCGAGCTGTTTGAAGTGTCCCTGGGCGTGTTCAGCCCCACCCGGCCCGCTGACGAAGCCGCTGATACCACCGTGGGCACCGCCGGCACCAGCATTGCCGGAATGCTCTGCGAGGGCCGCTTTGCCCTCTATCTGGCCGGGGTACCGTACAAATCCGGCTTGAAGGCCCAGGGCTGCGGCAAGCTGAAAAAGGCCGTGTTCACCATGGAGCTGGACCCGGACGAGGAAGACGAGACCGAATCCGAATAATTCCAGAAAGCACTAACTCCACGCAGCGTAGGTTGCGTGGAGTTTTTTTGTATAGTAT
>NZ_JARFIS010000173.1:0-351 GCF_029076575.1 Faecalibacterium sp. DFI.5.82
GGTGCCCATGATCAATCTGGGCACCTTCAGTTCCCCGCGGTAGTCACTGTCCACCACACCCACGCCGTTTGCCATGCACAGGCCGTGCTAGATGGAAAGGCCGCTGCGGGCATAGACCAGCGCCACAGCGTGGGGGCCGGGCAGCTCGATGGCAAGGCCGGTGGGCACCAACACCCGCTGCTTGGGGGCCAGTGTCAGGGGCTCATCCAGCACAGCGCACAGGTCGGCCGCCGCTGCCCCCGGCGTTGCATAGGCGGGCACCTTGGCCCGGGGGTCCAATACTTTATAGTTTACGGTGATCGGTTCCTTAGTATACCTCATAAATTGTTGCTAAACCTCTCCGTCAAAGCC
>NZ_JARFIS010000174.1:0-351 GCF_029076575.1 Faecalibacterium sp. DFI.5.82
CATGTCCCGCCAGCAGGCGGTGGATGCCATTGCGGCGGGCATGGGGCTTGTCCGGGCGCAGAAGGCGGCGGGGGTGCAGCTGCTGGCCACGGGGGAGATGGGCATTGGCAACACCACCACCTCCAGCGCCGAGGCTGCGGTTCTGCTGGGTCAGCCCGTGGAGCGGATGACAGGCCGTGGTGCTGGCCTTTCCGACGCGGGGCTTGCCCGCAAGCTGGATGCCATCCGGCGGGGCATTGCGCGGAATCGGCCAGATGTTGCTGACCCTATGGATGTGCTTTCCTAGCTGGGCGGGTTCGACATCGCCGGGCTGTGCGGTGTTTTTCTGGGCGGCGCGCTGGAAGGCCTGCC
>NZ_JARFIS010000175.1:0-351 GCF_029076575.1 Faecalibacterium sp. DFI.5.82
TATTCAAGTCAATAACAATCAAAATATTATGAATATGAATAAATACTTCTCATTTGCCATTGTAGTATTCCTAATGGCAGTACCATTGGTATTAACTTCTTGTGGCAAAGACAACATTTTGGATGATGTTGAAGAGCTTCAGCCGGAGTTGAAAGTATGGACGGAGCCTTATCATGTTGAAAGTTCAACCATAGACGAGGTCAAGAACTATATGGAGTTTTCAATGAAGCGATATGGTCTTGTATCAGAGGCAACAATAGCTGGTTCTATTCAACTCACTTACAAAACCGGCAACGGTAATGAGGGTATCCTATATAGCTTTTATGCTTCAAATGGGGAATTGTATTCGGT
>NZ_JARFIS010000176.1:0-349 GCF_029076575.1 Faecalibacterium sp. DFI.5.82
ACTGCATTTTACGCCTCGCCTGGTTTCGTCATCCAGCAGAGCTTGCCCGGTTTGCCAAGGGCTCCCCTACTAGGGGAGCTGGCACGAATCGCCTGAGAGGTTCAGTTGGCACTCGCATTCTCCGAATAACTGGATACGCTCTCAATGCGCACCATGTACTGCTCCACCAGACGCTCGGCGGCGCGCATCCCCTTCCAGCCCACGGAAGCGCGCTGGTTCAGCGGGTCGTCGCCATACCCCAGCTGCTTGACGATGTGTTCCAGGCCGCCGCCCTCCAGCTCGGTCACACCGTAGGCATGGGCACCCAGCACCAGCGTGCCGAACACGGCCAGACCGCTGGGGCAGGTGG
>NZ_JARFIS010000177.1:0-349 GCF_029076575.1 Faecalibacterium sp. DFI.5.82
TGCTGATGGGCCGTGAGCACCAGCGTGCCGTGGGGCGCGCCGCCCAGTGCCAGCTGCTTGGCTGTCAGGTTGGAGCTTTGCAGCGTGTCGTAGATGTGAATGGGGGCGGGGTAGGTGCCCACCGCTTCGGCGCAGAAGGGGTCACCGCCTGCCAGCCGGTAGCCCCGGCGCGGGGCGGAATCCAGCGCGTATCCCTGGGCCGAAAGCGCCTGTGCCGCCTTGTGGACAGCCGCGCGGCTCACGCCCAGCGATTCGGCCAGCTGCTGGCCTGAGATATAGGCTCCCTCTGCCGCCGAAAGCGCCTGCAGCAGGGCCTGTTTGGTGCTTCCCCCCATGGAAAACGCCTCCT
>NZ_JARFIS010000178.1:0-349 GCF_029076575.1 Faecalibacterium sp. DFI.5.82
GTGCGGGCCATGCTGCGCGAGACCTACGCGGCCCTGAAGCAGTACGAGAAGATCGGCCCGATGGCCTCGCCCTTCATCAACGACCCGACGGCCCTCGTGGCCCGGGCCTTCTCTGAGCTCTACCCCGGCGTCGAGTACGTCGCGCAGTACGTCCCCGACCTGCGGGACGAGACCAACGGCACCGCCTCCGGCCTGACCATCTTTCCCGACGACGGCAGCACGCCGATCGTCTGCATCTCGGCCGAGGCGCCCACCAGCGCCGCCCCTGAGCTGCTGGCGCACGAGCTGGCACACGTCGCCACCCCGGAGGACACGGAGCACGGCGAGAGCTGGAGCGCAGCGTCGGAGG
>NZ_JARFIS010000179.1:0-349 GCF_029076575.1 Faecalibacterium sp. DFI.5.82
TGCCATCGACCTGAAAGACCTCATCGTGGCCCGTGCGGAGGAGCGCCTGCAAAAGCTGATCGCCCGCTCCTACCCCTACGTCACCGACCACGAGAAGATCAGCGACTGCATCGACCGCATCGTGGACTACGCCGAGCGCTCGCTCCCTGTCCTGAACGACAGCGGGACGCTGCTGGGCATCATCACCTCGGCGGATGTGGTCGAGCTGGTGGACGACGTGATGGGCGTTGATTACGAAAACCTCGGCGGCTTGACCAGCGAGGTGGACCTGTACGAGGGTGTGTTCCAGAGTGTGAAAAAGCGCCTGCCCTGGCTGATCGCCCTGCTGTTCCTCGGGATGCTGGTGTCC
>NZ_JARFIS010000018.1:0-5825 GCF_029076575.1 Faecalibacterium sp. DFI.5.82
TTACCAAAGACCAGTCCCGACTTGGACGCAACCACATCGAAACCGGAACGTATATGGAAATCTTCTTTCCTGAGCACGGTGTCCGCTATATTGCAATCAACGATGGTTATGATTCCAACGAGCAATCCCAGATGGATATTGCTCCGTTCAGAAACATCATCAATGAAATGTACGCCAAAGACACTTCCCGAAAAATCAAGAGTGCCCTTCGGACACGCAAGAAAAGCGGAAAGTATATCTCCAGCAACGCACCGTTTGGCTACCAGAAAGACCCTGCCGACCACAATCACCTTGTGATTGACCCGAACACCGCCCCTGTTGTTGAGTACATCTATTCAATGGCAGAGGAAGGGCTGGGGCTTCACCGCATCGCCAAGCGGCTCCACGATGAAAAAGTTCTGAAGCCGTGTTACTACAAGAAAGAGATGTTTGGCCGCTTTATTGATGATGAAAAGATGTATGATTGGGATAATGCCTATATCAGTCAGGTTCTGCACAGCCCGGTCTACGCCGGACACATCATCTACGAAGCCAAGCCCACCGTGTCCATGAAATCCAAAAAGCGACGTTATATTCCGTTTGAAGAACGTGCCATCGTTCCGAATACACATGAAGCAATCATCCCACAAGACCGTTGGGAGAACGTGCAGCGCATCCTTTACAGCCGTTCTGGCTGCTTTATGTGTGATAAGACCGACTACGACAATATTTTCAAGGGAATTATCCGCTGTGCAGACTGCGGCAGAACGATGTTAGTCAAGGTTGAGCACAGGCGCAAACGCAACAGCGTTCTGGAACAGACCTTTTATTGTTGCAGCACTTATCGGAAATATGGTGCGAAAGCCTGTGACTCTCACAATTTGGAAGCCCGTGTTCTGCATGAAGCTGTCTTTGCAGACATTCAGGCACACGCAAAGGCTGCTGTGAGCAATCGGGAAGCCCTTGTGAAGAAGATTGCAAATCAGATGCACCTCCGGGTGTCCTCTGACCGGGCGCAGCACAAACGGGATTTGAAGCAGTGTAAAGCACGAATCGCAGAAATCGAAGACCTGTATGCAAAACTTTATGAGGACGTATCAAAGGGACTTCTCCCGGAGAAACGTTTTCAAATGCTTGCGGATCGCTACGACAAAGAACAGGCTGAACTGACCGACAAGATTGAGCAGTACGAGCGGGAAGGCCGTGCTGAACACGATCAGCTGGACAAGATTCAGGATTTTATTGATGAAGTCAGCAAGTGCGCTGGCATCACCGAACTGAACTATAAGATTCTGCATCAGCTGATTGACAAGATTCTGGTATCCAAAGCGGAAAAGGTCGATGGCGAATACGTCCAGAAAATCCAGATTTTCTACCGCTTTATCGGCCCATTGGATGCCATTGAATAACAACGTCAGAAAAGTCACCTCCGAGAACTATCCTACAGACGCAGGGCGCGAGGGAGAACTGATTTTCCGCTTGGTGTACCAGCAAGCGGGCTGCAAAAAGCCCTTCTCCCGCCTGTGGCTGTCCAGCATGGAGGAAAACGCCATCCGGGAAGGGTTTGCCCACCTCAAACCGTCAACTGAATACGATGCGCTGTACAATGCAGCACTCTGCCGGGAACGTGCCGACTGGATGGTCGGCATCAATGCGTCCCGGCTTTTTTCGTGTCTGTACGGTCAACCGCTGGCGGTGGGGCGTGTTATGACCCCGGTGCTTGCCATGACGGTAGTGCGGGAAGCTGCCATTGCCGCCTTTGTGCCGGAGAAATTCTACACGGTGGATCTGGAACTGACCAGCGGGTGCACGGCATCCAGCAAACGGTTTGCTCAAAAAGAGGATGCCGAACTGCTGCTTTCCAAATGCCGAAAGGAGGGGCGTGCCACGGTGCAAAAGATGGAACGCAAGGAGAAATCCGAAAGCCCACCGCAGCTCTATGACCTTACCGCATTGCAGCGGGATGCCAACCGTCTGCTGGGATTTACGGCGCAGCAGACCTTGGATTATGCCCAAAGTCTTTACGAAAAAAGGCTCATCACCTACCCCCGCACAGACAGCCGGTTTTTGACGGAGGATATGGCGGCATCCCTTCCGGGGCTGGTGACGGACACGGGCAGGGCGTTTGCCGTGGAGGAGCCGATTCCCATCCATGTGCAACAGGTCATCGATGGCAGCAAAGTCACCGACCACCATGCGCTGCTGCCTACGAAAAGCATGGCAAAAGCAGACCTTGCCGCCCTCCCTGCCGGGGAGCGGAATGTCTTGCGGCTGATTGCCGCACGGCTGCTCTGCGCCGTGGGTGAGCCACACCGCTATGCAGAAACCACCTTGACTACCATCTGCGCAGGTGAAGAATTTACCGTCAAAGGCAAAGTTGTGCTGTCCGAGGGATGGAAAACTGTGGAGCGGAAAATGCTGGACGAGCTGCTGGGCAAGCAGAAAGAAGCGGTTGCTTTGCCCGATGTGCAGGAGCAGTGCCGGTGCAGCGTTGCCGGTGCCGAACTGAAAGAGGGGCAAACGTCCCCGCCGAAGCATTTCACCGAGGACCTTCTACTTCATGCGATGGAAACCGCCAGTGCAGACAGTATGCCGGAGGGTGTGGAGCGTCAGGGCATCGGCACCCCGGCAACCCGTGCCGCCACCATTGAAAAGCTGGTGCAGAAGGGCTTTCTGGAGCGGAGGGGCAACAAGAAAACCAAGGTACTGATTCCCACCGACAAAGGAAAAGCATTGATTACCGTGATGCCCGAACAGATTCAGTCCGCAGATATGACTGCCGACTGGGAAGCAAAGCTGCTGCAAATCGAACGTGGCGAAATGGAGCCGAGCGAATTTATGACCGAGATCAATACGATGATTACCGAACTGGTAAAGAACACGGAAATGAAAAAAGGAGCGAATGCGCTTATGAAAAACAAGATTATTGGTATCTGCCCGAACTGCGGTGCAAATGTTGTGGAGCGTGAAAAGGGCTGGTTCTGCGAGAACCGAGAGTGCCGTTTCGTACTGTGGAAGGACAATGCGTTCTTTAAGCGTCTGGGCAAGCATCTGGACGCTCATGTGGCAGATAAGCTGCTGCGGGATGGCCGGGTCCGCCTGAAAGACTGCAAGAGTGCCAAGGGCAAGACCTACAATGCCACCGTGCTGCTGTCCTGTGAAGCCGATGGCCGCAGCAAGTTTTCGCTGGAATTTGAAGGTGGGTGCTGATGGAGCAGATAAAAGAAGCGGTCTACCTTATCAACGATGAACGCTATCTGCATCTCCGGGAAAACGGTGCAGGGGTCGGCTTTGCCACTTATAACAAGGTAACTGGCGAGCCGCTGGAAAGTGGGCAGATCTCGGAAAAGAATCTGCCGCCAGATGGACAAAACACCATCCCTGCCGCCCGGAACTGGTATCTGTTTGAACTTTCGGACGATGACCGTAAGGCCATCCAACAGGAAAGCGTAAAGATCCTCGAAAACATCCCGCAGGCGGGCATCGGCAGGCGGCGCATCTGGGAGCCGGAAACGCTGCCGAAGGATATTCGTCTCATCAACAGCCACTATGACGACCTCTACCGCATTCCCGATGGCGGAGTGATTCAGGTGGATTACCCGGATGGGCGCAGTTTTACGGCACGGGTGGAACATCTGGATGATTATCACTTTGACATGGGCGGTCTGGGCAATGTGTTCCACATCTGCCAGTTTGCCGAGGTCATGGAGCGGAACCATGCAGACTTCTACCCCGAAATTCAGACACAGGACGAGCAGGCCGCATGGGAACTGGGTGGCAAAGGTTATCTTGCCATCCAGTCCTGTGAGGATGGATGGGACTACACCATTTACCACAGCGATTTTTCCGTGATGGACGGCGGGCAGTTGGATGCCCCGGAACTGACCATTCAGGAAGCCCGTGAGCAGATTCTGGAAGCACACCACATGGAAAAGGGGCGGCGGCTGTTGCAGGACTACGATGCCGTCATGGATAAGGTTGCGGAAGCCGAGGAACTGGGTGCAGACCATCGCCCTTCCACACTGGAAAAGCTGGCAGAACTGGCAAGTGATACGTCTGCGCCAAAATCCTCTGCACGTTCTGCACCGGAACTGTGAGGTGGATGATGCAGCAAAAATGGAACCAGAATTTTGACGATGAACCCATGACGGACATCCCGCAGAAGTTTCTGAACGCAGGGTGCGATGTTTATATGGTGATGCAGCTGCGGCATGACGAAAAAATCCTCGATGAAAGATTTGCTTCCATGCGGGAACTGCATCGTCGGGGCAAAACGCCAGACCCGGAGCATTACGAGGTCACCTACTATGCTGATCTGCCCGCCATGTGGCAGGATGTGCCGAACAACGAGGTTTTGGAAGAACTATTTCAGATGTTCAACCTCTCCCGTCCGCAGGATTTTGAGGGGCACAGCCTGTCGGTCAGCGATGTGATCGCACTTAAATGCAATGGCGAGGTGTCTGTGCATTATGTGGACAGCATCGGCTTCAAAGAACTGCCGGGGTTTCTGGATACAAAGCCGGAACGTCCTTCGGTGCTGATGAATCTCAAGGAAAAATGCGATGCCCCGGAGTGCAATCCTGCCGCCTGCCGGAAAGTGAGGGATGCCCATGAACTTTGACCATGAGGAACTCATGCTGATGATGCTCTACAACACCGGCACCCGGATGGGGCTTATCCACGAACTGCGGCTCATGCAGTGCTACCTGATGCCGGACGAGACCGCCCTGCGGGAACTGTCGGAGGGCGTTATCGAAAAGCTGAAACTGTTAACCGATGCCGAGTTTGCCGAACTGGAATTTCCCCCGGACTGACTTTCGCCGCCTGCGGGCGGCGTACATAAAGTATTTTGTTCTTCCAAAAGATATGCTATAATCAAATTAGACAAAATTCCTCTCTTCAAGCGATTTCTCCGCAATTTCCCTGTGGCTCTGCTCGTATCAAAAATAAGGGACTGAATTTTAATTGTCAGAACGGAGGAACCATTATGGCAATCTTTGAAAAGACCATCCGAAACAAAAACTTTGACAAGCTGCTTCGGAAGCTGGAAAATGAAATCCCGGACAGCAGTTGGTCGGCAGATTTAGAGGCAGGCAGTGATTTCAAAGAGGGCGATGCCCGGTGCAGTGTCCGTGTGTTTGAACGGTACAGCATGATGGGCGGCAACCGCTTGAGTCTGACACTGACCATGTTCCAGAATGGAGATAGCCCGATTCGGCTGTCTGCAATTACAGCGGGCGGCAGTCAAGCGGTGTTCTTCAAGGTGAACACCCTCGGAGAAGAATCTTTTCTGGACGATGTAAAGGACCTGCTGGAAGAAATTTTGGAGGAATAAGATGTTTTACGCTGGAATTGATATGCTGTTCAGCATTCTGTTTCCCATCCTGTTCCTTGTGGTTTTGGGTATGATCCTATACACCATCATCGGAAATATCAGCACATGGAATAAAAACAACCATTCGCCGCGGCTGACTGTTCCGGCAACGGTGGTGGCAAAGCGCACGGAAGTTTCTCACCACCATACGGACAATACGATGGCGCATACGTTCACGACCTATTATGTGACCTTTCAGGTAGAGAGCGGCGACCGCATGGAGCTTACCGTAAGTGGTTCGGACTACGGAATGCTTGTGGAGGGCGACATTGGAAAGCTGAGTTTTCAGGGCACCCGCTATCTTGGGTTTGAGCGGAGCTAAGTGTTTCTTACATTATATAGTATGGAGTGCTGTATGAACGATTTGTTTATCCAAGGGCTGACCATCGACTGGAACAGAGTTCGCCCATACAATTATGTTCGTCAGATTCCTGCCATCAGTGGAATCGACACTTTTACATTCCATAAGCCC
>NZ_JARFIS010000180.1:0-349 GCF_029076575.1 Faecalibacterium sp. DFI.5.82
CGTCAAAGCAGCAAAAAAGGAGGTGCGCTGAAATGCACAAGGACCCCAGAATCAAAAAGGTGCTGGTCATCGGCTCCGGCCCCATCATCATCGGCCAGGCCGCTGAGTTCGACTACTCCGGCACCCAGGCGAGCCGCGCCCTGAAAGCAGAGGGCATTGAGACCGTTCTGCTCAACACCAACCCCGCTACCATTATGACCGACCCCGATGTGGCCGATCATGTCTATATCGAGCCCATGACCCTTGAGGTGGTGGAGCGCATCATGGAGATCGAGAAGCCTGACTCCGTTCTGCCCAACCTGGGCGGCCAGATGGGCCTGAACCTCTCCATGGAGCTGGCCCGTTCCGG
>NZ_JARFIS010000181.1:0-349 GCF_029076575.1 Faecalibacterium sp. DFI.5.82
AGATGGAAGCCAGATTGGAGATGAGGATGGTGGATACCAGTTCCTCAGGCTGTAGTTCCCCCAGCTGACGTTTGCCCATCAGCAGCATGGCAAACAGGACGCAGAGATAGATCAGGATGGTACGGAAAATCAAGAGTTTCAAACCGGAACACCTCCCAGCGTATAACCGCCGCCCCGGCGGACAAGCTACCATAAAGGGGGCGGCAAAATGGAACAGCTTTCCAGCCATCTGGCGGCAAATCTTGCGGAGCTCAACGCTAGGTTTGGCAGATCGGCAGATTTTTATGCGAAGGAGCGTGAGCTATTCCACTTCAGAGGAGCTCTCGGTGTGTTTGAGGGAATGGACAGC
>NZ_JARFIS010000182.1:0-349 GCF_029076575.1 Faecalibacterium sp. DFI.5.82
GGTTACTGTACCAGCTTTAATCAAGTCAATAAATGCTAACGGGTCATTCAATGCTTTGCCTGCGTTAAACATGGTCATAGCACCATATCCGGTCTTCATGCCTTCCATTTCGACAGAATGAAGCTTATTCATTTCACGAAGGAAGCCAATTCCAAAACGTAGAGTGTACTCACGACCACCAATATTTAAAATCATTTCTGTTTTTCTCCTTTAATCTAAAAAAATAAGGGGCATTAAGCCCCTAAATTAAACTTCTTCGCCCGGCTTAGCTTCTTCCTTGGCCAAAGTATGATATTCATACTGTGTAGCCTCAAGAGCTAGTTTCTGGGAAGTTGTAAGCTCGTCAGTC
>NZ_JARFIS010000183.1:0-348 GCF_029076575.1 Faecalibacterium sp. DFI.5.82
ATACCGGCTGGGTCGGGGCGCATCGGGATCATAATTGGGGTTCGTGATGGGGTGGCCGCCGGAGGAATATCCTGCGTACCCGCTGTACCCCAGGTCACTGCCAGCACCCGCGCTGCTGCGGCGCTGGGTGATCTGCCCGCCGCGCCGGTCATCCCGGGCCTGATCGTAGGCCCGGCGGCGCTTGCGGTTCCGGCTGTTCCGGTCATTCTGCGGCATCCGGCTGCACCTCCTTTCCTCTGTTTTTTCCTTCCGTTTCGGGGTCTTGACCAGCTTGAGCAGGGCATCCGCAATGCGGTCCAGGCTGTCGTCCACCGACAGGCTCCGGGCATTGCGGCCCATCTCAGCCAG
>NZ_JARFIS010000184.1:0-348 GCF_029076575.1 Faecalibacterium sp. DFI.5.82
AGCACTCCTCGGCCAGAGCCACGCCGTTGGCGGCGCAGGTATTGGCGTTGCCGCTGTTCACAAGAATGGCCTGTGCATAGCCGTCCTTCAGGTGGGCACGGTCCACCTTGATGGGTGCACCGTAGACCTTATTGGTGGTGTAGACACCGGCGGCGGCACAGCGCACCTCCGCATTGATGAGTGCCAGATCGTATTTTTCATTATGGTTTGCGCGGATGCCGCTATGCACGCCAGCCGCTGCAAAGCCTTTGGGGGCACAGATGCCGCCCGCAACTTCCTTATACTGCATAACGATTTTCCTTTCCCACAAAGAAATACTCCCACAGTCACGGCATTCGCCGTGCCAGC
>NZ_JARFIS010000185.1:0-348 GCF_029076575.1 Faecalibacterium sp. DFI.5.82
GCGTACAGCTGCGGCGCGCTGGGCGGCGTTCTGGTGGAGGACCCGGACGAAGAGAATACTCCCTTCGCCCCTTCCGAACTGCCCGCTGTGGAACTGCACGAAATGTCCAACGCCCCGCAGGGTGATCTGGGCAGCGCCATGATCTACTACGCCGTTGACAACACCGTGAACAGCTCCCGCTACCCGTACTACTCCTATATGAAGGGCTTCTGGACCGCGATGGGCCTGCACACCCGCATCGATACCACAGTCTCCGTCTCTGACCTGAAACGAATGAACGATTACGGGCTGTGCATCCTCAGCGCCCACGGCTCCTACTACACCTACACCTCCGGTTTTCTGTTCAAG
>NZ_JARFIS010000186.1:0-347 GCF_029076575.1 Faecalibacterium sp. DFI.5.82
CATGACCAGACCGAGGTGCTGTATGGTCTGGTCATGGTTGATCTGGTAGAAACTCCGGGGGCTCAGGGCATAGGTCTTGCCGCAGAGGGTATCCAGAATGTATCCCTTGCCGTAGAGCACCTTTTCCTCTTCGCCCAGCACCACGCTGGTGCAGCGGGGGTTGTAGTTCTGCACCACGGTGGTCACAGGGACATGGCGCTTTTCGGCTTCGGCCAGCAGAGCGCGGACAAAGTTTTTCGCCCCGGGCAGAACCGGCTGGGCGGTCACCAATACCACCCTCACCTGCCCGGACACCACACCGCGCCGCAGCAGGCAGTGGCGGAGCAAGCCGGTGCCCTTGTCCTCAT
>NZ_JARFIS010000187.1:0-347 GCF_029076575.1 Faecalibacterium sp. DFI.5.82
GGGCGAGCTGAAGATGCGCCGGGGCCGCATTGACCGCACAAAGGAGGAGCAATGAATCAGAAACAAAATCGTGCCGCAGTGGAAGCAATGCTCTTTGCCTACGCGGAGCCCATCGGGGCCGATAAGCTGGCTCAGGCACTGCAGCTGCCCACCGCCAGCGTGGAATCTGCGCTGGAAACACTGCACGAGCGCTGCCAGAGAGAGGACAGCGGCCTGTGCCTGCTCCACCTGAACACCCACTGGCAGCTGGCCACCAAAACGGAATTTGCGGTGTGCATCCGCCGTGTGCTGGACACCCGCCGTTCCATCCCGCTGGGCCCGGCGGCCATGGAGACCCTGACCGTCTT
>NZ_JARFIS010000188.1:0-347 GCF_029076575.1 Faecalibacterium sp. DFI.5.82
TGGAATGGCCTGCCGATCTGAAAGCAGCCGTTAATGAAAAAGCTGCTATCATTTCCGGCGGGTATGAATATGATGGCCGTAAAATTGCCGAACTGAATCGTGATGAGGTTGATGCATTCTGTGCTAACTTAAAAGATAAAAAAACAAGCATTGCCATCGCGGGGACTTTTTCACCAGTAAATCCCGCTCAAGAACTGCAAGTCGCGCAATGGATCAAAGAGGACCTAGGCAATGACGTTAAGATTACTTTGTCGCATCAGATTGGCGGCATCGGCATGCTTGAACGAGAAAACGCGTCAATCTTAAATGCTGCTTTGATGACAATCGGCGAGCAAATCGTAAATGGC
>NZ_JARFIS010000189.1:0-346 GCF_029076575.1 Faecalibacterium sp. DFI.5.82
TGCTTTTGTGCTCTGCCCACTTTTTGGGAAACGGCAACGACCACCGCCAGTGGCGGATGAAGGGAGGAGCCGTTGGCGCGGCGGTCAGCGAAACGCAGGTGCTGTTTACAGCACTAAGCGATCGCCGGACACCACAGGAGGGGCGGGACACCTCCCTCCTGTTCAAGCATAAACCCTCGTTTATCATTCAACGTCAAAAGGAGAAATCGTGGAAAACAAACAGCTCAATCTTTCCGAACCCGAAAACATCATGGGCACCATGGATGTCAACCCGCTGCTGATCAAGATCAGCATCCCGATGATGATCTCCATGCTGGTGCAGGCACTGTACAACTTGGTGGACTCG
>NZ_JARFIS010000019.1:0-3303 GCF_029076575.1 Faecalibacterium sp. DFI.5.82
TTCTGGTGGTCGGGATAATGAACAAATTCCAGACCCTTCCAGTCGTGGTTGACGAAGCCTCGACTGCCATCCAGATAATCGTGGGAGTGCCCACCGATGCCGTACTCCTTTGCCAGTGCTTTGGCACAGAGTTTGCGGTCAGGCTGGGTCTGGTACAGCGCAATAATGCGCTGTTTGCCGCCTGTAAACCCTGAACCATGCCGCCGCAGCTCGTTCTCAATTTCAGCCTGCGACAAAACAAAAGCGGAGGGCGTTTTTTCGCTCTCCGCTTGGTCGATCTTCTCAATTTGCTGGGCTTCGGTGGGGATGTTCGCATCCAGAAAACTTAGCTGTAGATCAGCTCCGTCATCACCAGTTCCTCTGCCTGCGCTTTCAGACTGTTCATGTGCTGCACCCACATCAGTTGGTTCTGCGCTTTGTCCGGGGCTGGGTCCTGCTTCAGAAGCTGCTCCATGGTCTGCTGCATCCGGCTCTCTGCTGTCTGCTCCAGTTCCATCAGATGCGGGTACAGCGTCCCGTTCAGGAGCATCGAATTGTACAGTACCGGGCGATACTGCATCAGGTACGTCCGGCGCAGCCTGCCGTACTTGCCCAGCGGCTTCCGGGGCTGGTTCAGGGTTAGGTTCGGGAGCTGGTAGTCCCCGACGGTCGAGTAAGTCACGTTCCTGCTGTTCGTATTCATATTGGCTCCTTTCTGCATTGCGGCGGCGAATGGTTGTTTTTACGGTGCGCTCGATGTTACGCAGCACCTCCCGGCTCATGTCGCTGACGGCTGCGCCGAGGGCGTAGACACTATCCGGGGTGGAAAAATTGTAGATTGCCTGAAAATCGTCCTTGTCGAACCACCCGGCAGGCTCAATGCCGCAGCGTTCCAGCAGCGTGTAGGTGACGCTGATGGCGGCGGCAGACTTGAACTGCATCTCCACCCCGGCTTCATCATAATCCATCAAGAGCGAACCGTCAACGATGGCACGAATGTCCCCGCCGTTGTTGTCCCAGTAATCCGCCACCAGTTTCCCCGCAACATCCGCAAGCTGCTGGCTGACACGCTCGCCGCTGATGCCGTAGGTCTTGCTCAACATTTCCGAAACCGGCTGCACCAAATCGGGACCGAGCTGCCACACCTCCGGGTCACGGGAATTGCGGCGCACCCCGGTGTCCGACACATCGAAAACGTAGTGCAGGCGCGGGAATCCGCTGGATTCGTCCAGCAAGGCGATGCCCTTAGAGCCACGCCTGACATAGCGGTTCATCCGGTTGCGCCAAATGTCAAATTCGGCGCAGGCGGTGGCATCGGGCCGCTGAGCGTAGATCATAAGCTGGTCGGCAAAGGGGTACTTGTACAGCCGGGATGCGGTGGTCAGGTAATCCGTCCAGCTTTCCCAGTACCGGGTCAAGCCGTTTGCCGTGCGCTGGGCAAGGGCAAGGTATTCTTCGGTTTTGCTTGGCATTTTGGCCTCCTTCTTCAGATTTTAGGGTATAAAAATAGCGGGCAACCGTTTTTGGGTTGCCCGCCAAGGGTATATAATAATTGGGTTATCGTCGACTTTGAAGTTTTGATGATGAATGTCTATTTTTCATCGCTTTCGGGCGGACGAACATAACGTAACATTTTTCTTTCACAGGCACCAAATTCCAAATAGTTGTTTTTTGCCTCGTTTAGAGTTATTCCATGATTCAAGTCACTGGGGTCGCTATCAGAAGTAATAAACGGGTCATTCTCCCAAAAGCAAACTGGGCAAATGTACCCACAATCTTCCTTTGGTGGAACATTATAAGTAAAACATTCGCAGCATGGACATTGATACTTTTTCAAATAGATGCACCCCCGCAAGCACCGACTTGTCAATTTGTATATGGCTCTGTGTCTTTTCCGTCGTATACAATTACTTTAATGTTGGTGGCTGCATCAACATCCGCATGAATACCTACGGTATATTCTTTGTCCGTAACATTCGCAAAAGAGTAGCAGCCTCCCGCAGAAATATTGCCAGATACGATTTCCTGTTCGCCTTCGCAGAGCAAATGCACCACAATTTCAAAATCATTCCTATTCTGAATCGTCAGTGTGCCCGTTTTGGATGAAACCTTTACATTAGAATAAGTGATTACATATTGGGCAGATGTTGATTTTTCTGTACAAGACACAGAGCAATCCCATTGGATTGCAGCCTTCGCCTTTCTGTAGGATTCCGAAGATCTATACGCCGAAATTATAATGATTGCGGCTACGGCAAAGACGCTCACGATAATGAACACTATTGGTGCTTTTTTCTTCATAGTCTTTATCTCCAAAATTTCCAATTCATTGAGTTGAGCATATTACATACGCGAACACTCCAAACCTACAGCTCAGTTTCCACCGCAAGCTGCTCCTGCTTCTCTTTTTCATCAGCGATTTGGACATCAACATCTTCGCGCATCTTTTTCAGAAGTGCAAGGACTCGCTTGATTTGGCTCTTGGTGTTTTCCACTCTGCTCTGCGCCTGATTGATGTGATCCAGAACTGCCCAGTCTGCAAAGAGGCCATCAAAGAAGAAATCTGCGAATTTCAAAAAACTGTCTACCGCAACCTGAAGGTCTGCGGTGATCTCAACATCGGCAAGCTCAGTTTTGAACCGCCGCAGTTCCACTTGAAGCTGTTCCACCTGCTCCTGTGCATTGTCCAGTTCCTCATACTTGGCAAGATCAGCCATCAAACCGCCGCCCATTACGTCCCATGTACTCCAGCCCTCGGCATTATCCAGCGTTTCCAGAACTTCATTGACCGTGTGCAAGGCGGTCTTTCCGGCGTTGATGGCTTCCAGCAGCTCCCGCTTTTGGACTTTCAGTGCGGCAATGCGGCTTTCGCTTTCCACAATCTGCTGTGCGGCAGGGTGGGCAGAGACTTTGATGCTTTTGATTTTTTCGGAAAGAGCAGCTTGATACTGCCTTTCGCAATCGGACAGCCGTGCCAGTCTATTTTGAATCTGCTTCAAGTCGGCATCAACGGAAGAAAGATCATGGAGAGCCGCATCGTACTTGACGCGGGCTGCATAGGCTTCCTGCCGTTCTTTGTCCAGCTTTTCATCCATTTTTCCAATCACTTGATAGAAAAATGCGGCAAGGCTGTGTCCCTCCAGACGGTCCACATCAGCCTGCTCTGCCAGCTTGGATTTTTCCAGCTTTTTCAGGCAATCAGCAAGCGTATCTCTCTGGGCGGTCAGTTCTTTCTGTTTTGCTTCGCAGCTTTTCTTTTCAGCGACCTGCTGCCAAAGCTCTTTCAACGTAGAATCACTCATATGGAATGTCCTTTCCCGGCAT
>NZ_JARFIS010000190.1:0-346 GCF_029076575.1 Faecalibacterium sp. DFI.5.82
CGACCAGCTGTGCCAGTGGGGTGTGTGTGCGAAGATCGTTGTTTTTCATAATTCAGTTTTCCTCCTGCTGCCGTTCCGCCCTATACGTCGGATACGGCGCAAATCTGGTTTTTGATAAATTGTCAGGGACGCTTGAAAATTTATAAACGACCTCACCCTCTCCGTCATTGCTTCGCAATGCCACCTCTCCCGAAGGGCGAGGCCTTGGCAATCCATGCAAAGTTTGCGGTATTGTCAAAAGCTCCCCCTTTGGGGGAGCTGGCACGAAGTGCCTGAGAGGGTTAGGATGTTTATCTATCACAGGGAAATTTGATGCCGGCGCTCCGCCGGGCCACGGTCAGCACAC
>NZ_JARFIS010000191.1:0-345 GCF_029076575.1 Faecalibacterium sp. DFI.5.82
CAAGGAGATCGAGGCGTACATCAATCCGCTCGGCCTTCGGCTGACCGGCAAGACGCAGATCCTCCCGCTGAAGAACGGCATCGACTTCCTCGGCTTCCACACATACCTCACACATACCGGCAAGGTCGTGAGGAAAGTGCGGGCCAAGAGCATCGACAACATGAAGCGCAAGATCCGCAAGTTCCGCACTCTGGTGGACTCCGGCAAGATCACCCTCGACAGCGTCGTGCAATCCTCCGCGAGCTGGACGGGCCACATCTCACACGGCAACACCTACCACCTGCGGCAGAACATGGACGCCTATTTCTTCAGCTATTTACCGGAGCTCAAACCATCACCGAAAGG
>NZ_JARFIS010000192.1:0-345 GCF_029076575.1 Faecalibacterium sp. DFI.5.82
CTCCCGGGCAAAAAGCAAGCTTTCTGCACAAAAAACTTTCCCAAAGCCGTCATCGGGCAGATTTTGCCACGAACTGCCCCTTTACAAACCGGGCAAGAACCAGTACAAGCAAAGCAGTTCATTACAAAACTGCAACCGACCTGCCGGGCGCACTTCCGCGCCGGGCAAGCCGATCCGATAGGAGGGCTTTTTCCATGAAAATTTCTCGACGGTCCGTACTTCGCTATTCCGGGCTGACGGCGGCGCTGCTGGCGCTCACCGGCTGCTCTGCAAGCCCCGGCTGTGCCATTCTGGGCGGTGACCTGCCCGACTGGATGATGAGCCTGTTCTGCGGCTCGGCGGCAT
>NZ_JARFIS010000193.1:0-344 GCF_029076575.1 Faecalibacterium sp. DFI.5.82
GGCGACAGCCTTGTGCTGCCCCGTGTGGATGCAAAGAAGGGGGGCGCTGCCACATGCTGAGAGATATCACCATCGGCCAGCACTTCCCGGGCGACAGCCGTGTGCATAAGTTTGACCCCCGCATGAAGCTGGTGCTGACCATCGTCTACATCATCCTGCTGTTTGCCGCGTCCAACCCGCTGGGCCTGACGCTGTCCCTTGTGTTTCTTGTGGCCATGTACGGCGTGGCAAAGATCCCCTTCAAGCTGATCACCAAGAGCCTGAAGCCCATTTTGCCCATAATCCTCTTTACCGCGGTGCTCAACCTCTTATTTGTTTCGGGCGAGGGCGAGCCGCTGGTGCAC
>NZ_JARFIS010000194.1:0-344 GCF_029076575.1 Faecalibacterium sp. DFI.5.82
ATCTCAGATGGATATTGCCCCGTACCGAAACATCATCAATGAAATGTACGCCAAAGACACTTCCCGAAAAATCAAGAGTGCCCTTCGGACACGCAAGAAAAGTGGAAAGTAAATCTCCAGCGGCGCACCGTTTGGCTACCAGAAAGACCCTGCCGACCACAATCACCTTGTGATCGACCCGAACACCGCCCCCGTTGTTGAGTATATCTATTCAATGGCAGAGGAAGGGCTGGGGCTTCACCGCATCGCCAAGCGGCTCCACGATGAATAAGTCTTGAAGCCGTGTTACTACAAGAAGGAGATGTTTGGCCGCTTTATTGATGATGAAAAGATGTATGATTGGG
>NZ_JARFIS010000195.1:0-343 GCF_029076575.1 Faecalibacterium sp. DFI.5.82
TGCCATGTGGCACGGGTGCTGGGCATCAGCAGCAGCGCCCTGCTTCAAAAGCTGAACGACGAGAGCGATTTCAAAGTCAGCGAAGCCGACCGTCTTTCTGCCATGCTGGGGCTGACCATGGAACAGCGGGATGCCTGCTTCTTTGGCCCGGGCACCCGGATGTGCCAAAGAAAGGGGGCGGCGTGATGACCGCTGAACAGCGCAGAAAGACCCGGGAGGCCCTGCAGAACTACGGGACCCGCCAGTGGGCCCGCAGCCCGGCCAATTGGGGCTGGGCCCGGGCCATCCAGCAGACGCAGGAGTATTACCGCACCGCTGACCCCATCCGTGCAGGCCTGCTCCA
>NZ_JARFIS010000196.1:0-343 GCF_029076575.1 Faecalibacterium sp. DFI.5.82
AATACATGGACGATTGTTAAAAGCGCTTGTCCTACCTTCTATTTTGAAGCACGCTGCAGATTCTGGCATGCCAAACCATGTTACAGTCTTGTCGATTAAAGCAATCGGATCTGTCAGATAGTGATTTTCTACCGCAAAATACTTTAACGTCGGATGGAGATTCTTCTTCGATTCGGCTCGAACAAATACTTTTACTCCACGGCTTTGAGCTTATGCAAGAGCCTGTGCAATTCTAGTGGTATTTTTATCCGAGTTTGCCGGAGAATCCGGAATGTCAATCCGGACCTCACGCCTTGCAGTAGCCAAATCCTTAATGAATTCATCCACTTGATTTTCTTTTTCC
>NZ_JARFIS010000197.1:0-343 GCF_029076575.1 Faecalibacterium sp. DFI.5.82
TGGGAGGTTGCTTCTGATGTGGGCGGTGTACGGCTTTTCCGGCAATGACTGCTTTGATTTCATCCTCGCTGTACCCGGCACCCAGTGTCTTTAACCGGATAAAGCGTTTCTGCCGAGCGCCTTTAACGGAAGTGTATTTGCCGCGTTTGATTTCATAGCCCTGCTGTTCCAGCTTTTGCAGAAAATCTTCGTAGTCGGTGGGATTCTGCTGCAAAATCTCGTCGATTACACTGCACAGCCGGTCGAGGTTGCTCTCCTTTGGTGGGTTAGTGATGCGCTTCTGCCGTTCCCGGTAAGGATTCTTTTCAATGACTGACAGCTGATGCTCCAGACAAATCAGGTC
>NZ_JARFIS010000198.1:0-343 GCF_029076575.1 Faecalibacterium sp. DFI.5.82
TTCATAGAAAAAGAACTCCTTTGTTAGATTTCCGCGCGCCCTGCGAGCAGGGTCTATCATATCATTGGAGAGCCCAAAAAGCAATGCACAGCGAAGAAACGATGATGCACCCGCGCAGTGCCGAAGTGATATATTTCAGGATGCCTTTTCCAGCGGATCAACGACCACCGGACAGGTCTCATACAGCTCTATCGGGTCAAGGTCGATACAATTGAAAGGGTCCATGTCACCGCTCACATCCCATGCCGCCGTGTCATTCAGCACCGTCAGACGGTCACGGTAATAATCCGGGTCGCGCATAGGCTCATACACTCCCCCCTGTTGCAACAGGGGCTTTGCTTCA
>NZ_JARFIS010000199.1:0-342 GCF_029076575.1 Faecalibacterium sp. DFI.5.82
GGCCTTTTGCCGCGCTGGGCGGGGCCGCTCTGTTTCTGGCTCTGGGCGCGGCGGGCCTGTGGGACTTCACCCGGATGGATGCCGCCCGGGCGGTGGACTTCAATGTCCTGCTGATGATGGCGGGCACCATGGGCACGGTCTCCCTCTTCATTGAGAGCAGGATGCCCGCCCGGCTGGCCGAGCTGCTCATCGTGCGGGTGCCCAATGTGAAATGGGCCGTGTGTATGCTGGCCCTTATTGCCGGGGTCATCAGCGCCTTTGTGGACAATGTTGCCACAGTGCTCATGGTGGCCCCGGTGGGCCTTGCCATTGCCCGCAAGCTCAAGATCTCCCCCGTGCCCG
>NZ_JARFIS010000002.1:0-444177 GCF_029076575.1 Faecalibacterium sp. DFI.5.82
GCCTTGGTGGGCCATTACCTCACCAACTAGCTAATCGGACGCGAGGCCATCTCAAAGCGGATTGCTCCTTTTCCCTCTGGTCGATGCCGACCTGTGGGCTTATGCGGTATTAGCAGTCGTTTCCAACTGTTGTCCCCCTCTTTGAGGCAGGTTCCTCACGCGTTACTCACCCGTTCGCCACTCGCTCGAGAAAGCAAGCTCTCTCTCGCTCGTTCGACTTGCATGTGTTAGGCGCGCCGCCAGCGTTCGTCCTGAGCCAGGATCAAACTCTTTATAAATGATATTTATCACTTAAAAAGTGTTAAATCTTCTTCGCTCAGCACGCAATCGCTTGCGTCCTGTGTGAATTACTTTGTTTGGAATTGTTTAACGTGTTTTTCCAACACGAAAATAGGTTCCGTTACAAGTTTTTCGATATTGTTCAATTTTCAAGGTCCTGTGCGCCTCAGCCTTAGCGGCTGACGACTTAATTATTTTACCACAGAAGTGATTTTTTGTCAAGCACTTTTTTTCAGAAGCTTTTCGATCTTTTCGAACTTGTGGTTCGTTTTTCAACGTATCCATATTGGTTCTTTCGTTTTGCTTCCGCCGCTTTCAGAAGTCATTCTTTTCGGCGGCCCTTGGCGCTCAAGTATAATACCACATCCCCAGCCTTCTGTCAACACTTTTTTGCATCTTTTTTGAGTTTTTTCTATATTTCTTGAATTTGTTTCATTTCCCCGGCCGGGTGTTTCTTTTTTATCCCATAAACAGCACAAAGCCCCGCGCGCAAACGCAGGGCTTTGAAATACAAATGATCACAGTTCTCCCCGGCCAGACAGCGCCCGATACAGGGTCGTCTCATCGGTATACTCCAGGCTGGCACCCACGGGCAGGCCATAGGCCAGACGGGTGGTCTTGATGCCCAGGGGCTTGATGAGCTTTGCCAGATACATGGCCGTTGCCTCACCTTCAACGGTGGGGTTCATGGCCATGATCACTTCCTTCACTTCACCATCTCCCAGACGGGCCAGCAGTTCCTTGACCGTCAGCTGTTCGGCACCGATGCCATCCATGGGGCTGATGAGACCGTGGAGCACATGGTACATTCCATGGTACTCCCGGGTGCGCTCAAACGCCTGCACATCACGGGGCGTTTCCACCACACAGATGACAGAGCGGTCCCGCTTGGCACTGGCACAGATGGGGCAGAGCTCGGCTTCGGTATAATTCTGGCAGACACGGCAGCGGTGGAGCTTGGTGTGGGCGTTCTGGATCGCACCCGCCAGTGCGGCGGCATCCTGATCCGACATGCTCAGTACCTGATAGGCCATCCGGGTCGCACCCTTCCGCCCAATGCCCGGGAACTTGCTGAATTCTTCGATCAGCTTTTCCAGCGGGGCTGCATTATAACCCATGGTGCTCCTCCACTTTGATCAAAGACCGGGAATGTTCAGGCCGCCGGTCAGTTTGCCCATTTCGGCCTCGGCAGTCTCATCCACCTGCTTGACGGTTGCATTGACAGCAGCAGCCACCAGGTCTTCCAGCATCTCGATATCATCGGGGTCCACGGCCTCAGGCTTAATGGTGATGCTCAGCACCTCGTGCTTACCGTTCATCTTTACAGTGACCATCTCACCGGATGCACTGCCGGTGTACTCAGCAGCTTCCAGCTCTGCCTGCTTGGCCTTCATATCTTCCTGCATCTTCTGGGCCTGACGCATCAGGGAGTTCATATCGGGGCGGCCGAAGCCTGCGGGCATTCTTGCTTTCATGGTTGGTTCTCCTTTTATTTATCGTTTTTTGCGTTCACTATCCTCAATCGACACCTCCAGCCCCAGCTGTTCCAGCCTGCGGAGGGATTCCTCGGCGTTGGCCGAAGCGCGATTGACCGTCTTGGATTCATAGGGGCCGATGGGCACCGCCACACCGGACACCTGCGCGATCAGCTTTTTGATGAGCTTCTGGCTTTCCTTGTTGGCGCGGATAAAATCCCGGAAGGTCTTTCCGCCATCGATGAGCACCCGGGTACCATCAAAGTAACCCTTGGACTTTTTCAGGTAGGTATAGAGCATGGGATCCTGCTCCTGCAGGAGCTTGATGACCTCTGCCCATTGCGGGAAGGGATTGATTCCCTCTGCCGCCACCTTGCGGGGCTTGTTCAGCGCCGGGTCTGCCGTATATTCCGGCTTGGGCTCCGGCTGAGGCTGGACCGCAGGCACTTCCTGCGCAGGAGCCGCAGGCGCTTCTCTCTGCGGCGGCGCAGCCGGGGCCGGCTCGTCCCAAGGGGGCGGGGCCTCCGAAGTCACCGGCGGTTCCTCCGGCAGGGGCGGCAGCTCTTCTTCCGCAGAAGCTGCTGCTTCTGCCTTGGGCGGTTCCACGGGCTGAGGTGCCGGTTCCGGCTCAGACTGCTGCATCGGTGCCGGTTCCACAGAGGGTTCCTGCACGGGAGCCGATGCCGTCGGTGCACATACAAAAGGTTTGACCGGTGCCGACGCAAACGGTCTGGGGGCCTCCTGTGCAGGGACCACAGGCCGGGCAGTGGGCACAGCCTGTACCGCCACCTGCTGGGGCGGCTCCGAAAGGCTGAACAGGGCCAGTTCCAGCTCTATCCGCTGGTCGCTGCCCCGGGTCATGTGCTCCAGAGCGTTGCCCAGAGCCCGGATGGCCCGGATCGCCTCCCGCTGCCCCATCCGGGGGCCTTTTTCCAGATAGAGCTTTTCCTCTTCCGGGGATACACCCGAGAGCAGTGCCTGCCCGCCGGGCAGGGCCACCAGCATCAGCGCACGGTAATGGGCAATGAGCTCCTCGGTCAGCCGCTTCACATCCACCGACTGCTGGCGCAGCTGAGCCAGCTGTGCCAGTGCCGCGGCGGCATCCTGCGCTTCCAGCGCATCTGAAATATGGAACAGATAGCTCCGGTCGGTCACACCTGCCATCCGGCGGACAACGTCCGCATCGATCTTTGCCGTGACACCGGCACAGGTATCCAGAATGGACAGCGCGTCTCGCATGGCACCATCGGCAAGGCGGGAGATGAGCTCCGCTCCCTCGCCGGACAGCTCCAGTCCCTCCTGCCCGGCGATGTACTCCACACGCTGGGCGATGTCCTCGGGGCCGATGCGGGTAAAATCGTACCGCTGGCACCGGGAAAGGATGGTGGCGGGAACCTTCTGGATCTCCGTGGTCGCCAGAATAAAGATGACGTGAGCGGGCGGCTCCTCCAGCGTTTTCAGCAGGGCATTGAACGCTGCCGTGGAGAGCATGTGCACCTCGTCGATGATATATACCTTATAATGACAGGCGCTGGGGGTGTAGGCTGTTTCATCACGCAGATCACGGATATCGTCCACGCCGTTGTTGGAGGCCGCGTCCATCTCCACCACGTCCAGAATGCTGCCGTTGTCGATGCCCCTGCAGATCTCGCACTCACCGCAGGGGTCACCGTTCTGGGGATGCAGGCAGTTGACTGCCTTGGCAAAGATCTTGGCACAGGTGGTCTTGCCGGTGCCGCGCACGCCGGTAAACAGATAAGCGTGGCCCACACGGCCTGTGGCGATCTGGTTGCGCAGTGCGGTCACGATGCCGCGCTGGGCCACCACATCCTCAAACCGCTGGGGCCGCCACTTGCGGTACAGGGCTCGATACATCTGCTTCTCCCCTTTCAACAAAAAAGCCGGGCAGCGCTGACGGGGTTTGACCCCCGCCTTGCGTAACTCGGCATACGGATGCAGGCTGACTGAAACGCACGGGACACACCGCTTAAGGCTGCTTGGTTCCCCACCTGACCTGGTTCACAGCGGCCCCATCGTACAGGGCCCGCATCCGTATGCCGAACCACGCAGCAGGCGCTGTCCGGCATGGCACATTTTGTGCTTGATTATTATAGCATGTTTTTGGGGAGATTGCAAGCCCCGGCAGCGGGCTCACCCTCTCAGGCGCTTTGCGCCAGCTCCCCCAAAGGGGGAGCCTTTGGCAAAACCATCAAACAACATGCAAAACAAAAGCCCCTTCCGGCATTACACCAGAAGGGGCAGAGTGCTGAATAAAAGTTAGGACTGGCAGGCAGTGATCAGGCTCATCTTGTAGACCTCGTCAGCGTTGCAGCCACGGGACAGGTCGTTGATGGGTGCGTTCAGGCCCTGCAGGATGGGGCCGTAGGCAGCGTAGCCGCCCAGACGCTGAGCGATCTTATAGCCGATGTTGCCGGCCTCGATGCAGGGGAAGATGAAGGTGTTGGCCTGGCCAGCGACCTTGCTGCCCTTGCACTTGACCTGTGCAACTTCGGGAGCAACGGCAGCGTCAAACTGCAGCTCGCCGTCCACAGCCAGCTCGGGGTCCATCTCCTGAGCCTTGATGGTAGCGTCATGGCTCAGAGCAACGGTGCCGCCCTTACCGGAACCCTTGGTGGAGAAGCTCAGAACTGCGACCTTCGGATCGATGCCGAACAGCTTTGCGGTCTTGGCAGTCTCAACGGCCACCTCAGCCAGCTTTGCGGATGCAGCGAGCTTGACCTCGCCGGTAGCCTTATCAACGGTATCGGTGTAATCAATGTTGACAGCGCAGTCGCCCATGGCAATGCGCTTCAGGCCCTCTTCGCCAAAGTCACGGTCCAGAATGAAGCAGGAGCTCACCAGGTGTGCGCCCTTCTTGGTCTTGACCAGCTGCAGAGCGGGGCGGATGGTATCGGCGGTGGAGTAAGTAGCACCGCCCAGCAGGCAGTCAGCCTTGCCCATCTTGACCAGCATGGTGCCGAAGTAGTTGGACTTCTTCAGCATTGCGGTACACTCTTCAGCGGTCTGCTTGCCCTTGCGCAGCTCGACCATGGTGTTCACCATCTCGTCGAAGCCTGCGTAGTTCTCAGGGTCAATGATCTCAGCAGCGGAAATATCAAAATTGCCTGCGGCAGCAGCAGCCTTGCACTCAGCCTCGTTGCCCACCATGACAACCTTCAGAACGCCCTCGGCCAGCAGCTTGCTGGCTGCCTCCAGGATGCGGGGGTCATTGCCCTCGGTAAAAACGATCGTCTTGGGGTTTGCCTTCAGCTGTGCTACCAGCGGTGCGAACATATCAGCCATTGTTGATTACCTCCGAATTAACTATCCAATATTCACATCCGGGTGCCTGTTGGACACAAGGATGCCTTTCTCTTTTATTCTAGCACACCCGGCAAAAAGTTCAAGACAAAATTGGCTTTTTGTGCTATTATTTTAGGAGAAAACCATTTTTTATTTGTGAATAAATTATCATTCAGCTGCAAGGAGATCGAACTGCTATGGATTGGGATACATTAAAGGCCGAGTGCCTTGCCTGCCGCAGATGTGAGCTGTGCACTGACCGCACCCATGTGGTGTTCGGGCAGGGTGTCCAGACTGCTGAGGTGCTGTTCGTGGGCGAAGGCCCGGGCCAGAGCGAGGACGAGCAGGGCCTGCCCTTTGTGGGCCGCAGCGGCCAGCTGCTGGACAAATACCTGTTTGCCATCGATCTGGACCGAAGCAAAAACTGCTACATTGCCAACATCGTCAAGTGCCGCCCGCCCCACAACCGTGACCCGCTGCCCACCGAGAGCGAGGCCTGTATGCCTTGGCTCCGGGAACAGTTCAAGCTGCTGCAGCCAAAGATCGTGGTCTGCCTGGGCCGCATCGCCTCCCAGCGGATGATCCGCACCGATTTCTCCGTGACCAAGGAGCACGGCACCTTTGTGCAAAAGAACGGCGTATGGTTCATGGGCACCTTCCACCCCGCTGCCCTGCTCCGGCAGGCACAGAACAAACCCGCCGCCTTTGCGGATTTTGTGGCCCTGCGGGAGAAGATCCACGAGGTGTGCGGGCACACATATTAACAAGCTCACCCTCTCCGTCATTGCTGTCGCAATGCCACCTCTCCCGAAGGGAGAGGCCTTGGCAGAAAGATGAAGCTCACAAAAACTGCCAAGGGCTCCCACTTTGGGGGAGCTGGCGAGCGGAGCGAGACTGAGAGGGCAAGGCCGTTTCCAAGTATCATCTTCCTTCATTTTTGCATACCCTAAAGCAAAAGTGAGGTGTTCTGATATGAAAACGATCCAAAGCCGTTCCCCCGATTTCTTTCTGGGGGCCACCACACCGGCGGGCTTCAAGGGTTATTTTGAGCCGCTGCGCCGGGAGCCCGGGATGCAGATGCTTCTCATCAAAAGCGGGCCGGGATGCGGCAAATCTACCTTAATGAAGCATCTGGCCCAGGCCGCCGAGCAGCAGGGCCAGCGCATCGAAAAGATCCACTGTGCCAGCGACCCGGACAGTCTAGACGGGGTCATCTTCCTCGACCAGAAACGCGCCATCATCGATGCCACCGCGCCCCATGTGGTGGAACCGGACGCGCCCGGGGCTGATGAGCTGGTGGTGAGCCTGTACCACACCATCGATGCCGGAAAGCTGGCTCCCCACCGGGACGAGGTCAAGGCCCTGTTTTCCCGGAATGCCGCCCTGCGGGGCCGGGCAGCCCGGTATATCGCATCGGCGGGCAGCCTGATGCTGGACAGCCGCCGGGCCGAAGCCTGCAGCGCCAACTTTGAAAAGGTGCGCCGCTACGTCAAGCGTCTCTGCACCCGGCTGCTTCCCCGCACCGAGGGCACCGCCAGCGAGGAGCTGCGGCTGCTCTCAGCCATCACCCCCAAGGGGATGGTATTCTACCGGGGCACGGTAGAAGCGCTGGCCGACCGGTATGTGGTATTCCGGGATGATTACGGGGCGGTCTCCCGCCTGCTGCTGGAACTCATCCGGGCCGAAGCACTGGCCCGGGGCTACCACATCATCACCTGCCCCTGTGCCATGCACCCTGAAGATCAGATCGACCACATCTTCATCCCGGCCCTGCGGCTGGCTTTTTTGACCGACAACCTCTGGCATCCCATCCAGCTGCCCGGCGTGCAGGCCGTGCGCTGCACCCGCTTTGTGGACCGGGAGAACCTGTCCGGCTTCCGCGCCCGCCTGCGCTTCAACGACCGTGCTGCCTCTGAGCTCATCGACCAGGCTGTAGCCCTGATGGCTCAGGCCAAGAACTGCCATGATGAGCTGGAGACTTATTACCGGACTGCCGTGGATTTTGACCAGGTGAATGCTGTTGCAGCAAATTGTCAAAAGATCCTGGGTCTCGGGTAGGCCCTGCTCTGTACAGCCTGACCGAAGCGCAGAATTTCAAGAGAAAGGAAGTGAACCCCATGCCAACCATCCGTCTCTCTGTCCGGGAGCTGGTGGAGTTCCTGCTCCGCACCGGCAGTATCGACAGCCGCTTTACCGGCTTTGACCGGGCCAACGAGGGCGCACGCATCCACCGCAGGCTCCAGAAGGCGGCGGGTGAAGGCTACTCCGCTGAGGTGTTCCTCACGGCAGAGCGGACGATGGAGGGAATCGGGTTCACCATCGAGGGCCGTGCCGACGGCATTTTTACCGATGAGGACGGCACGGTGGTCATCGACGAGATCAAGACCACCGCCGCGCCCACCGATGCCATCACGGAGGACATGAACCCCTGCCACTGGGCACAGGGCATGGTCTACGGGGCCATCTGCGCCGAACAGCGGGAGCTGGAAACACTGGATGTCCGGCTGACCTATTACCAGATTGACACCGATGAGATCATCCGCTATCCCCGGCACTTCTCCGCCGCTGAGCTGGATGCGTTTCTCAACGACCTGCTGCGGCAGTATCTTCCCTGGGCACGACGGCAGCTGGACTGGGTGGAAGCCCGGAACCGGAGCCTTGGGGCCCTGCAATTTCCGTTTCCGGCCTACCGTCCCGGGCAGCGCGCCCTTGCCGGGGAGGTCTATCGCGCCTGTGCTGCGGGCAAGGCAGAGCAGAAGGGCGGTACCCGGCTGTTCTGCCAGGCACCCACCGGCATCGGCAAAACGATGAGTGCCCTCTTCCCTGCCCTGAAAGCCATGGGCGAGGGCAAGGGGGAAAAGATCTTCTACCTGACCGCCCGCAACACGACACAGGCCGCTGCTGAGGATGCACTGGTCCGTCTGCGGGCGGCAGACCCGGCGCTTTCCCTGCGCAGCGTGACCCTTTCTGCCAAGGAGAAGGCCTGCCTGTGCAAGGATGCTGAGGGTCGTCCCTCCTGCCTGCCGGAAGCCTGTCCCTACGCCAACGGCTACTACGAGCGACTGAAGGATGCGCTGGCCGACCTGCTGGACAGCGCCGTCCCCTATGACCGGGCCGCCCTGACCGAGACTGCCCGGCGGCACAGGGTCTGCCCCTTTGAGCTGGGGCTGGACCTGAGCGAGTGGTGTGACGTAGTCATCGGGGACTACAATTATCTGTTCGACCCCACTGTGCACCTGCGGCGCTTTTTCGATGCGGCGGGCGACTACATTTTTCTCATCGACGAAGCCCACAACCTGCCGGATCGGGCCAGAGCCATGTACTCGGCGCGGTTCTGCAAGAGCAGCCTGACCGATGCCAGACGGGCCATCGGCAAAGGAAAAAGCGCACTGAAAACTGCGTTGACAAAGGCAGACAGGGGCTTTCTGGAAGCGCGCCGGGCGGTAACGAAGCTGGCCCCCCGCCGGGGTTCAGCGCCCACCGAATCGCCGGCAGAGGATCTCACCCAACAGACCAGCCTTCTGGACACCGAGCCGGCAGAAGCCGCCTTTCCGCTGCCGGAGCCTTTGCTGGCGCAGGATGGCACGGTCTTTTTGCAAGAGCTGCCGAAGGAGCTGCTCCGGCTGCTGTTCAGCCTGCAGGCCCCCCTGCAGGACTGGCTGGAGGCCAACCCGGAGGCCGATGCCCACGCCCAGCTGCTGGAGCTCTACTTTGCGGTGCAGGATATCACCCGGGCAGCAGAGCGATACGACGCGCATTTTGTCACCCAACTGACAGCCCGGGGCAGCGAGCTGGAATGGGAGCTGCTCTGCCTTGACCCTGCCCCCTTTGTGGATGCCAGCCTTGCCGCCGGGCGGGCTGTGGCACTGTTCAGCGCAACGCTCACCCCGCCGGGCTACTACCGCTCCGTGCTGGGCTGTCCCGATGCCCGGGCCGTGGCTCTGGAAAGCCCGTTTCCGCCCGAACATCTGGGGCTCTACTGCCTGCCCGGCATCTCCACCCGCTACCGGGACCGGGAGACCAGTGTGCAGGCCGTCTCGGATGCGCTGGCCGCACTGGCCCGGGCCAAGGTGGGCAACTATCTGGCCTTTTTTCCCAGCTACGCCTATCTGCGGCAGGTATATGAGGACTTCACCGCCCGTTACCCGGACATCGGGACGCTGGCCCAGGAGAGTGGTCTGGACGACGCGGCCCGGGCGGCCTTTCTGGAACAGTTCGGCCCAAGCCCCGCAAAAACGCTGCTGGGCTTCGGGGTCATGGGCGGCATCTTTGGCGAGGGCGTGGATCTGGTGGGCGACCGGCTCATCGGGTGCGCCATCGTGGGGGTAGGTCTGCCTCAGGTGAACCCCCGGCAGGAGATCCTGCGCCGCTACTATGACGAGGCGGGCGGCACCGGTTTCGACTACGCCTACCGCTTTCCGGGCATGAACAAGGTGCTGCAGGCGGCGGGCCGGGTCATCCGCACGCAGGAGGACAGGGGTGTGGTGCTCCTGCTGGATGACCGCTTTGCCCGCGCCGAATACACCCGCCTGTTCCCCCGCCACTGGCACCAGCTCCAATACCTGCGCAGCACCACAGAGCTGGAGCAGCAGCTTGCCGCCTTCTGGGCACGGAACCAATAGAAAAAAGCCTGTCAGCGCAAAAACCGACAGGCTTTTTCTCATGCTCCGGACATTTTCCGGCTCTTACTTCTTTCTGGGCAGGGATCTGCGCAGTTCATCCCAGGCAGTCATCTCCACCAATGTGGTGGCGCGCAGGGCGGCAAACGCTTCATCCAGATACTGCATCTCGCTCACCGCACGCATGGCGTGATCCGAAATGCACCACTTCCCAACGACCGTCTGCGCCATCCAGTAGACCATCCGCTCGGTCTTTTTCCGCTGTTTGGTGCCCTCGCGGTAGCGGTCGGTGTTCTCCGCATCGTTCACGGGTACACCTGCCGCTTTCAGCATCTCACAGCACTCCCAGGCGGCATCCACGATCATCCTGCGCTGTTCCACTGTGGTGCGGGAAAGTTCCCCATCCACCGCATAGCAGGCATAGGCGCAGGGCAGGATAAAGGCGATGTGGCTCTTGAGCCACTCGTCCATATCGCTGTAATAGGTCAACTTGTAGTGGGTGCCTTCAAAAGCAGCCTGCAGCCGCAGGCGGAACGCGCCGGACAGGGGTGCGGTTGCGCCGCCGACGGTCATTCCCATCCCCATGTGCACACTGACCAGCCGATCATGCTCCCGGCGGCCTGCATTGTTCTGGAAGCCAAAGGCGATCTTATCCACCGGGCGCTGCATGGCCTGCAGCATCTCCTGTGCATAGGGATCATTGCCCACAAAGATGAAGTACTGGCTCCGGTTTGCTTTGAGGATGGGCAGCACATCGGCCAGCTGCCCGGCCTGCACCGTGACAAACACAAGGTCATACACATCCTCGGGGGCCAGCGCATCTGTCGTCTGCATCCGATCCACCGTTGTTTTCCGCTGGAGCATGTGGCGGATGGTCAGGCCCTTCTGGTCAATGACCTCCTTCCACTCGCCCCGGGCCAGCAAGGTGACCACATTTTTCTTGTTCTGTGCCAGACTGTGGGCCAGCTGACAGCCCTGAACGCCTGCGCCGTACACCAAGATCCTCATAACGAGATACCTCCTGTTTTGCATGATCAGCCCGGCCAGAAACACCGGGCTGTTACTTTTTCAGGAACGAGAAGAAGCCCTTTTTCTCATAGGGCCGGGTCTGCACGCCGGTCACGGTGTAGCCCGTTTCGGCAATGGCAGCCTTCAGCGCCTCCACATCCACCGGCTGCTCCGAGATGATGACCGTCTCGCCCTTGGTGTGGGAAGAAGTCACCTTGTTCACCCGGGCGGTCTTGCGTACCACATCATTGATGTGGCTCTCGCACATACCGCACATCATGCCATCGACCCTCAGGATTGTTTCTACCATTGTTGTCCCCTCCATACTGTATCTGCGGGCACCCCTGTCAAACTGCACAAGTCCAGCCCGCTGTTTTCGTCATTTTGTTAGTTTTAGCTAACTCATTGCAGAAACAAAAAGGCTCCTGCCCCGCACAGCACTGCTCTGCGGAACTTTGCCGATTTGTTTTCAGTTTTATCATACCATACCGGTGGGCAAATTTCAAGCTGCCCGCAAAACCGGCCGGCGGACTTTATCAAAGAGTCAGTTCATGGAAAACAGCGCTGCTTTCCAGCTCTTTCCATTGCATCGTGTTTCCTTCCAGGGTCATGTAGCTGTGGGGGCTGTTCTCCTTGGGGATGCTCACAGAACCCGGATTCAGATAAAGATTTCCCTGCCCGAACTCTGTCCAGGCCGGAACATGGGTGTGCCCATGCAGCAGTACATCTCCCGGGGCCAGCGGCGGCAGATTTTTCACATGATAGATATGCCCGTGGGTCGCATAAATGAGCCGCCGCCCCACCGGAAGCACCGCATAATCGGCCATCACGGGGAATTCCAGCACCATCTGGTCCACTTCGGCATCACAGTTGCCCCGCACGCAGAGCAGCTTCTCCTTTTTCCCGTTCAGCAGGGGGATGACCTCCTTGGGAGCGTACTCTCGGGGCAGGTCGTTGCGGGGGCCGTGGTAGAGCAGGTCGCCCAACAGGAACAGCCGGTCGGCTCCCTCCCGCTCAAAGGCCTCCAGCATTTTGCGGCAGTAGTAAGCCGACCCGTGCAGGTCTGACGCGATCATCCATTTCATGGCAGATCCTCCTTTTGTGCGTTCTGTTCTTATTTTACCGCCGCCGCTCCCCTTGTCAAGGGCAAGGGCCCACTGTAAAAAGTCATACTTTTATTTTAAAAAGTCCTTGACAAGTATCCCTGTGATGTGGTATCTTTGAGCCAATAAAATATCGTGTGGATTTTTACAGCATTCTGCAACTTTTCGCCACACAATGGTACAAAAGCCATTGTGTGGCTTTTGCTTTGCCTTCAAATCCAAATCTGACCCTCAGGAGCAATGAAAATGAACGATACTTTTATGAAAACCAGACCGGTATTCCCGCTGCTGCTCTCCATGGCCCTGCCCAACGTCATCTCGATGCTGGTGAACAGCCTGTACAACATCGTGGACAGCCTCTTTGTGGCCCAGATCAGCGAGCAGGCCATGACGGCGCTTTCGCTGGTGTTTCCCATCCAGAACTTTGTCAATGCAGTGGCCATCGGCTTTGGCATCGGCATCAATGCCCAGATCGCGCTCTACCTCGGCGCAGGCGACCACGAAAACGCCAACCGGGCCGCCACCCATGGCATGATGTTTTCCCTGCTGCACGGCGTGCTGGGCATGGTCCTCTGCATTGCCATTATGCCCGGCTTCCTGCGCCGCTTCACTACCGATCCCACTCTGGTGGACATGGGTGTGACCTACTCCACCATCGTGTTCCTGTTCTCGCTGGTCAACATGGCAGACCTCGCCTTTGAGAAGACCTTCCAGTCCGTTGGCCGGATGAATGTTGCCATGGTGGCACTGATCACCGGCTGCGTGACCAACATCGTCCTCGACCCGGTCCTCATCTTCGGCCTTGGGCCGGTGCCCGCTCTGGGCATTGCCGGTGCGGCCCTTGCCACCGGCATCGGGCAGGCCGTTTCCCTTGTGGTCTACCTCTATGTCTACTGCACCACCGAAGTCGCCGTCCGCTTCTCCCGCCGCTGCCTGCGGTTCGATGCCGCCCTTGACGGCAAGCTCTATGCCATCGGCGTACCGGCCATCCTGAATCTGGCCCTGCCCAGCCTGCTGGTCACCTTCCTGAACGGCCTGCTGGCGGTCTACTCCCAGAGCTATGTGACGGTGCTGGGCATCTACTACAAACTCCAGACCTTCCTTTACCTGCCGGCCAACGGCATCGTGCAGGGGATGCGCCCGCTGGTGGGCTACAACTACGGTGCCCGGGAGCATGGCCGTGTGTCCAGGCTCTACAACCTGACACTGGGCCTGAGCGCCGGGATCATGGCCATTGGCACCCTGCTCTGCCTGACCATTGCAGGCCCGCTGATGGGTCTGTTCACCTCTAACCCCGAGACCATCGCCATCGGCCAGACCGCCCTGCGGATCATCTGCCTGGGGTTCATCGTCTCGGCAGTGTCTACCACCTCCTCCGGCGCGCTGGAGGGTCTGGGCAAGGGCGTGCCCTCGCTGGTCATCTCCCTCTGCCGCTATATCATCTTCATCATGCCCATTGCGTGGGTGCTGTGCGGCCGCATGGGCCCTACCGGTGTCTGGCACGCCTTCTGGATCACAGAGGCCCTCTCTGCCGTGATCGCCTACGCGGTATATCACAAGGCAGTCCATCAGAAATAACCCTCTCTAACAAAAATTCCCGCTCGATAGAGCGGGAATTTTTTGTTATCATCTCTTCTTTTGTGGAAGGCTGCTCTCAGATCAGGCCCAGAGTTTTGAGCTCCCTTGCCACGCCGTCCTCCGTCACAGCCGGGCAGATGCGGTCGCAGAGCTTTTTCAGGTTGTCAGAGCCATTGGCCATGCAGACGCTGATGCCTACCACATCGGTCATCTGCAGGTCATTGTCGCTGTCGCCAAAGCCGATGGTATCGGCCAGCGAACACCCCAGCTCATCACAGATGGCCTTGATGCCAGTGCCCTTGTTAAACTTGCGGTTGATGAGTTCCCCGTTGACGATGGCTGACGGGGTATCCCCCAGCCGGGACTCACAGAAGATGAACTGATCCTCGTACAGCTGCTTTGCTTCAGCAAGGCAGGCCTCGTTGGGGGCGATAAACACCACCTTGTAAACCGGCTCTCCGTGGTATTCCTCAATGGGCCGGATGGTCATGCCATACTCCATCGTTTTGCACCAGCGCTCGGCCTCGCTGTTCAGCTGCCCCGGCTTGCGAGGGAACAAATGGGCGAACCGCTCGATCATCCTGATGCCGCCGTAAGTATCGTCCCGAGCTTCCAGTGTGCACTCGGCACCGGCACGCCCCAGCACCTCCCGCAGGCCCTCGACCTGCGCAGGTTCCATGGGAAGATCCACGAGAATTTTCCCATCACAGCCTACATAGCCGCCTGCAGAGCAGACAAAGCCATCGAAGCCGTAGGCAAGCAGCGGCTTCGTCATGCGCAGGTTGCGCCCGGTGCACAGAAACACCTTGTGGCCGTTTGCCCGGGCCTGCCGGATGGCCTCCACGGCACTGGCCGGAACGGTCATCTCACCGGGCGGCAGCAAAGTACCGTCAATATCCAGAAAAATCAGTTTTTGCTTCATAGTTTCCTCACTCTTTCACTGCCAGTTCATGGTAAAGCCGCGAATCAGCAGACCCACGGCCAGGATCGCCAGCAGTACCAGCAGAACGGTGCGGTTGGCCTGTTTCTGCTTCTGCCTGGCCCGGGCACGGCTGTTCCGGCTGCCGCCCTGCTTCCGGTTCTGGGATCTGCCGCCGGAGCTGCGGCCGCTCGTGTTCTGCTTTGTGCTGCTGCGGCGGGAAGCACTGCCGGAAGTCCCCTCTTTTTTCCTGCCCGCAGTGCTCTGGCCGGACTTTACCGCGCGGGGTGTTTTCTCTTCCGGGGCCGCCGACGCAATGGGCTTTTTGGCCCCGCAGCGGCTCAGATAATCCTCAGCCAGCCGGTAATACTGGCCCAGCTCGCTGGTGCGCAGGGGCGCGCCTGCATATCCTTCTTCCAGTGCTTCCACGGCCTCGTTGAAAAGGATCGCCGCCTGCGCAGCCGCCGTGCGGTCGGAGGCATGGGCCGCTTCATTGCGGGCGGTGCGCACCGCGTTGCAGGCCCGGCGGGCAGCAGCGGGGTGCTCCGTATTGCCCAGCAGATCCAGCGGGCGGGCAGCATCCTTTTCAGGGTCCAGCAGCACCCGCATACACAGGGTGGTATCCAGCTGCTGCCAGCTGTTTCGGCCCGCCAGATCGGGCAGACGGTCATAATATTCGGGGCTCTCCTGCTGGCGGGTGCGGATGTGATCCAGCAGGGCTCCCAGGCTGTGCTCCCCGGGCTTGTTCTCCCAGTGCCAGCGCAGCAGCTTGCGGCTGATCTCATCGCAGGTAGTTTTGATCTCAAAAGCGGTTTGCAGTGCTTCGTCGGGCATAACGTTTCTCCTTCGTACAACCAAAAAACGGAGGAAGCGCAGCCTCCTCCGTCATTCATTTACATCATAAACTGATAATAGACGAAGCCCCACAGCGCAATGCCTGCGCAGACGATGGCGGTGATGGGCGGGACCCAGCGGACGAGGGTCTCAGCAATGCCGTCACGGCTCTCTTCCGCATCGTCCTCCTCATCGTACTGCTCCACCTCGGGTTCCGGCTGGCGGGCCGGGGCGGCACGGCGGGCAGCAGCAGGCATCACACGGGTGCCCTCGTCATCCACAGCCGCTGCACCGCTGCCGGGGAACGCCGCGCGGGTGGCGGCATCCAGCACCCGGGTAGGCTCTGCTTCCGGAACAGGGGTATGTTCCACCGGCGGTGCAAAGCTGGTCGGAGCGCCGACAGGCTCTGCCGGGCGGGCCGTCGGGATGACCCGGGTGGGTTCTGCCTGCACCGGCGCGCTGGCCACGATGCGGGTCGGCTCTTCCTGCGGAGCGGAACTCACCACGCGGGTGGCCTCCGCCGCCGGGGCCTGCTCTGCAGGGGCGGCCTTCTGGCCGGGCTGCAGCAGGGTGTTCAGGGCGTTCTGCAGCAGGATGCGGTCACAGCCGCACTCGGTGCAGTAGACCGTGTCCTCTTCCTTCGGGTGGAAGGAACCACAGGCACAGTACCAGCCGTTCTCGAACACCTGCGGCATATACTTAAGGCCGGTGCGGTTCATCCGGCTTTCCAGTGCCTTTTCCAGCTCCGGACTCAGGCGGCGCGGGGCCGGCAGGCGGACGCGCTTGATGGCATCCAGATGCACGACCTTTTTGCCGCTGTATACGTTCTTCAGGACCACATCCACGCTGGTGATGGCCTTCTGGGTCACAAACACGGCATCGTCCATGCCAAAGCTCTCACCGGGCTTGACCTCGATCTCGCGGTATTCAAAGGCATCCTCACACAGGATGATACCGTCCACACCCTTACACTTGAAGTGGATCTCCAGTGCAGTCAGGGTAACCTTGGAGATGTTCTTGAAGGTCAGGCAGACTGCGTTCTCGCCGCTGAGTTCGCCCTTGAGCAGTTCCACACAGACGAACTGCACCGGGCTGCCCGGGGTATAATAGTTGGCCCGGGTGCGTGCGACCGGGTTAAAATTTTCCTCCACGACACTCGCTCCCTTCGATCATTCGTTTTCCTGCGGGACATCCTGCGCCGGATCGGGCATTTCCTCGCCCAGCACGGCCTGCTCCGCCTGTTCAGCGGGCTCTGCGCTCTCGGCAGGTTCTGCGGTCTCCACAGGGGCCGCCGGTGCGGCGGGTTCCTGTGCAGGCTCGTCACCGTCACGCGGGGGCAGCTTGCCGCCAGCCATCACGGTGTTGAACTCCTGCTCGTTGAGCTTTTCGCGTTCCATCAGAGCCTGTGCCAGCGCATGGAGCTGGTCGATGTGCTCCGTCAGGGTGCGGCGGCAGGTCTCGTAAGCCTCATCGATGATATCCCGCATCTCGCCGTCGATCTCGGCAGCGGTGCTCTCGCTGTAGCCCTTGCCCTGGGTGAAATCACGGCCCAGGAAGGTCTCCTCCTGCGAGGTGCCGTAGACCACAGGGCCCAGGCGCTCGGAGAAGCCGTACTTGGTGATCATCTGGCGGGCAATGTTGGTTGCCTGCTGCAGGTCGTTGGAGGCACCGGTGGAGATATCCTCCAGGATCAGCTGCTCGGCCACACGGCCGCCCAAGCTGGAAACGATATCCTCAAACATCTCACCCTTGGTCACATAGCTGCGATCCTTTTCAGGCAGATACATGGTGTAGCCGCCAGCCTGGCCGCGGGGAATGATGGTGATCTCATGCACACGGGGATGGTGCTTGCAATAGAAGCCTGCCACGGCGTGGCCCGCCTCATGGTAGGCAGTCAGCTTCTTTTCCTCGGCAGTCACAACGCGGCTCTTCTTCTCGGGGCCTGCCATGACCTTCATGGAAGCTTCCTCGATGTCCTCCATGGTGATGGCCTTGCGGCTGCGGCGGGCAGCCAGCAGAGCGGCCTCATTGACCAGGTTCTCCAGGTCAGCACCCGCAAAGCCTGCGGTGCGCTGTGCGATGACTCTGAGGGAGACATCGGGAGCCAGCGGCTTATTCTTGGTGTGGACCTTGAGGATCTCCTCGCGGCCCTTGACATCGGGCAGGCCCACATAGACCTGACGGTCAAAGCGGCCCGGACGGAGCAGTGCCTTATCCAGAATGTCGGCACGGTTGGTGGCTGCCATCACGATGACACCATCGTTGGCCTCAAAGCCGTCCATCTCGACCAGCAGCTGGTTCAGGGTCTGCTCCCGCTCGTCGTGGCCGCCGCCCAGACCTGCGCCGCGCTGACGGCCCACGGCATCGATCTCATCGATGAAGATGATGCAGGGCATGGTCTTTTTGGCCTTATCAAACAGGTCACGCACACGGGACGCGCCGACACCCACATACATTTCCACGAAATCGGAGCCGGAAATGGAGTAGAAGGGCACCCCCGCCTCACCGGCGCAGGCACGGGCCAGCAGGGTCTTACCGGTACCCGGAGGGCCCACCAGCAGAACGCCGTGGGGGATGCGGGCACCCAGCGTGTTGAACTTGTCGGGGCTCTTGAGGAACTCCACGACCTCCTTCAGCTCTTCCTTTTCCTCGTCCTCACCGGCAACGTCGGCAAAGGTCGCGGTCTTTTTGTTCTCGTGCTCGTCCTTCACCTTGGCCTTGCCCACGTTCATAATACCGCCGCCGCCAGCGCCGCCGCGCATCATGGAGAAGAGCAGGAAGCCGGTGCAGCCCAGCATTCCCAGGTAGAACAGGATCTCCATCCAGGGGATGGACTCCTTCAGGGTGGTGTAATCGTACTCCATGGGCGCGGTCGGGTTGGCTGCGTCGTAGGAATCGATATACTGCTGGACGTTCTCGATGAACACATAGGCGTAGGGCAGCTTGTAGCGCACCGTCACCGTGCCGTCATCGTTTCTGGTCGCCCCCACGGAAGAGGTGGAGGAGGAGAACATATTGCTCAGCAGACCGCCGGAGGCCTGTGTGGCAGCGGTGGCACCTGTGGTTTCGGGCAGCTCCTGCTTGCCCTCCTTCAGCGTCAGGGTGATGATGCTGGTGTTGCGGTCCAGCGTAAAGGCTGTGACCTGATTGTTCTCAAAGTAGTGCACCACAGTCGAGTAGCTCATGGTGGAGCCGCCGGTACTGCTGTCGCTGGTGCCCAGCACCGACCAGATCATCAGAACACCGGCCAGTGCCAGCGCCAGGATCAGGGGATTAAAGCGAGGTCGTTTCGGTTGCAAAAGGGATCAACTCCAGTTCTAATTCGTTTTTGTTATGCGTAGATTTCCGGTTTCAGCACACCCACATAGGGCAGGTTGCGGTATTTCTCATCGTAGTCCAGACCATAGCCCACCACAAACTCGTCCGGCACCTGGAAGCCCTCGTAATCGGGCTGGATGTCGGCCTTGCGGCGGCTGGGCTTGTCCAGAATGGTGCAGATCTTCACGGAATTCGGGTTGCGCATCTTGAGCATGGGCACCAGCTTGGAAAGGGTGACACCGGTATCCAGAATGTCCTCCACGATCAGCACGTCCTTGCCGGAAAGGTCGCCGTCCAGATCCTTGATGATCTTGACCAGACCGCTGGTGGTGGTATTGCTGCCGCCGTAGCTGGACACGACCATAAAATCAATGCTGCAGGGGATGTTCACAGCCCGCATCAGGTCGGCCATGAAAACCACCGAACCCTTGAGGATGGAGACGAGGACAAGGTTTCTGCCCTCGTAATCCCTGCTGATCTGTGCACCCAGTTCGGCAACCTTGGCTTTCAGTGCTTCCTCACTGACCAGGATGTTCTTGATATCGTCATTCATGCTCATGGGTTGTTCCTCCATTTTCCAATTCCAACTGCAAGATCTGTGCAGTCTCCTCGTCCGGGGCCAGCCCCTCGGCAAAGCCCTCCCCACAGACCCACAGGATCTCGCTGCCCGCCGCCAGCAGCGGCAGACCCTCTCGTATTCCGGCAGGAATGCCTGCCTCATTCATCCATTTGCGCAGGGGCTTGCTCAGCCCCCGCCCCGCAGGCCGGAACCGGTCTCCCGGTTGACGGGTGCGCAGCGTAAGGGCAGAATATAACAAGGTTATTCTAGCATAATCCGCCCGATTTTTTAAGTCTTTTTTATGAACACCCTGTGTTTTTTCTCGAAAACCGCTTACAAAAAGCCGTGTTTTCAGGGTTTGGCCCCCGGGCAAAGCAAATTCTGCCCCATCGGCAGGGGCAAACGGCAGCGAAAACGCAGGAGCCGCAGCCGCTTCCGGCCGGCTCTTTTCCTGCCAGAGCATCCCGCTGCCTGCGCAGAAGCGGACCGTATCGGTCAATTGCACCGCCCCGCTCCCCTGCTCCACCAGCTCTGCCAGCAGGCGGATGTACTTTTCCTCGGCATCCCGCACCGGAGCAACAAGGCTGTGGAGCGCTGCTTCCAGAATGAGCGGGTCAGCGCCCTGCAGCGGCTCCAGCCGCCACGCTGCCTTGGCTTTCGGGGCCTTGCGGGCAGTCTGGGCTGCATCCAGACGCGCGATGGAAAGCAGCTGTTCTGCCTGCCCGGCAAAGTATGCGTCCGCGCGGGCCGCCTTTTCACAGAAGCGGGCCAGATTTTCCTCTGCCGCGGCGTTGACGCTGCGCAAGGCCGGAACAGCCCCGTGGCGCAGGCGGTTGCGGGCGTAGGCATCGGACTCGTTCGTCTCGTCCGTCACCCAGCCCTGCCCGAAAGCGGCGCAGAGCGCTTCGGTCTCGGCCCGGGTCAGGCCCAGCAGCGGGCGGCAGTAACCGGGCCGCCTGGGCCGGATGCCCCCTGCCCCGTGCAGCCCGGTGCCCCGGGCCAGCCGGAACAGCAGGGTCTCGGCCTGGTCAGTAGCAGTATGGGCCGTTGCAATGCAGTCTATCCCGCCTGCCAGCAGTTGGGCGAAGCAGGCATAGCGGAGTCTGCGGGCCCAGTCCTCCCCGGCATGGGGCGGCACAGCCATTCCCACATCTGCCGGGCGGAAGACTGTCAGCGGCACCCCCAGCCGGGCACACTCGGCCCGGACAAAGGCTTCGTCCCGGTCCGCAGTCTCGCCCCGCAGGCCGTGGTTGACGTGGCAGGCCGTAAGGGGATACCCAAAGGTTTCCCGCAGTTCCAGCAGCACCCGCAGCAGCGCCATGCTGTCGGCCCCGCCCGAAACGGCAGCGCACAGGTGCAGAGCCCGGCCCGGCTCCGCAGGCGCAAACAGCTGCTCCTGCCGGGCAAGGTGCTCTACTTTTGCGATCAATTTTGATGCTTCGTCGTTCATCAGCGTTTGAAGTCCACATCCATAAAGCGGGTGTGTGCGCCATCCCAGCCCAGCGGCACCGTGCTGGTCTCGCCGTGGCGGTTCTTTGCCACGATGCACTCCGCGGTATCGGCATCCACCTCGGCCCCATCGGGGTTCTGGCTGGCGTAGTAGGAATCACGGTAAAGGAAAAGGACGCAGTCGGCATCCTGCTCGATGGAGCCGGAGTCACGCAGGTCAGACAGCTGGGGCCGGTGAGAAGAGTTGTTGCCCTGCTTCTCCACCGCACGGGACAGCTGAGAAAGCGCGATGATGGGCACATTCATTTCCTTTGCCATGATCTTCAGGTTTCGGGTGATGGAGCTGATCTCCTGCACACGGTTCTCGCTGCGCTGGCCGGTGGTCATTAGCTGCAGGTAGTCGATAACGATCAGGCCCACATTGGGGCGGGTGGGGTCCTGATTGACCCGGCGGATTTTCGCCTTCATCTCGGTGATGGTGATGCCCGAGGTGTCGTCCATATAGATGGGGGCATCGTGGAGCTTTTCCGTTGCCAGTGCCAGATACTCCCAGTCCTCACTGCGAAGGGCACCGGTGCGGAAAGCCTGGCTGTCGATGCCTGCTTCCGCCGAAAGGATGCGGTTGGTCAGCTGCTCCTTGGTCATTTCCAGGCTGAAAATGGCCACCGGCACCTTTTGCTGCATGGCAACGCGGGTGGCAATGTTCAGCGCAAAACTGGTCTTGCCCATACCGGGGCGGGCGGCCAGAATGATGAGGTCGCCGCGGCCCAGGCCGGTCAGAACAGTATCCAACAGACGGAAGCCGGTGGGGATGCCCTTGTACTTGTCGGCATCCGGGCCGCTGATCTTCTGCAGGTTGGTCAACGTCTCCACCATGCTGGAGGAAAGCGGGGTCAACGCGCTGGAATCCCGCCCGGAGCGGATCTCGTAGATACGCTGCTCCGCATTTTCCAGCAGCAGGTCAGCGTCCGGCTCATCGCCCGCGTCCTGCAAAATGTCCTTGGCAACGCCCATCAGCTGGCGCACCAGATACTTTTCCTGCACGATCTGGGCATAGGCCTTCACATTGGAGATGCTGGGCACCGTCTCGGCCAGACCGGTCAGGTAGACCTTTGCCTCGTCCGCACTGGGGAACACGCCATCGGAGATGACGGCATCCAGCAGGGTGACGAAGTCGATGGTCTGGTCCGCCGTAAACAGGCGCAGCATCTCAGAATAGATCTGGGAGTTCTGCCGGGTGTAGAACATTTCCGGCCGGATGATCTCCACCAGGTCGGTCAGTGTCTCGGGCTTGAGCAGCACCGCGCCCAGCACGCTCTGCTCGGCCTGCATATTGTAGGGCAGATTGATGCCCACACTCTCCAGATTCAGTTCATTGGAATAATGTCGTTGTTCGTTGGGCATGGTTCATCCCTCTCCATACTGGGCCAGCTTCCCAAAACGCCAAAAACGCCCCCTGAAGGCAGGGGGCGCAGATGGCGTTTCAATCAGGCCTGTTCTACTTCCACCATGATCTTGAAGGAAGCCACGACACCGACATGCAGGCGCACCTTTGCGTTGAACACACCGGCATCCTTGATGTCCTTGGTCTCCAGCTCGATCTTCTTTTTATCAATGGGAGAACCGGCCAGCTGGGCCAGAGCCTCGGCAACTTCCTTGCCGGTGACCTTGCCGTGCAGGCGGCCGGATGCGCCGCCCTTGGCCTTGATGGTCACGGTCTTGCCCTCGATCTTTGCAGCCACAGCCTGTGCGGCGGCCACAGTTTCAGCCTCGTGGAAATCCGCAGCGGCCTCCTTGCCGCGTGCGATATTCACCGCAGAAGCATCGGCCACAGCGGCCAGCTTGCGCGGGAACAGAAAGTTGCGGGCGTAGCCGTCGGAGACCTCATGGATCTCATCCTTCTTGCCAATGCCCTTTACGTCCTGCTTCAGAATCACTTTCATGGTGTTATCCCTCACTTCTCACCGGGGAACCGGTGGATTTCTATGGTTAGTATACAGCATTCAGACCGTTGCGTCAACAGAGGATGCCCTCTCAGTCACGGCTCCGCCGTGCCAGCTCCCCCAAAGGGGGAGCCAACGCATCTGCGGGGTCAGCAACAGCTGAAGGCTGGGCCGCCATTGCCTCTCCCTTCGGGAGAGGTGGCATCGCACAAGCGATGACGGAGAGGGCTTGCCGCTGCCGGAACGCTGGCTTTATGCCAGCTCTTTCTGCGCCGCATCCAATGCTGCTTCGATCACCTTATCCATATCATAATACTTGTACTCGCCCAACCGGCCGCCAAAAATGACCTTTGTCTCGGCATCGGCCAGCGCTTTGTATTTTGCGTAAAGCGCGCCATTCTTTTCATCGTTGACGGGGTAATAGGGCTCATCGCCCTGATGCCACTCGGTGCTGTACTCCCGGCTGATCACCGTTTTGGGCTGGGTGCCGAATGCAAAATGCTTGTGCTCGATGATCCGGGTATAGGGCGTTTCCGCATCGGTATAGTTCACCACCGCGTTGCCCTGATAGTTGTCGGTATCCAGCACCTCGGTCTCAAAGCGGACGCTGCGGTACTGCAGCGCGCCCAGACGGTAGCCGAAGTAGGCATCCACCGGGCCGGTATAGACCACCTTGTCGGCCAATGCGTTCAGGTTCTCCCGGTCGGCCAGATAATCCACATTCAGCCGCACCTCGATGCCCTCCAGCATCTTTTCCACCATGGCGGTATAGCCGCCATCGGGGATGCCCTGATACAGCGCGTTGAAATAGTTGTTGTCGTAGGTAAAGCGGACCGGCAGGCGTTTGATGATGAAAGCCGGCAGTTCGGTGCAGGGGCGGCCCCACTGCTTGCCGGTGTAGCCTTTGATGAGCTTTTCGTAAATGTCCGTACCCACCAGACTGATGGCCTGCTCCTCAAGATTTTTCGGGTCGGTGATGCCCGCTTCCCGCTTCTGCTCCTCGATCTTCGCCTTGGCCTCGGCGGGGGTCACCACGCCCCACATCTTATTGAAGGTGTTCATATTGAAGGGCAGATTGTAGATCTCGCCGTGATAGTTGGCAACGGGACTGTTGGTGTAGCGGTTGAACTCCGCAAACTGGTTCACATACTGCCACACTGCCTTGCTGCTGGTGTGGAAGATGTGGGCCCCATAGCGGTGGACCTGTATGCCCTCCACTTCCTCGGTGTAGATATTCCCGGCAATGTGGCCGCGCTTATCAATCACAAGGCATGTTTTGCCCGCCTTTTTTGCTTGCTGGGCAAACACCGCACCGTAAAGGCCTGCGCCTACGATGAGATAATCGTAATGGTTCATCCCTGCTTCTCCTTTTTTCTGGATTCAGGTTCATTTTTGGAGAGCGGCTTCTTCTGGCTCTCACGGTACTGGTCGATGGCGGTCTGGATGCGTGCCCGGGCTGCCTCGGGGGTAATATGCTTGAGCTGGGCCGCCGCCATGGTCTGGTGGCCGCCGCCGCCCAGACTTTCCATGATAACCTGAACATTGACCGCTCCCAGACTGCGGGCGGAAATATTCACGCCGCTCCCCACCTGCACGGCCACAAAGCTGGCCTCCACATTCTGGATGGTCAGCAGGTCATTGGCTGCCTGTGCAATGGCCACACGGGCCTCGGGGGGCACCTCGCCGCTCACCGAGATGGCACAGCTGCGGTACATCTGGGCAGCCTCCACAAGGTCTGCCTTGGCGTTGTACTCCACCATGGTCACATCAAAGAGCTGGCGCACCCGCTCCGTCTCCGCACCGTAACGGCGCAGAGCGGCGGCGGCTTCAAACGTGCGCACGCCGGTGTGCAGGGTGAAGTCCCGGGTATCCAGCATAATGCCCGAGAGCAGACCCTCTGCCTCCACCCGGCTGGGCTTGTCGTCCCGGTCGCCCACATACTGCAAAAGCTCCGTGACCAGCTCACTGGCCGAGGAGGAGTAGGGCTCGTGGCAGACAAGGTCTGCATGCTCGATGAAGCCCACGCCCTTGCGGTGGTGGTCGATGACAGCCACCTTGCCGCACCTTTCCAGGATCTCCTTACTTTCCACAAGGCCCAGCTGGTATGTATCCACCACCACACAGAGCGTTTTCTTGGAGATAATGGGCAAAGCCCCCTTGGGGTCGATAAAATCATCCGCCTGGCCGGCCCGGCACAGGGCATCGATCAGGCTGCCCGCCAGCGTGGCATCCCGCCTGACGGCGATCACCGCCGGGACATCGCAGATCTTGCAGATGCGCAGCACGCCCTCGGCAGCGCCGATGGCATCCAGATCGCTCATCCGGTGGCCCATGATGACCACATGGTCCGCCTCCTTGACGAGCCTGACCAGCTGGTCGGCCACGATGCGGCTGCGCACCTTGCTGCGCTTTTCCACGCCGTGGCTCACGCCGCCGTAAAAGGTGAAGCCGTCCGGGGTCATCTCAGCGGCCTGATCGCCGCCGCGGCCCTGCGCCATATCCAGCGCCTGCACGGCCATATCCTGGGCTTCCCGCAGGGTTTTGGCCCCGCGCCCGATGCCAATGGAGATGGACAGGTTCACACTGGGATCCAGAGCACGGATCTTATCCAGCACATCGTAGCCGCGCTGGGCATACTGCTCCAGATGGCGCTCTTCCACCACGGCGATATAGCGGCCGCTGGCAACACGGCGCAGAAAGCCTGTGCCCCGGCCGATCATATCCTCCAGCACCCGGTTGATGCCCTCCAGCAGGCGGGCGCGCTCACTGTCCAGCATATCGCTGAACACATCGTCGTAGCCGTCCACCAGGAACACCATGTACCCCGGGCGGCTGGCCTTGTACTCCGTTTCGATCCTGCGCAGGGCAGTCTCCTCATTGAACACAAGCAGCGTCATGCTCTCGCTGCCGCCCGGCACGGTACTGCTGTGCACATTCCACACACCATCGGCCAGATTGAGCTGCTGCCCCTCCGGGGTGCGGGCCTGTGCGGTGTCCAGGCCGGGCAGCAGCTTCTGTGCCCTGCCTGCAAGCCGGTCCTCGCCGCCCAGCAGCGCCGTGCGGAAGCGGCTGTTGTACCACAGCACCGTCTCGCCAGAAAGCAGAGCCGCCGGCTGAGAGAGGGATTCCAGGCTGTATTGGGTCCTGGAATTTTCAAAGCTGCCGCCAGCCACCCACTTGGCGGTCCAGCGCCGCAGCTGATACCGGAAAACGCAGATGCCGATGCCCCACAGCACCACCAGCACTGCCAGCGCAGGCCAGCCCGCGGGCCGCCGCACCAGAAGCGCCAGCGTCAGCAGTGCACACAGCACTGCCAGCGCGGCGATCAGCATTTCTAACGTCCATCTCGGTTTTTGTTTCATGGAATCTTCTGCCTCCTGGTCTGCCTGCCCCGGCGGGGCGGCTTCCGGCTTATACCTCCATCAGAATGGGGAGGATCATCGGGCTGCGTTTGGTGCGGCGGTAGATATAGCTGCTCAGCGCCTCACGCACCCGGGTCTTGACGCTGTTCCAGTCGCGCACATGCTCTTCCACGCAGCGATCCAGCGCGTTTTCCACAATGCTCTGGGCCCCGTCCATCAGGCTCTCGTTCTCGCGCACATAGACAAAGCCGCGGCTCACAAGGTCAGGCCCCGCCAGCACCTTGCCGGTCTTGCTGTCCACGGTGGCCACGATGATGACCAGACCGTCCTCAGAGAGATGCTTGCGGTCACGCAGGACCACGTTGCCTACATCACCCACGCCCAAGCCGTCCACCATCACGGCACCGGCGGTGACAGGCTCGCCCAGCTTGATCTCGTCCCGGCTCAGGATGACGTTGGAGCCGTTTTCGGCAATGAGGATGTTGCTGGTGGGAATGCCCAGAGACGCGGCGGTCAGAGCATGCTTTTTCAGCTGCTTGTACTCGCCGTGCACGGGCAGGAAATACTTGGGTCTGGTCAGGGTGAGCATCAGCTTCTGCTCCTCCTGGCAGGCGTGGCCGGAAACATGGACATCATACATGCTCTCGTAAATGACCTCCGCGCCCAGCAGGAGCAGACCGTTGACGATCTTGGTCACGCTCTTCTCGTTGCCGGGAATGGGGTTGGCGGAGATGATGATGAAGTCGCCGGGGCCCACCCGCACCTGACGGTGGCTGCAGGAGGCCATGCGGGAAAGGGCACTCAGGGGCTCGCCCTGGCTGCCGGTGGTGATCAGCACCACCTGCTCCGGCGGGTACTGGTTCAACTCATCCACACTGATAAGGGTACCCTCGGGGATGTGCATATAACCCAGCTCCTGCGCCATGGCAGTGTTATTGACCATGCTGCGGCCGCTGAACGCCACCTTGCGGCCATCCTCCACGGCCAGATCAATGATCTGCTGGACGCGGTAGATATTGGACGCAAAGGTCGCAATGATGATGCGCTTGTTCCGGGCACGGGCAAACAGGTTGCGGACACCGGCGGCCACCTTCTGCTCCGTGGCGGTAAAGCCCGGGCGCTCGGCGTTGGTGGAATCGCTCAGCAGAGCCAGCACACCCTTCTGACCATACTCCGAAAGGGTGGTCAGGTCGGTCACGCCGCAGGCCAGCGGGGTGTAATCGATCTTGAAGTCGCCGGTCTGGATGATCGTTCCGGCGGGGCTGTCAATGGCAAAGGCCACGGAATCGGGGATGGAGTGGTTGACATGGATGGGCTCCACGGTAAAGCAGCCCAGCTTGATCTTCTGCTTGGGGGTGATCTCCACAAACTTGGTCTTGCCTGCTAGGCCAAACTCCTCCAGCTTGTTCCGGATGAGGCCGCAGGTCAGCCGGGTGCCGTAGATGGGCAGATCAAACTTCTGCAGCAGGTAGGGAATGCTGCCGATGTGGTCTTCGTGGCCGTGGGTGATGAGCAGGCCCTTGATCTTGTCCTTATTCTGCACCACAAAGGTAAAGTCGGGGATGACCATGTCCACGCCGTACATCTCACTGTCCGGGAATACAAGGCCGCAGTCCACAATGATCATATCCCCGTTGCACTCATACACGGTCATGTTCTTGCCCACTTCGCCCAGACCGCCCAGCGGGTAGATGTGGATGGGCACAGCGGCCTCCTTGGGCTGCTGAGTACGGCGGGGCCGCCGGTTATAATAAGGGCGGCGGGTGCGGGTACGCTTTTCCCCGCCGGATTCACTGTTTCTGTTCGGATTGTTCTGAGCCTGAGCCGGGTTCTGTTCTTTGACCTGTGCCATGCGGTACCTCCAAAATCAATTACAAAACGCAGGCACACCCCTTTGCGAGCGGCCTGTCTGCTGTGAAGGAGCAGCAAACGCACCGCCGCTCCCATCGAAACCATCGTATAGAATTTTTCGCTTCCATGCCCGTTTTCGGCACTGGGATGGCCAGAACGGAGTAATTTCTGCCCTGTCAGTCCATCTGTTCGATGCGACCGCGGCACTGCCCCGTTCCGGCCGGACACACCGCATCGGTGCGCCCCTATACGCATTTTGTTACAAACAGTATAGTATTTCTTGTCCACTTTGTCAATTCAAAGCTTTGCCGGAAAAGCCGGGGATGATACGTTTTCCTCTTGACAGAACCGGAAAAATAGCTCTAAATAGAGGTATCCAAAAATTCAAGTTCCGGGAGAAACAGATGAAACAAGTCGAAGTTTACACCGATGGCGCGTGCAGCGGCAACCCCGGCCCGGGCGGCTGGGGTGCAGTGCTGCGCTACCGCTTCAACGGCAAGGTCTACGAAAAAGAGCTCAGCGGCGGCGATGCTTCCACCACCAACAACCGGATGGAGCTGACCGCCTTTATCGAGGCCCTGCGCCAGCTTAAGGAGCCCTGTGAGGTGCGGCTGTGCTCTGACAGCCAGTACGTCATCAACGGGCTGGAAAAGGGCTGGGCCAGGGGCTGGAAGCGCCGGGGCTGGAAAAAGTCCGACGGCTCCCCTGCCCTGAACCCCGACCTGTGGGAACAGGCATTGGAGCAGGAAGCCCGGCACAAGATCACTTATGTCTGGGTCAAGGGCCACGCAGGCCACCCGGAAAACGAACGCTGCGACCAGCTGGCCGTGGCACAAAGTCAGGCACACGGAGGGAGACAGGGACGATGAGCGATACATTTCTGCCCGGCAGCGGGTTCGACACCTATGAACAGCAGGACAAGGTGCTGGTGGGCCTGTGCGGCGGCACGGGCTGCAAAGCAGCTGTCCGCATTTTACAGCAGCAGGGCTTTGCGGTGATGGGCGCTGTGGTGCGTCTGTGCACCGATGATCCCGTTGTGGATGCCGCCAAGGAAGCCGCCAAGGCTCTGGGCATCGAGTGCATCACCCTGAATGCCAGCGAACTGGCCAGCCAGCTGGCTGAGGAGACCGCTGCCCCGGCCGACCTGCGCTTCCCCGCCCTGCTGGCGGCGGCTGACCGGCTGGGCATCCAGTACATTGCCACCGGCCACCGCGCCCGGGTAGAGACCGGTGCGGACGGCGTGCACGTCCTCTGCCCTGCCGAAATTGCGGACGAGAGTGCCCGGCTTGCCGCCCTGCCGCAGGAAACGCTGGGCCGGCTCATCCTGCCCTTGGGCGATTTCAGCCCCGAGGATGTGGCTGAGATGGCAGCAGAATAAAAAAACAAAAGAGATGCACCCCGCTCCCTGAACCTGAATCAGGAAGGCGGGGTGCATCTCTTTTTGCTCTGTTTTATTTCATCGTACAACGCTCAATGGAAGTCCTCCGCTTACTTTGCGAAGATCTGGATCCAGTTGTGGCCCCACTGAGAATTGGCATCGTAGTTGTAGCCAAGGCACATATACTTGGCGGCGGGGTCCATGATATTGACACGGTGGCCTTCCGAAGCCATCCAGTCTGCAACGACCTTTTCGGGCGTGGTCTCGCCCCAGGCGGCATTCTCGCCGGTGGCGGTATCAGACACACCGTACTCCTTCAGCACGGTGAAGCAGTTGGTGCCATCGGGGCGGGTGTGGGAAGCGACCTTTGCCACTTCCTTTGCGCGCTCATCGGCAGCGGCCTGCAGCTTGGCATCGCCCATGGCCAGAGGTGCCAGATTTTCCTTTGCACGCTCAGCGTTGACCAGCGCCAGCACTTCCTGTGCGAAACCGTTCTCACTGGTGCCGCGGGCGTAGGTGAAGATCATCACCCAGTAATTGCCGTACTCGCCGCCCTCGTAGTAGCCAATGCCAACGGAGGTGGCATCCTTGTCCAGCATCCGCTCCTTGAAGAAATCGTAGCGATTCCAGGCGGCGACCACATCCGAAGCATTCTCAGCAGCTGCCCAGTAGTTCTCTCCCACAGAAACATCGTCCACACCGTACTCCGGCAGGATGGTGAACTCGCGGCTGCCATTGGGGCGGTTGTAGGAGTAATTGACGGTAAGTTCTTTTGCACGGGCCTGTGCGGCAGCATTCAGTGCGCTGCTGCCCATGCTCAGAGGAGCCACACCAGCCTGTGCACGCTCTGCGTTGACGAGCTGCAGCAGCTCATCGGCCTTGGAAGCTGCGTGTGCGGGCATTGCCAGAACAAGCATCAGGCAGATGAATGCGGCGCAGCAGACCAGATTCTTCAGGACTTTCATCGAAGCGTTACGCATGGTGTTGAACCTCTTTTGTGTTGCCCCATGAAAAAAGGTGTCGATTGCTGGTATACTCGGCAATCGACACCTGATGCTTCAGATGAAGGTCACTCAACACCCAATCTCCGCTGTGGAGACCCTCAGGTGATGAGAAGCAACTGGCTGCCATTTTACAGGCCCTATAGCTTTGCGTCACAGCCTTTCGACTGCTTTGCCGAGGATATTCAGTTTTGCGTGCCTTTCTTCTTTTGGGAAGAAATTTGAGAACGAAAAAAGGTGTTGTTCTGCAATACACTCAGCAAAACAACACCTAGAAAATCTAAGCAGGTCGCCCAAAGAAAGATTTCCTTGAGAAGCAGCTGGCTGCCATTTTACAGGCCCTGTAGCTTTGCGTCACAGCCTTTCGACTGCTTTGCCGAGAATATTCAATTCACCTTGAGGAGCCGTTTCCATTTCCTCGACGCTATCCTACCACATCGGACAGAACCTGTCAACTGTTTTGGAGCAGCTTTCTCAAAAAATCTTCTTTTTTGAAGAGTTCTTCCGTTATGCCTGCACCTCTGCCGCCTTTTTGCGCAGCTGGTCGAGGTCTGCGGCATCCGGGTGAGCCAGTGCCTTATCAAAGTTCTCGATCAGCATCTCGAGGTTGGGTGCATGGTTGGGCTGCTGCAGCATCTTTTCGTACTGCTGGCGCACAGTCATGGGCATCTTGCCCTGGCACATATAGGTTCCAATGACCGTGTTGCTCTCATCCAGCGATTTCTGCACCGCCGCCAGGATCTGCTCGAAATATTCCGCACTGCCGCCAAAGCCTGCGGTGCCGAACAAAAAGACCCGCTTCCCCTTCAGGGTCTGCAAAAAGGCGGTGAGGGTGTCATCGGCATGGCCCTTGTCCGTCCAGAAGCCGATGTAAAGGGTCTCAGCCTCCAGTGCTTCCGGAGCCGGTGCTCCGAAGTAGGTGCACTCATTCTGGGGCAAGCTTGCGCGAAGGGTGTCGGCCAGCAGGCGGGTGTTGCCGGTCTTGCTGCTGAAAACGATGGCGTAGCTCATGGTCATTCTCCTTTATTATGTTTGATATCAGATGCTGCCCTGTTCTTTTGCGTTCAGGGCATCATAGACACAGCGGGTGCCCTGATGGGCAATCAGGCCGCCCAGGCACTTTTTGTTGCAGCGGACACAGCGGTGGATCTTTGCCGCATTGCCGCTCTGCAGTTTGTTGACCCAGTTGGGGTCAGCCAGCAGCTGGCGGCACATTGCCGCGCACTGGATGCGGCCGCTGGCAAGCTGCTGCTCCACAAAATCGGGGTCGTTCAGGCCGCCCACACCGCAGAGCGGCACACTGGTATACCGGCGCACCTCATCGCAGAACTTGAGGAAGCAGCCGGTCTCCTTGAACTCGGGGTGGCTGGCCGGCGGGATGGTGTTTTCCAGCGCAGAGTGGTTGGCCAGTGTCACATGGAAGCTGGTCACGCCTGCCTGCACCAGCAGGGGCACGAACACGGCCAGTTCCTCCTCCACCACACCGGCGTTGCCGTAATGGGGGTTCTCCTGCCGGACAGCCAGCTTGTAGTCAATGGCCATGCCGGGCACAGCGGCGTGCACTGCCTTGACAGCTTCCACGGCAAAGCGGGCGCGGCGCTCGGCACTGCCGCCGTATTCATCGGTGCGGTGGTTGAAGATGGCGGAAGAGAAGCTGCCACACATCCGGTCGCCGTGCACCTGCACCATGTCAAAGCCCGCCTGCTTTGCCAGCACAGCGGCCTTGCCAAAGCCCGCGATGATCTGATGGATCTTTTTCTGGGACATCTTGGTGATGTAGGGGCCCACGGCATCGTTCATCCGCTCCCGCAGCTGGTCGGGGGTGATCTTTTTCATCAGCATCCCCGGGATGCACTTGATGATGGACATCATGTCGGTATCGGTCTGGTGGAGCTGGGCGCAGACCTTGCAGTCGTATTTGTGGGCAGTCTCGCAGATCTGCTGATAGAAAGCAAAGCCCTTTTTGTCAAACAGGGACTTCTCAAACCGGCTCTTGGCCACCGGCACGTCGCCGATGATGATCATGGCGCAGCCGCCCTTGGCCAGCCGCTCCATCTCTGCCAGATATTCCTCGTCCGAAAGGCCGAAGGTGGTGGGGGCAAAGATGATGCGGTTCTTCAGCTGCAATCCACCGTAATCAATGGGGCTCAGGATGGTGTCGTACATGTTACACACTCTCTTTCCTCGTCCGTGCTGCCTTTTGCAGCAGGCTCAGGAGCTGGTGCTGTTCCTCTTCGGTCAGCCCGCTCAAATTTTGCGCATCCCAATCGAAAAATACCTGGTGGCAGGTCCGGAATGCTCTCTCACCCGCCGGGGTCAGCCCCAAATGATAACTGCGGCCCTGCTTTTCCCGGGTCATAAAGCCATCTTCCACCAGCTTGATCACGCTGCGCTGGCAGTGGCCCCAGTCCAGGTGCAGTTTTTTGGTCATCTCAGCCGGGGTGCAGCCGGGATGTTTGCCCACGTAGATCACAAAATACATCATGCCAAAGCTCAGGCCGAACTCCTGCAGCTGCTGGGTGGTGTAGGCTGCGAACTGCTTGTAAAACTCCATCACGTAGAAGGATATGGTCGATTGGATCACTCTTTGCATCTCCTTTACTTGACAAGGTCTAGTATAATCACATTACTTGATAAAGTCAAGTACTTTTTTCAAAAAAATTCTCCCTGCTCCGTATTTCTGTTTCGGGAGCAGGGAGAAAACGATTTTTTGCCTCAGACCAGCGGCATGATATTTTCCGGGGCGGCAGCAAGGCAGGCGGGTGCTTTTGGCGGCGGGGCCGCCAATGTCTCCTTGGACACCTTCCACCACAGGCGGGCCTCACCGCCGGGCAGGGTGAAGATCATATTCCAGTCAAAGGGATTCTCACTGGTGGAGACAGCCTGCACCGGCAGGCTGTTGGGGGTGCCGGGAGCGCAGGGCGCAAAATCATGGGCGCGGATGCCCACGGCACGGCAGCCCTCGGGCACCGGCAGAGCCACGGTCAGCGGCTGTTCCCAGCCCGCCAGATGAACGGTATGCTCCCCCACCCGGGTGCAGGGCAGAATGTTCTTGCAGCCGGTCAGGCGGGCGGCGGCACGGGTGCGGGGGTCGGCAAAGACCTCCTTGGTCGTGCCTGCCCGGAGCACCTCGCCGCTGTCCATCACGATCATCTCCCTGCACAGGCGGTAGGCCTCGTCCCGGTTGTGGGTCACCAGCAGGGCCGTGCCCGCAAACCCGGCCAGCAGGCTGCCCACTTCCCCCTCTACCTCCTCACGCAGATAGCTGTCCAGCGCACTGAACGGCTCGTCCAGCATCAGGATGCGGGGTTTGGCCGCCAGGATGCGGGCCAGGGCGGCACGCTGCTGCTGCCCGCCCGAAAGCGCACCGGGTAGGCGCTTGGCCAGTTCTTCCAGCCGCATGGCCCGCAATGCCTCGGCACAGGCGGCCCTGCGGGCGGCAGGGTCCTTTTCCTTTTTCAGTGCGCTGAGGATATTCTGTTCCACGGTCATGTTGGGGAACAGGGCGTAGTTCTGGAACAGCAGACCCACATTGCGCTGCTGGGGCGGCAGGTCGATGCCCTGAGCGCTGTCGAACAGCACCCGGCCATCCAGCACAATGCGTCCCTCGTCCGGCCGGACGATGCCTGCAATGCAGCGCAGGGTCATGCTTTTGCCGCAGCCAGACGCGCCCAGAAGGGCGGTGGCGGTATCCCCCGCCGTGAACGCAGCGTGAAGGGTAAAGCCATCAAACCGCTTGGTCACATTTACTTCCAGGCTCATGCGCGCTTTCCTCCCTGCTTCTGCCTGCGTTCCAGCAGGTTGACTGCCAGCAGCACCACCGCCGAGATAACGATATCCACCAGCACCCACTGCATGGCCCCGGCTTCATCGTTGGTGCGCCAGAGCTGGTAGACCGTGGTTGCAATGGTGGCCGTTTTGCCCGGCGTGTAGCCTGCGATCATGCTGGTGGCACCATATTCGCCCAGCGCACGGGCAAAGGCCAGCACCGTACCGGCCAGAATGCCCTGACGGCAGCAGGGCATCCGCACCCGCCAGAAGATCCAGGTGTTGGAAAGTCCCAGCGTCTGTGCCGACCAGGCCAGCGTTTCGTCAAAACTCTCAAAGGCACCGCGGGCCGTGCGGTACATCAGCGGAAAGGCCACCACGATGGAAGCAAAGATGGCGCTGTACCAGTTCATCACCAGCTTCACGCCGAAATGTTCCATGAAAAAGATGCCCAGCGGTCTTTTTGCGCCGAACAGCAGCAGCAGGAAATATCCCACGACCGTGGGCGGCAGCACCATGGGCAGGGTGAGCACCACATCCAGCACGCCCTTGAGCACGCGCGGGAGCTTTGCAATGTAGTAGGCCGCAAAGATGCCTAAAAAGAACACTGCCGCGCAGCTGATCAGCGCAATGCGCAGGCTGTTCCATAAGGGATACCAGTCCATACCATCCCCCCAGCGGATGCTTACAGTGCGGTGAAGCCGACGCTCTCGAACACGGATGCAGCCTTGTCGGTGCGCAGGTAAGCCAGGAACTCCTTGGCAGCCTCGGTATGGAGGGCGTTCTTCATCACAGCGGCGGGGTAGATGACCTGACCGCACATTTCCTTGGTAGCCTCGTCCACGGGGGTCAGACCGGCGCTGTACGCATCGGTGCAGTAAACGACACCGGCATCCACGCTGGCCTCGCTGACCTGGGTGGTGACTTCCTTGACGTTGGAACCATAGGTGATGACACCGGCAGCAGCCAGAGCTGCCTCATCCAGATCGTAGTAAGCCAGGATCTTCTGGGTGTACTGACCCACGGGCACATCACTGTTGCCCATGCAGAACAGGATATCCTCTGCCTTCAGGTGCTCAGCCAGGCTGTCGAAGCTGTCAATCCCCTTGTTGCTGCCCTCAGGCACACAGAGCACGACCTTGTTCTCCAGCAGATCCACACGGCTTTCGGCATCCACAAAGTCCAGGCCCTCGGTGTTCACCTCAGCGGAAGCGGTGCTGTCCAGCTGGTTCATCTGCTTCTGACCGGCGGAGATGAACAGATCGCAGTCCGCGCCCTCCTGGATCTGGGTCTTGAGGGTTCCGGAAGAGTCAAAGTTGAAGCTGAAGGTCACGCCGGGGTTCTCTGCGGAGTAGGTCTCGGCAATGGCGTTCAGGGTCTCGGTCAAGGAGGCGGCAGCAAAAACGATCAGCTCCACGCTCTCGCCGGAGGCAGCCTCAGAGGAGGCGGCAGCGGAGGATGCGGTGGAAGATGCAGTGCTGCTGGAGGAGCCGCCGCAGGCGGTCAGAACAGCAGATGCGGATGCGATGCCGGCAGCACACAGGAAGCTGCGGCGGGAGATCATAGTTTTCATAGTCTTGCTCCTTACAGTGGGTATGCTTTTGTTGTACTTTTATTTTTACGCCCGGCACCAAAAGCAGCGTCGCGGCGGTGAAACAGGCTTATTTGCGGGCGCACTCGCCGTCCAGCCCGGCGGCAATGCGCACCCCGTGCTCCAGGCTGGGCAGGATGTACTCCAGATTCTCTTTCACGGCCTTGGGGCTGCCGGGCAGGTTGACGATGAGGGTCTTGCCCCGCAGCACGCTGGCGGCACGGCTGAGCATCCCGCGCGGGGTGATGCTCAGGCTGTGATAACGCATGGCCTCAGCAATGCCGGGGGCGTTGCGGTCCGCTACGGCATAGGTGGCTTCCGGGGTGATATCCCGGGGGGCAAAGCCGGTGCCGCCGGTGGTCAGGATCAGGTTGACCTGACGGCCATCGGCCAGCCGGATGAGCTGTGCTTTCAGGGCCTTTGCCTCATCGGGCAGGATCATGGTCTCCTCCACCTGATAGCCTGCAGCGGTGAGCATCTCCACGATCAGGGGGCCGCTCTTGTCCTCACGCTCACCCCGGCTGCCCTTGTCGGAAAGGGTGATGACGGCAGCGCGCAGGGGCGGGTTTTCCGGCGGGGGCAGCAGGGTCACCTCGTCCCCCACGTGGATCTCGCCGCCCTGCAGCACCCGGGCAAACACGCCCTCCCGGGGCATGATGCACTCACCGGTCTTCTGCTTGATGACGCAGTCGTTGTGGCACTCTTTGCCGATCTGGGTCATTTCCAGCACCACGTCCCCGATGGCAAAACGGCTGGTCACGGGCAGATTGCGGAAATCGTAGCCCTCCACCACCAGATTCTCGCCAAAGGCACCGTAGTCCACCCAGATCTTCTTGCGGAAGTTCTCGATCTTTTCGGCACTCAGCAGGCTGACCTGACGGTGCCAGTTCCCGCCGTGGGCATCGGTCTCAATGCCCCATTCCGGGGTCAGGCGTGCGCTTTCCACTTCGGTCTTGACCGTGCCCCGCTGGGGGCTGGTGCAGATCGCCAGAAGTTTTCCCATAGATTTATCCTCCAATTCGGTACATACCCCGGGTCGCGGGGATGTCCTGTTTCAATTCAAAATGATGTTCCTGGGGCTTTTCCCAGATGGTGGTACGGATGGCAGTCAGCAGCTCTTCGTCAGACGCGCCACTGCGCAGCAGGGCTTTCAGGTCACATCCGGCCTCACTGGCAAGGCAGGGGCGCAGAAAGCCCTGACTGGTCAGCCGCACCCGGTTGCAGGAGGCGCAGAACTTGCCGTGGACAGCGGCAATGAAGCCGATGTCCCCTTTCCAGCCCGGCACGGTGTAATAGACCGCCGGGCCATCGCCCAGCGCGGCACATGCTGCCCCGGGCAGCGGAGCCAGCTCCGGCCAGCGCCTGCGGAAGCGGGCCAGCAGCTCCGGGCCGGAGATACAGGGCATGGCCGCCCCGTAGCCGATGGGCATCATCTCGATGAACCGCACCTGCAGGGGCTTGTCCTGTGCCAGAGCGGCCAGCGCTTCCAGCTCGCCCTCGTTTATGCCCACCTGGGGCACGCAGTTCAGCTTGACCGGAATGCCGCTTTCCAGCGCGGCATGGATGCCTGCCTGCACGGCGGCAAATTCATCCCGGGCCGTGATCTTTGCAAACAGGGCGGGGTCCAGCGTATCCAGACTGATGTTCACGCTGTCCAGCCCGGCCTCCAGCAGGGCGGGCAGCTGCTGTTCCAACAGGACGGCATTGGTGGTCATGGTGACCTTCCGGATGCCGGGGATGGCTTTCAGCCCTTTGACCAGCTGCTCCACGCCCTTGCGCACCAGCGGTTCGCCGCCGGTGACCCGCACGGTATCCACCCCGCACCGGGCAAACAGAGCGGCAAGGCGCAGGAATTCTTCGTAGGTCAGGATATCCTCCCGTTCCAGCTTGTCCACGCCGTCCGGCATACAGTAGCGGCAGCGCAGGTTGCACAGGTCGGTCACGGAAAGGCGGAGATAATGGATATTGCGGCCCTTGGAATCAAACATAGCCGCCCTCCGCCCGGATATAATGTCCGCTCTTGCCGCCGGTCTTTTCCACCAGATGGATCTCGCCCAGCTCCATGCCCTTATCCACAGCCTTGCACATGTCATAGATGGTGAGCAGGGCGGTGGAAACGCCGGTCAGGGCCTCCATCTCCACGCCGGTCACGCCGCTGGTCTTGACCGTGCAGCGTGCTTCCACGGCCCGGCGCTCGGGCAGCAGGTCAAACTCGATCTGCACCTTGGTCAGCGGCAGCGGGTGGCACAGGGGGATCAGCTCGCTGGTGCGCTTGGTGGCCATGATGCCGGCTACCCGGGCCACGCCCAGCACATCGCCTTTTTTCACGGTACCGCTTTCCACAGCGGCAAAGGCATCCGCATTCATGGTAATGATGCCGTGGACCGTGGCCTCCCGGGCCGTGACTGGCTTTTCGCTCACGTCCACCATCACGGCGTTTCCGGCGGCATCAAAATGTGTCAGATTATTTTCACTCATATTTTTTCACCTTAGTTGAGCTCCCCCTTCGGGGGAGCTGGCAAAGCCGAAAGGCTTTGACTGAGAGGGTTTCAGCAGTGTCCGAAGCCGCAGTTGGGCCAGTGGCACTCGGCGCAGCCCAGGCAGAGGCCGCCCTCGCCCAGACGGGCGATATCCTCGGCGGTGATGGGGTCATCGGCCAGCAGGCGGGGCAGCAGCAGGTCAAAAATGGTGCGCTTGGCGTACATCACACAGCCGGGCAGACCGCAGACCGGCACATCGTCCAGATAGCTGACCAGGAACATGGCACCGGGCAGCACGGGCGCACCGTAGGTAATAATTTCAGCCCCGGTGTTCCTGATGGCCAGCGGGGTGCGGTCATCCGGGTCCACGCTCATGCCGCCGGTGGTAAAGATCAGCTCACAGCCTGCGGCCTTTGCTTCCAGAATAGCGGCCGTGATGCCCGCCGGGTCATCGTCGCAGACCTTGTGGAAGGCCATCTCACAGCCATACACCGCCAGCTTTTGCTCGAGGATGGGAGTAAACTTGTCCTCAATACGGCCCTTGAACACCTCGCTGCCAGTGGTGATAACGGCAAACTTCTTCTGGTGGAAGGGCAGCACGTTCAGGATGGGCTTCGGCCCGGCAGCAGCCTGCATGGCCTCCATCTTCTCCTGCTCAATGACCAGCGGGATGATGCGGGTACCAGCCAGCTTGGCTCCCTTTTTCACAGGCAGGTCGCCGTGGATCGTGGCGATCATCATCTGGGGGGTGCTGTTCACCGCCAACAGGGCCCTGCGGTCGATCTTGAGCAGACCGTCGCAGTCGGCGATCAGTTCGATCTTGCCCTCCCGGGGCTCGGTGCCGTGGATATTCTGACCGGCAGCGGCCTTGTAGAGCAGGGCGGCAGCTTCGTCCTCGTGGAGGATGCCGGGCTTTTTCTCCCAGACATAGAGGTTTTCCTTGCCGATGCTCAGCAGCACCGGAATATCCTCTGGCTGAATGATGTGGCCCTTTTTGAAGCGGGCCCCCTTGAATTCACCCGGGATGATCTGGGTGATATCGTGGCAGAGCACCTGCCCTGCCGCGTCTTCGGTACGGATCAGTTTCATGGTTTCTTCCTCCCCCTGTTACAATGCAGGCATCTGTGCAGCGATCCAGTCGGCCAGCGCTGCGGGCTCGTCCAGCGCAAAATCCGCGCCCGGAACATCCCCCACGATGGCCAGCGGCTCAAAGGAGACAGGCTCCTCCGAGACAGCCTTGCGCACCACCTCGATCTTGGGCCAGCCGCTCTCCTTGAAGCCCTCCATCAGCACCAGATCATAGCCGTGGCGCTCAAACAGGGCCAGCAGATCCTGCTCGTTCAGGCGGAATTCCTCCGTCAGCAGGTAGCGGCTGCCCGAAAAGACCGCCACGCCCTCGGCCCCGGCTTCCCGCAGGCGGAAGCTGTCGGTGCCCGGCACGTCGGGGGTGAAATCGTGGCCGTCATGCTTGATGACACCCACCTTCAGGCCCCGTGCCCGCAGCAGGGGGATGAGTTTTTCCAACAAAGTCGTTTTGCCGCTGTTGTGCGCACCGCTCACGGCCAGCACAGCCGGGCGCTTCAGGCTCAGCTCGGCAGCAAGCGCCTGTTTCTTTTCACTGTACAAAGTTCAGCACCTCCACTTCTTCGCCCGGAGCCACCGGGCCGCTGCCCGCAGGCAGCTCCACCAGGCAGTTGCAGCCCATCATGGCCGACAGACTGCCCGAGGAATGCGCCTCCGCGTTGCCCTCGCCGGGGATCTCCACCAGGCCGCCCAGCGCTCTGGCCCGCAGAAAGCGGGTTCCCTTGCTGGGCTTGGAAAAGCCGGTGGTCAGCCTTCCCCGGGTATGCACCGGGATGCAGTCCTCTTCCCGCCGCCCTGCGGCCCGCAGCAGGGCCGGAACGGCATACTGCTCCAGCGTGGCAGCAGCGGCAAAGGGATTGCCGGACAGGCAGAACACCAGCTTTTCTCCCACCTGTGCAGCGATCATGGGGCTGCCGGGCTTCTGGGCCACCCCGGCAAAAACAGGCTCCGCGTGCAGCATTTCCAGCACTGTGGGCAGGTAATCCTTCTGCCCCACCGAAACACCGCCGCTGGTGATCACCGCATCACACCGGGTGAGCAGTTCTTTCATCCGGGCGGCGATCTCTTCCGGGTCATCCGAGCAGTGGGTGCGCTCCACGGCAAAGCCCAGCTGCCGCAGGCGGGCGGCATTCTGGATCCCGTTGGCATCGTAGATCTTGCCGGGAGCCCAGGCCTCACCCGCTTCCAGCAGCTCACTGCCGGTAGCAAGCACGCCCACGGTCAGGGGGCGAAAAACCTCGGCATCCGGGATGCCCTGACCGGCCAGCACACCGATGTGCGCCGGGGTCAGCACAGTTCCGGCAGCGGCAATGGGGGCACCGGCGGCGATGTCCTCACCCCGGAACACCACATTGGCGTTGGGCTGGAGCCGGGCGTAAATGCGCACCTGCTCCTCCCCGCCGTCGGTCAGCTCCTGCATCAGAACGCAGTCCGCGCCCGGGGGCAGGGGTGCACCGGTCATAATGCGGGCAGCACACCCGGCAGGCAGGGCAACGGCGGGGGCATCCCCGGCGTAGAGCTTCATCACCACCGGCAGGGTGACAGGGGTCTTCTCCCCCGCCCCGGCCGTGTCGGCACTGTGAAGGGCATAGCCATCCAGAGGGCTCCGGTCAAAAGGGGGCTGATCCATCCGGGCACACAGGTCCCGGGCTGCGATCCGCCCACAGGCATCATCCAGCGGCACCCGCTCCGTGGCAGGCACCGGGAGAGCCGCAGCAGCATCCAGCACCCGGCGCAGGGCCTGGGCTGGCGTGCAAAAAGGCTGTTTCATTGCAAAAATCCTCCATCGCTCCCCGGGGCACAGTTTGCCCGCTATGGCCCGGACAAACTCCCGGGGAGATCTCTTTTCGATCGGCAGGTGAAAAAAAGCGGAGACGTTCTGACCGAAAATCAAAACGCCCCCGCAAAAAACCGAACATGGCCCGGAGCGGCAGCCTGCAGGCCGCCACGCCGAGGGAGCCGCTTCCTTTTCCGCTGTTGCAGCAACGGGAAGGAGGCAACGCTCCGGAACGGTGGATGGGAGGAGTTCTTTTTTTCAAATTGCAGCGTTTCTTCTGCGGGAAGGCGACCGGGTTTCCCCTGCCACCCTTGAATGCCGGCGTTGGCCCTTAGCATTGCGGCGCGGTGTCCTGCCCCCTGCGGGGTTTAGACAGCCTTGCTCAAAGAAGCTCTTGTACCCTATTCAATTGTGTATGATCTTTTAGTCGCAGAAATCATCCACGTCGCTGATTGCTTTTGCATAGCGGCGGGTGAGGTACTGGGTGGAGAAGAGGAACCGCTCGTTCTGATTGTTGGTCAGCTCTTCGATGTCGGCAAACTCCGGCCTGCCCTGCATGGTCTTCCAGGTCTGCTCGATCTCCTCCGGCGCAAGGCCGTAGGGGGAGCGCTGGAAGTACTTCAGCGGGGTAGCACTGGGGTAGACCCGTGCATTGAAGCGCACCATCTCAGCAAACATGACACAGAGGTCTTTGTCCTCAATGAGCTGGGCGATCATGGCGTAGTTGTCGCTCATGTTGGCGTTGGAGTAATAGTAGGTATCCTTTGCGCCTGCACGGACAACGATATCCTCACACTGGGGGTCCTGCGGCATCTGAGCCAACAGCTCATCGGCGTTCTCCACCTCACTGACCAGCAGTGCGTGGGGCGTGATAAGCGCGGCGGCGCTGCGGGAACGGATGTAACCGGCCAGCTCCTGCGCGGGGGTCAGCTCCGGCAGCTCCGGCGCGGTCTTGGTGGGCTGATCCGCAAAGGGATCGTTTTCAACCTCCGGCTCACCGGCCAGAAAATCCAGCAGCTGCGGCTTTGCAGCCTCTTCCTGCACAGTTTCGGCGGCTTCGGGTGCGGCCCCGGCAGCCTGCATTGCTGCAAGCTCTGCGGTCTCCCGCTCCACGGCGGCGATCACGTCCTCGCCGGTCTTGGCGGCGCTGCCGTCAAAGCTGCTGCCCGTTTCCTTCAGGCGGCGGGCCGTCTCGCTGGCGGCATTGATGTCGAACACCTCTGCCTTGGGCTTTTTCTTGGCGGCCAGCTCTGCCTTCTGCAGGTCCAGAACGGCCTGCTCCGGGTCCACGCTGCTGTCCACAGTGGTGGTGTAGCCGGGTTTACGTCTGCCAAACAACATGACGATCGTTCCTCTTTCTATGGGATTTATTCAGCTGCTGCGGTGTTCTGGGCATAGATGCCGCGCTTTTCCAGATCATCGGCCATGTCAGCCAGATCATACTTCTCCAGCGTCTCGCGGGTGGGCACACCGGTGGTGCGGTCCCAGCCGAAGATGTCGTAGAACAGATCCTTTGCCTTCTCCATGTCGGCGCGGTCCAGCTTGGTGGTGCCTTCCTCGAATGCCTTGAAGTCGGGGTCCTTATCGAACACCCAATCGCAGATGGCATCGTGCTCCTGACGCAGGTTTGCGCTGCCGCAGTTCTGCTGGAAGCTGATGGCGGTCATCGCGCGCAGCATCTGGGTAATGCGGGCACCGTCCTCCTGCAGATCGGCCTGGGTATAGGTCTCGCCGGTAACAGCAGTCATAAAGTCTGCCTGCAGATCCAGGTCACCGTGGTACTCGCGCTCCTTGGAGGGAGACTGGGTCATGGGCCACATCCAGTTGCACAGGGTGGCAGAGTCGTGGAAGTTCTTGTCGTTGACGCAGTATGCAGCCAGCTTTGCCTTGTTCTCGTTGATGGGAGTGTAGGCCTTGGCCTTATCGTAGCAGCCCTCGCCGAAGAAGTCCTCCATGACCTTCTTGGTCACCTCATAGGGAGCACCGGAGCCGGTCTCGCAGACGATCTCGTGGATCATGCAGTCGCGGTTGTAGACGAGGTTGTACAGCATGCCCACCTGCCATGCCTCAGCAGGGCCGTGGTGGTTGGGGAAGCCGTTGTAGATCAGGTTGGAGTTGGTGGCACCATCGTTGCGGTCCAGCCAGCTCTTGGGCAGGCCGAACTTCTCCATCATGGCCAGGGTGCCCTTGGCGATCACGGACAGGTCGCCCTCACCGTAAGCCATGCGGCGGATCAGCTCCACCTCCCAGCGGGGATCGCCAGCCTTCTCCCACTCCCAGGGCAGAGAGTCGTACTCAGCCTCGCTGATGTACTTGGTGGCCTCCTCGCGGGGCATCCGCAGGATCCACAGCAGGTCGCGGTTCAGGTTGCCGTAGTTGTCCCACAGGCCCATATCGTCCACAGCATGAGACCATGCCAGGTTGATGACCATGGTGCCGTCGCCCTCGTACTTGAAATCGTGCACGCCGTCCGGATAGACGCGGGTGCCGTACAGCACGGGCATACAGGTGTTGGAGTTGTGGGTGGGCAGGTCGTAATCGGCCAGCGGATCCACATCGTACTCAGTGTAGCAGCGGATGGGGCAGGAGGAGCAGCCGCCGTTCTTCACGGTGTACTCGGCAGCCGGAGCGCCGAAGTCGAAGTAGCCCTTGAAGCAGCGCAGAGCCACCTTGTTGATATCGTTGTAGGGCTGCTCGCCGGTATCCACGGGGCCGCCGGGAGCCTTCTTCCACATACGGCCGGGAGCGCCGGACCAGCGGTTCTTGCCGGAGGTGGCGCTGTACTCTGCCCAGCTCTGGGGCTGTGCGGGCACGTTGTGGTTGTTGTTGCCGCCGATCAGGTTGCCCATCATGTAGTTGGACAGCTCCAGCACCTTCTTGGGGTCAGCCACCTTGACGCTGCCGGTGCCGCGGATGGCCAGGCCCTTCAGCTTCTTGTTGCCCATGGCAGCGCCCAGACCGGCACCGCCGGAGTTGCCGAAGCTGGTGTTCAGGGTGGAGTAATCCACAAGGTTCTCACCGGCGGGGCCGATGGAAGCAGTCTCGAACTCACGGCCGTTCTGCTCCACCATCCACTTGTTGGCAGCAAAGGTACCCTTGCCCCAGATCTCGCTTGCGTCCTCCAGAGAGACTTCGCCGTCCTCGATGCGCAGGTAGACGGGCTTTTCGGAGATACCGCTGACAACAATGCCGTCATAACCGGCATACTTCAGCATGGAGCCGATGTGGCCGCCCATGTGTGCATCGATGATGGAGTGGCCCTTGGACCAGGTAGAACGGAAGGTCACGTTCATACGGCCGGAGCAGGGCACGCCGGCACCGGTCAGGGGGCCGACACCAAAGATGACCAGAGCCTTCTCGTCATAGGGGTCCAGCTCCATGGGAGCTTCCTCGTACATAATGCGGTAGGCCATGCCCATACCGCCGATATATTTATGGTATTTTGCGTCGTCCTGGGTGGTGATCTCACCGGTGGTCAGGTTGACGCGCAGGATCTTGCCTGCCCAGCCATAGGTTTCAGCCATTGTTGTTCCTCCTTACAGATCCTTGTAAGCAGCCTGTGCTGCGCTGGTAACGGCATCCCAGTCCACGATGGACAGAGCGCCGGACGGGCAGCCCGCCACGCAGGCACCGCAGGCGATGCACTTGGAGGACTTGCCGGTCTCGGGGTTGACGGTGGGCATGTGCCAGGGGCAGGCCTCCACGCAGGCACCGCAGCCGATGCACTTGTCGGTATCGACCACGCGGATGCCCTGCTCATTGGTGATAATGGCCTTCTGGGGGCATGCATTGCCGCAGGCGGGATCCTCACACTGGCGGCAGGTATCCGGGAAGTAGACAAAGCAGTTGTCGGTGCCGGACAGCAGACCGTTGCCGTCGCCGTCCAGATTCAGGCGGCGCTGGATCTTGACGCGGCTGATGTAGGAAGAGCACACACCGTCGTTGGTCAGGGTGCAGTTGATCTCGCACCGCTGGCAGCCGGTGCACAGGTCAGCATTGACCACCAGCAGACCCTGGGGCAGTGCCCAGGTCGCCACAGCACCGGCGTCCACCTGCTTCTGAGAGCAGCCGAAGAGGGACAGCATAGATGCGGAAAGGGTGAGTCCTGCAAGGCTCTTGCCCGAGATCTTCATAAATTGACGGCGGGTCATGTCAGCCGTCAGAAAATCAGTTTTTGCCATAGGTTTCCATTCCTCCGTGAGGTCACTCTGCGCAGAGCACCTCGGTTACATAGAAATAAGAATTGTTGACGATGTCCGTGACCGCCGTGGACGTAATGGTTGCACCGGAAAGCGCATCCACCTGGGTCATGTCAGCACTGACCGTGTCGGCCGCACTGCCCTGGGTGGTCAGATCAGCGGCCTGCAGCTTGTACTCGGCCTGCTTTTCAGCGGACCAGTCTGCATAAGGCACTGCCTGTTCCTCGCCGTCCTGCGCGCTCTTGCTCAGACACGCCGCGTACAGCTTGCGCCGTGCCACAGCCTCAGCACTGTTGTCCATCGGGGGGATGAGCGCGTCGTCCATCGGCTGGCCGTTCAGGGCCGAGAGGGTCAGCCCGGCTTCATACATCTTCCGGGTAGCCTCGGCCTCCGGGGAGGTATCGCCCGCACGCCATGCGGCGGGGTCGAAGGCCTCAGCGGGAGCAGCGTCGGTCTCGGCGCTGCCTGCGGCAGCAAAAGCCGTGCCGGTGGCCGGGTCGGTCACAGTGTAACCCTTGCCTGCCAGCGTGAAGGGAGCTGCGCCCTGGTACTGGGCCGTGAACTCCGGGTTCTCACACTGAGCACCCAGGCTGTCGGTCTCGGCCTGTGCCAGGATCTTCACATCCAGCACATTGCCGTCGCGGTCCAGCGTCACACCGGCCTGCACCTCGCTCTGGAAGCCCTGCTTGCTGCCCACCACATAATACGTGGTGTCATCCAGCTGGTACACCGCGCTCACACCATAGGTGGCAGCGTCGGCATCTGCCAGCGGCAGAGCCGTTCCGGCCACCGTGGTGCGGCTGTGCATCAGCCCGCCAAGGCCAAGCGCCATGGCAAGCGTTGCCGCACCCATGGCCGCATAGCCGGGCAGCCGCCTGCGCCACAAGGACTGCGGCGCATGATTTGCCTGCTTCAATTGTATCACCTGCCTGTTTGATTCAGCTGTGCCCGGAACTCCCGGGCACGAAAACAGCCGTTCCACCTGCTGCAACAGTGCGGAACGGTTTCTTCGTTATAAGAATAACACCTTTTCCATCGGTTAGTCAACGCATACGTACAAACAGTGCCCTACAATTGCTCTCAAAAGCTCTTGCCTCTTGGTGAAATCATTTCTTTTGCCGGATGAACAGTTTCAATCCATATTCCTCTGCCAGCTCCAGCGACTGTACCGTGGGCATACTCTTGCTCACCAGCGCGGGCACACCGGCCCGGATGGCCTTGCGCACCATATCCACCGGCACCCGGCCGCTGGTAAAAAGCACACACTCCGCCAGCGGCACACCCTCTGTCAGGGCGCAGCCCACGGCCTTGTCCAGCGCGTTGTGGCGGCCCAGATCCTCGCACCGGTACAAGATCTTGCCCGCACGCAGCAGCAGACAGCTGTGCACGGCATGGGTGGCACGGTAGAGCGGAAGGCCCTGCCCCATGGCATCGGCCAGCGCATCCACCCATGCGGCGGGAATCTCCCGCTGGGGCACCGGGACCAGCGGCGGCAGCCGCACCGGGCTGGCCAGCGTCAGGTTATCGGTGCAGCAGCTGGGCACCTCCTGCCCGGCCTGTTCCGCTGCCGCCAGCGGGTGGCGCAGCTGAACGCTTATCTTGAGGCCCTGCGCGCAGACGGCCACCCGCTCCACCTCGTCAGCGGAGGTGATCCAGCCCTCGGTCAGCAGGCGGCCCAGCGCCAGCTGCGGCAGCAGCTCCGGCGTGCAGACCACCCGGAAGGCTGGCTGTTCGTTGACCAGAATGGCCGCGGCGTGCTCTGCCGCCAGTGTCCGCTCGGTGCCATCGGGCATCCGGACGCTCTCTGCCCCCGGTGCTGCACCGAATTGATCCATGATCTGCATTGGGTGTTCCTCCCCTGTCTGTTTTACTCTGCCCCTATTGTAACACGCTTTTGCTCCGCTGAAAAGCGCCTGTGCCCTCTGGAACAAACTGTCGATCCGTGTCGTTTCCATTTTTCCCGGCTTTGTGATATACTACTGTAAAATGACAGAACCATATCCCAGTACCGAGGTGGAATCCAAATTGAAGCATCTCTTCCGCTCCCTCACGCGGGCACGCCGGGCCTACAAGGACACCCGGAACCATGCCCTGACTCTGCTGCACCGGGCCTCCGCTGCCGTTCTGACAGCCGTGCTGGTGTACAAAGCCCTGACCTATCTTTTGTTTCTGCCTGCCATGAATGGCATCTGGTCGCTGACACTGCGCTGCTCGCCGGTGAACTACCTGACCAACAACAATGCACATCAGATCTTTACTTCACCGACCATTTTAGGTGGGATCGTGCTCATCGTCCTTCTGGCGGCGTTCTGGAACCTGTACGGCTTTTCCATCCTCCTGCACGGGTTTGCGCTGGCCCGCCGGGGCGAAACACTGCGTCCTGTTTCCCTGTTCGTCCGGTCGCTGGGGGATATCCGCCATGTCCTGCTCCCCAAGAACTGGCCCATCCTGCTTTACTGCGCCCTGCTCATCCCCTTTACCGATGTATTCGTGGCTTACAACTATATCTCTCAGCTGGCCGTGCCGGAGTACATCCTTGGGCTTGTCCGGGCAAAGCCGCTCTATCTGGTGCTTTTTCTTCTCATTCTGGGTGCGGCGTTCCTGTTCACCCTGTTCTGGGTCCTGGTGCTCCCCCTCTTTACGCTGGAACGCAAAAACCTGTGGGAAGCCGTTCAGGAGAGCGCAGCCCATGTCAGGGCACAGCTGCCCCGGCTGGCCGGTGTGCTGCTGCGGTGGAACCTCAGTGCGCCGATCCGGTCTGTTCTGGTCTTTTTCGGAGCCTCCCTGCTGGTTTACAGTGTGGCGGCGCTGATCGGCTTACGGAGCACCCGCGCCATGCTGCTGCTCGCCCGTGCGCTGTATTTGTTGGAGATCCCCTTCTTCGGCTTTTTGCTGGACTGCAAGGTCACCACGGCCCAGTGCACCATCATCGCATTCCTCTACGATCGCTGCCGTGACTGCCCGCCGGAAGAGCTGCCGGAGGGCAAACCGCACCGCTTTGGCGGCTGGCCCCTGCTCACCGCTGCGGTGGCCGGGGTCACGCTGGCCACCGGGCTGATGGCAGTCTACCTCTACGCTCTGCCTCAGGACGATGCCCTGCTCACCGCCGTGGGCGGCGTGACCCCACTGGTCACCTTCCACCGGGGCGACTGCACCGTGGCCCCGGAAAACACCCTTCCTGCCTTCCGGTCGGCCATCCTCAAGGGCGGCGACCGCATCGAGCTGGATGTGCAGATGACCAGCGACGGCGTGGTCGTGGTGACCCACGATTCAAACCTGAAACGCTGCACCGGCAAAAACGCAAAAGTCTATGATCTGACCTACGCCGAGGTGGCACAGCTGGACGCAGGCCGCTGGTTCAGCAGCCGCTTTGCCGACACCCGGATCCCCACCCTGGAACAGGTGCTGCAGCTCTGCCGGGGCCGCATCGGCCTGAACGTGGAGATCAAGCCCAGCGCCGCCACCCCTGCTCTGGAGGCTGAGACTGTACGCCTGCTGCGGGAATACGGCTTCGACAGCTCCAACTGCGTCATCACATCCCAGAGCTACGAGACCCTGCACAAGGTCAAAGCGCTGGCCCCTGAGTACCCCACCGGCTATATTCTGGCTCTGGGCGCAGGCAACTACTACGACCTGCCCGATGCCGACTTTTTCAGCGTGGAGACCACCTTTATCACCTCCGGCATGGTCAACGCCGTCCATCTGCGGGGCAAGACCGTCTCTGCCTGGACCATCGACCGCGAAAAGGTCGCCACCCACATGCTGGAGCTGGGCGTGGACGACCTCATCACCGACAAGCCCGACATGGTGCAGGACCTGCTGGCCCGGAATCAGCAGGTGGACGACAGCCTGATCGACTTCCGTGACCTGCTCAACGCCCTGCTCCACCCGGAGCAGCCTGCTGACTCCTCCGATGACGCGGAGGAGACCATCACCGATGCCGTGGAAGACCCGGAGGAGTTCGTGGACGCGGCGTAACACAGCCCCCTCTTTCTTGCGGCATCATTGAACCAACGGTCTGTAAAAGTAAAACATCCCCGCACGGCCTGCCGAAACAGGAAGTGCGGGGATGTCTTTTTGTTCAGAGGAATGGGTTATAGAACCTTCCAAAGCGGATGGTCACGGTCAGGCTGATAAGCAGCAGAACTGCGCCCACACCCAGGGCAACGAAGTCCCGCCGGGCAAAGGGGCGCTGGGTATACCAGGTGCGCTTGCTGTTCTTGCCGAAGCCGCGCAGCTCCATCGCGTTGGAGATGGTGTCGATGCGGTTCAGACTTGTCAGGATGAGCGGCAGCAGGATGTTGACAGAGTTCTTCATCCGCTTGAAGAAAGGCTCCTTTTTGCCCAGCTCCACGCCGCGGGCCTGCTGAGCCTGGCTGATGCTGTGGTAGTCGCGCTGGATATCGGGGATGTAGCGCAGGGCAATGGCCACCGAATATCCAACCTTATACGAGATGCCGATGCTGTTCAGGCTGGCAGCAAACTCGCTGGGGTCGGTGGCAGAGATGAAGAGGATGGCCACCGGCAGGGCCACAAAATATTTCAGGCTGATGTTGACCATGTAGAACAGCTGTTCCGCTGTCAGGTCATACCGCCAGAACAGGTGGCAGAGCACCGTGCGGGTGCCGTACAGGGTGGTACCCTGATTGGGATCGAACAGGAAGATGAACAAGTTGTTCAGCAGCAGGAACACCAGCATGAAGGTCATCATAAACCGGACTTCCCGGAATTTGATCCGGCTCAGCCTGAAGGCCAGCAGGCTGACCACCAGCAGGCCCAGCAGCACCCAGGTGTTGTAGGTGATCATGCTGGCAAAGGTGAACAGCAGGAAGAACGCCAGCTTGGTGGTGCCGGTCATCTTGTGGATGACGCTCTCCCGGGGGAGATAATTCAAAACAGTCTTAGCGGCCACCCTCTCTCACCTCCCGGTCCTGCTCAATAAATCTCTCTACAAATTCCTGTGCGGGCGCAATGCCGCAGCGATTGGCCAGCGTGTACAGGCTGGTCTCCTTCAGGGCCGCCTGTTCCACCAGCGCGGGGTCACACAGAACGGCGGCCGCGGTACGGTCTGCAATGAGCCGTCCGTCGCAGAACACCAGCGCGCGGCGGGTGTATTCCAGCATCAGGTGCATGTCGTGGGTGATCATCACCACCGTCACGCCCCGGGCATTCAGGCCCCGCAGGAACTCCATGATGTCGGTATAGTGCCGGAAATCCTGCCCGGCGGTGGGCTCATCCAGAAGGATGAGCTCCGGGTCGAGCACCAGCACGCTGGCAATGGTCACCCGCTTTTTCTGGCCGAAGCTCAGTGCCGAGATGGGCCAGTTCCGGAAAGGATACAGGCCGCAGACCCTGAGGGTCGCTTCCACCTTTTCCCGGATCTGCTCCTCGGTCAGGCTGGAGCGCTGCAGACCCAGAGCCACCTCATCGTAGATCATGGTCTTGGAGATCATCTGGTTGGGGTTCTGCATCACATAGCCGATGTGCTGGGCGCGGCGGCGGATGTTCTCCTCAGCCAGCGGCTTGCCGTTCAGGAAGATCTCGCCCGCATCCGGGGTCTCGAAGCCGCAGATGAGCTTGGAGAGGGTGGATTTGCCCGCGCCGTTCCGGCCCACGATGCTCACCATCTCCCCCTTGCCGATCGAGAAGCTGACATCCCGCAGGGTCTGCTGGCCCTTCTGGTAACCAAAGCTCAGGCCCTTTACCTCCAGCAGCGGCTCCCGTTCCGGCTGCGCGGCGGGCCGGGGCCGGGCCGTGAACCAGTCCCGGAGCTTCTGGGTGTCGGTATCGTCCAGCACAAGGCTGTCCACATGGGCGGGGTGCTTGTCCGGAGTGATATCCACCCCGGCATAGCGCAGAGCCGTGACATACAGCGGCTCCCGGATGCCGTTTTCCGCCAGCAGGCTGCCCGAGAGCAGCTCGTCCGGGCGCAGGTCTGCCAGAATGGTGCCGCCGTTCACCAGCACGATGCGGTCCACGTTCCGCCAGAGCACATCCTCCAGCCGATGCTCGATGATGAGCACCGTGGTATCCGTCTTTTTCTGGATCTCGTCGATCAGCTCAATGGCCTGCTTGCCGGTGGCGGGGTCGAGGTTGGCCAGCGGCTCATCGAAGAGCAGGATCTTGACCTGATCCACCATCACGCCCGCCAGGCTCACCCGCTGCTTCTGCCCGCCCGAAAGCTCGTGCGGTGCATAGCCGAGGTGGTTCTCGATGCCCACCAGCTCGGCGGCATGGCGGGTGATGGCGTGCATCTCATCCTGCGGGGTGCAGCTGTTTTCCAGTGCAAAGGCAATGTCCTCGCCCACGGTCAGCCCAATGAACTGGCCGTCCGGGTCCTGCAGCACCGTGCCCACATGGGCCGAAAGCTCAAAGAGGCTGCTGTGGGGCGCATCCACACCGTCTACGGTCAGGGTGCCGGTGCACTTGCCGGGGTTGGAAAACGGATTCAGGCCGTTGATGCACCCCGCCAGCGTGCTCTTGCCGCTGCCGGAGGGGCCCGCAATGAGCACCCGTTCCCCCGGGTAGATCTCCAGATTGATATCGGTCAGGGTGGGGCGCTTCTGGGCGCGGTACTGGAAGGAAAAGTTGCGGAATGAGATGATGGGTTTACGTTCTGCCATGGGTATGGTACCTCAGCTGTTCATCAAAAAAGCCTTTCCAACGGGCCGGACGGCGCAGATGGAAAGGCCGGGTTTCATGCGGGGATCACTCCTGATCCAGAGAGCCCTTCTTGGCGATGGTTCTGGTGTAAGCCAGCACCAGCAGGCCGCCCACTACCACAGCGGTGATACTGTTGGACACTGCGGCAAATGCACCCTGTGCAAACACCTTCTTGACGGGCTCGGCGTAGATGGCAATATCCAGCACGGGGGCCACCAGGATCCAGGCCAGCAGATGAGCCACGATATTGGCCAGCGCAAAGAAAGCCACCTGCTTCTTGCTGAACTCGCCTTCCTGCAGGTTCAGCTTCTTGGAGAACAGGCCCACCACAACGCCCACAAAGGCGGAGGCGATGACCCAGCTCCACCAGGGGCTGCCGCCCCAGGACAGGTCGATGAGGGTGTGGCCGATGAAGCCGATCAGGCCTCCGGCCACGGGGCCGTACATGGCAGCCAGCAGGGCCAGAACGGCGTACTGCAGGCTGATGTTGGTGTTGGGCACCGGGCTGGGAATGGCCACAAAACGTCCCAGAACAAAGAACAATGCCGCGCCGATACCGACAGCGACAAAGGTCTTGATGCTGCTGTTGTTATTTTTCATATTCTCTCTCCTCTTTTATTCCGCGGATGCGGGGTTTCTTGCAAGGCACCGTTAGTATACGACACCCTCTTGAGCCTTGTCAATGGACAATCCGCCCGCTTTGCAGAAAAACGGCTGCTTTCCTGCATTTGGGGGCGAATGCCTTCCCGCCCTGTACAGCAAAAAGAGCACCCGCGCCTGCCGGAGCGGATGCCCTGTGAATGCTGATTCGGTTTTGGCCCAAACCTTAGTTCTTAGCGGTCAGGCTGAAGGTGCTCAGGGTCTGGAAGGTGGTCACGATAACATTGATGTTGTTGACGATGGAGCTGCCTGCGGAGAACACGCGGGCGATGTAGTTGAACAGCTTGCCAACGTTCAGGAACACGTCCCAAGCGGTAGCCTCGGTGGTTGCGCCACCCTGCAGGTACACCATTTCGTTCTCATCGATCGCAGCAAAGTTAGCGGGCATTTTGATCTCATTGTTCATCATATCGGGGATTCCTCTCTTTCAATTCAATCTATACTTACCGTCTGCACCAAACCAAGTGCACCGGCACCAGAACCAGACCGTGGTTCCTCCGACAGGAACGGGCAGGGGCACGAGTTCCGCATTCCCTCCGGAATTGTTCCCATATATAGGTTATACGATAAATATTCGGATTTGTCAATCGAATTTCCGGAATTTTTACCATTCTGAGCCAAAAGTGGATACCCACAACACAGAACACCTGCCATTTCGACAGCTTTCCACAAAATATCCGCTACCGCACGATCCCCGGGCACGAAAAACGCCTTCGTCTGCACGGCAGCACACAGATCCGTTCCACCCTGCGGCATTTCCCGGGCAAAAATCCGGCAAAAAATGCCCCCGCGCCCCCTACACAAACCGGAGCGGTTGTGCTATGATAAGGCTGAAAAATCGGTTTGGCAAAGCCAACCGCAAGGAGATGTCTTGGATGTCTGATCTGATGGAAACATTACGGCAGGAGGGCATCAGCCCCGACCTGCTGCGCGCTGTGGAAGAATACCGCGCCGCCCACGCTCTGCCCGAGGCCCTGCGCCCCCGCATCCCGGCTTCCGGCTTTACCTATTATGGCCGGGAGGTCTGGGAGCAGGCACTGGCGGCCCTGCTCTGCGGCGAAAACCTTCTGCTGGCTGGCGGCAAGGCCACCGGCAAAAATGTGCTGGCCGAAAATCTGGCCGCCGCTTTTGGCCGCCCCGCATGGGACATCTCGTTCCATGTGAACATGGATGCAGCCTCCCTCATCGGCATGGACACCTTTGTGGATGGGGCGGTCACCTTCCGGCCCGGGCCGGTCTACCGCTGTGCCCAGTGCGGCGGCTTCGGCGTGCTGGACGAGATCAACATGGCCAAAAACGAGGCCCTGGCCGTCCTCCACGCCGTGCTGGACTTCCGCCGCGCCATTGATGTGCCCGGCTACGAGCGCATCCCGCTGGCCGAAGAGACCCGCTTCATCGCCACCATGAACTATGGCTACGCGGGCACCCGGGAGCTGAACGAGGCCCTGACTTCCCGCTTTGCAGTCATCCAAATGCCCACCATCACGGAGGAAAACCTTGAAAAGCTGCTGCGGGCCCAGTTTGCCGACCTGACGGACAAATATGTGCACCAGTTTGCTCTGCTCTTCCTCGACCTGCAAAAGAAATGCGACAGCGCGGAGATTTCCACCAAAGCGCTGGATCTGCGCGGAATGCTGGACGCTCTGCGCCTGATGCGCCGGGGCGTGGCTGCAGGGCCTGCGCTGGACATGGGCATCACCAACAAGGCCTTTGATTCCTACGAGCAGGGGCTGATCCGGGACGTGATCGCCGCCCGCATCCCGGCCAGCCTGACGGCTGAAAAGCTGTTCCGCTGATGGATGCCCGGAGTTATACCGCCGAGGAGCGGCGGGCCGCCAATCAGGTGTGGGCGGCGGCGGGAGCCTACGGCTTTGAGCCGCTTTTCCTGGCACGCAACACCGACGGCACGATCGATTTTTATATGAACTGTGTCGTGGGGCTGGTGCACAAATACTATGGCGACGACCTGCTCCGCGACCTTTTTGCCACATGGGACGGCGATCTCCGGGAGAGCCAGCTGGACGATCTGACATGGCTCTACCTCGAAAGCGCGGTCTATCTGCTGGAACTGCCCCGCCGCCCGGTTCTTTCCGAGCTGCGCCGGGCCCACGCGGACTATTTCTTCGGCATCCAGTACAAGCTTTCGCGGCAGGAGTGGATGGCAAAAAATCAGCTGGTCTACACCATGCAGGCTGACCGCTGGCGCACCGTACAGGGCAGGCATCCGCCTGTGATGACCCCCTACGAGAGCCGGCTGGCAGAGGCACTTTCCCCAGCCCAACCGCCCCAGCCCGGCCAGCTCAAGGGTGAGCTGCTGGGCCTGTTTGCAAGGTTTGCCCTGTTTGACGGCAGGATCCGGCACAAAGTGGGGCTTCATCTGCATCTGGAGGGGCTGCTGGCCTCTCTTGCCACCAAAACGCTGCCCACCCAGATGATCAAGACCGACCGGCTGACCGTGGAGCACTCCGGTTCTGTGGAAGCGGGCGGCTCCGGCCCCACGGCAGACAAGCGGCTGGCCCACATCACCCTGCGGCAGAATGCCGCCGAGGACCGCGCCTACATTGAAAGCTGCTTTGGCCGTTCCCTCTACCCGCCCGAGCGTCTGCGCAAGGCCGAGCAGGCGCTCTGCACCGGGGCGCACCTCGGGTGCCGCCTCTGGTTTGCCTCCGGCGTGCCCAGCCCGGAACAGGCCCCCACACCGGAGGCAAAGCACCTGGCCGAGCAGGCTCAGCTGCAGGCCGACCGCAACCGCGCCTACTACGCCAAAAACCGGGCGCTTCACCGCAGCGTAGTGCTCCGGCTCACCGAGCAGATCCGCAACTGCATTCTGGTCCACCAGCAGCCCAATGCCCGGATCGCCCGCAGCGGCGCTCTGGACCCGGAGCGGGTCTGGCGCGCTCCCCTTCTGAACGACAGCCGGGTGTTCCGCTGTGCCGAGGAGGAGAATCAGCCCTCCTTCACCGTGGACCTGCTGCTGGACGCTTCGGCTTCCCGGCTCCACTGTCAGGAGGTCATTGCGGCGCAGGGCACGATCCTGGCCCAGAGCCTTGCCGCCTGCGGCATCCCGGTGCGGGTCAGCAGCTTCTGCAGCCTGCGGGGCTATACGGTTCTGCGGGTGCTCAAGGGCTTTGTGGACAAAAGCCTGCAGGGGATCGACCAGTATTTTGCATCGGGCTGGAACCGTGACGGCCTTGCCCTGCGGGCGGCAGGCGATCTGGTCAGCTTTGACCCCGGCCCCGCGCCCCGGCATCTGCTCATCCTGCTGACAGATGCTTCCCCCAACGACAGCCGCCGCGTACCGCCCAGCCCGGAACAACCGTTGGGTTGTGATTACGGCGGCTCCTACGGCGTGGACGATGCCGCCGCCGAGGTGCGCACCCTGCGGCGCAAGGGTCTGCGTGTTTCTGCCGTGTTCATGGGCGAGGACAGCTCCAGCCACGATGCAGAACGCATCTACGGCAAAAATCTCGCCCGCATCCGGGGCATGGATCAGCTGGCGCGCGCCGCTGGGCGGCTCATCCAGAATGAGATCCGGGAGCTGGGCGATTGAATCCTGCCACCACAAAAGGCTTCTCCGACGGGAGAAGCCTTTTCCATTTACAACCAATCCGTTTGTCCGCATCCCCGAATTTCCAAAATATTTTGGTTTTTGTCAAACTTATAGTTGTATTTTGTTGTCGTATATGTTATAATGCAGGTAAAGAACAACCGATGGATGGTTTCCGACACATCATCCAAAACCAGAGAGGAGACCCGCTATGGATGCCAGCCGCTATTTTGAAGAGATGCACCGTGCCATGTCCGCACAGAAAAACAATTCTTCCCTGCTCCTGACCGTCAAGGTACAGGACCTGGGCGGCGCTGATGCCTATCTGGAGCTGCGGCAGTCTCCCAATGGCCGCGCCCGGGTGTTTTACTCCACCATGGGCCGCCGCAACCTGAACTTCCAGCTGTTCCGCAAGGGCTGGCAGCTCTGCCACAACGCATCCGGCGAGATGACAGGGCAATTCCCCACTCGGGCCGAAAACCTGCTGGACAGCGCGGACTTTTCCGCCTGCATCCGGGATGACACCCTGGACGCGGGCCGTACTGAGATCATTCTGCGAGAGCTGCGCCGCGCGGCAGGCACCTTCCGTTCCTGCCTGCCTCAATCTGCCCGGGAAGGTGCCATGATCACCGTGGAGAGCTTTGTGGGCCGGGGCGGCGAGTGGAACTACTGGTCCACCCATGCCGCCGACTGCCTGCCCATTGCGGCCATTCTCTGCTGGCTGGGCGATTTTCTGGCCGGAACGGAGCGCCGCACCCTGCAATCCAGCCCTGAAGCCATGGCACTGGCCGCCCGCTGGCAGGCCGAACTCGCCTCCCCCTTTGCGCAGCCGGCTGACTGCGTCCAGCGTCCTGCCCCCACGGTTTCGCCTTCCGCGCCCCGCCGCGCCGCGCAGCAGGTACAGAACCCCCGCTGGCAGAGCATCCTTGCCGTGCTTGCAACCGTATGAAAACAACAGGCGGTGCCGAAAATTTCCGGCACCGCCTGTTGTTTTCTGTTTTACTGTGCGGATGCGGCATCCACCACATGGCCCACCAGCACAGAGGTGGTCACTGTGCCCACACCGCCGGGCACCGGGGTAACAGCCTCCACGATGGGTTCTGCCTCATCAAAGCGCACATCGCCGCAGAGCTTGCCCTCTTCATTGACGTGGATGCCCACATCCACCACGACCTGACCTTCCCGCAGGCAATCGGCCCCGATGGCTCCCCGCCTGCCCATGGCGACCACCAGCACATCGGCCTCCCGGCAGAGGGCGGGCAGGTTCTGGGTACGGGAGTTGCAGAGGGTCACGGTGGCGTTCTCCCGGTCCAGCATCATAGCGGCGGGCTTGCCCACAACCAAGCTGCGGCCCACGACCACGGCCCGTTTGCCGGACAGCGGCACGTTGTAGTATTTCAGGATCTCAAGGCAGGCCTGCGCCGTGCAGGGCGGATAGCCGATGGGCATGTTGGTAAACACGCCAGCCATCGAGCCGTCCGTAATGCCATCCACATCCTTTTCCGGGGCAAGCGCCTCCTGGACCCTGCGGTCATCGAACCGCTTTGGCAGGGGCCGGAAGATCAGGCACCCGTGAACCGATGCATCCCCATTGATCTGCCGGATCACATCCAGCAGTTCCTCCTGCGTAACATCTTCCGCCAGATGGAACTGCCGCACCTCCACGCCAACCTTACCGCACCGGGTGACGATCCCCTTTTCATAAGAAATGTCATCCTCCCGCGCGCCGACCCGTACCACAGCCAGCGTGGGCACGATGCCCTTTTCCTTCAGCGCGGCACAGCGCGCGGCGTTTGCTTCGTTCATGGCGGCCACCACGGGCGCACCCTTCAAGATCTGAGCCATTTTCTTCTCCCCTCACTCATTTGATACAGTCTGATAGACCCTGTCGGCCTGCGGCACAAACTCGGCCAGCAGCTGTTCCGCTCTGGCCTCCAGCGCATCCGCATGGGCTTTGTCTGCCATCAGGCGGGTGTTGACCTTCACGTTCAGCCCCGCCGCCTGCATGGCTGCCTTGCAGAACAGCGCCGCGCATCCGGCATCGGAACGGGCCAGCACGCTGCCCTTTTCGGCGTACTCTGCGGCCAGTGCGATGCCCTCACCGCAGGCAGTCATCACCTCCAGCGGCACGGCGCAGGCTCTGTCCAGTGCCTTTTCCAGCACCGCGGCCTTGTGGGCCTGCTGTTCCGGGGTCTCTTTCGGCAGCTTGTAGGCCGCCGCAACAGGCAGAAAGGCCTCCGCGTCGGCCTGCACCAGCGCTTCCAGCCGCTTGCGCAGGGCCTCGGCCCGGACATTCAGGGCAATGATGTCCGCTTCTACGGCAGCATATTTCTTTTTGCCCACGGTCAGGCTGCCCACCATGCTGCCCAGCGCCACACCGGCCGCGCCCACCAGCGCCGAAGCGCCGCCGCCGCCCGGAGCCGCCGCCTTGCTGGCCAGCTCCTCCAGAAAACCTTCACAGCTCAAATTCATCAGTTCCACGATATACTTTCCTCTCTGTTACAAATCCATCCAGCCGCCAGTCCTGTTCCTCTGCAGCCGCTTCCGGCACCCGCTGGGCCTCAAAGGCCACGCCCAGCGCCACGGCGTTCCGGCACCTGGGCAGATAGCGGTCATAGTAGCCCTTGCCCATGCCCACCCTGCGGCAGGCCGCATCAAAGGCAGTGCAGGGCACCAGCACCAGATCAAGCGCCTCCGGCCGGATGAGCGCTGCCCGTTCCAGAACCGGTGTGCGGATGCCGTAAGCCCCCACCTCCCAGCCGTCCGGCCCCGGTACGGCAGCGGTCAGGGTAAAGTTTTCCCCACAGACCGGATAGGCCACCGTTTTGCCCAGCCGGGCCGCCTGCTCTGCCAGCCCAGCAAGATCCACCTCCCCGCCAAAAGCGGCGTAGAGCAGCAGATTCTCTTCCTTCTGGAAGCAGGGCATGGCCAGAATGCGGGCACAGATGGCTGCATTGGCCGCCGCTCTCTCTGCCTGCGGCAGACCCCTGCGGGCCATAATGCCCGCCCGGCGCTGCGCTGCTTTCCGGTCCCGGATCTCCATTGACACTTCTCTCCCCTGAAATTTCATACCCACTCAATATATCTGAAATGCGGAAGAATTGCAAGAGCATGGCTGGAAAATAACCTCAAAATAGGCTATAATGGTGCAGAACAAACCAAAAAGGAGAACGATTATGCTCATTTATCTGCTGCGTCACGGCCAGACGGAGTACAACGCGCAAAAACGATATCAGGGCCAGCGGGACATCCCCCTTTCCGCCGCGGGCATCGCCCAGCTGCGGCAGGCTGATTTTGCACCGGAGGTGGTCTATGTCACCCCGCTGCAGCGCACCGCCCAGACGGCGCGGGTGTTCTTTCCCGGGGCAAAGCTCATTCCGGTGGACGGGCTGAAGGAGATGAACTTCGGCCGATTCGAGGGCCAGACCTTCGTACAGGTGGAGCAGGACCCGGAGTATCTGGCATGGGTGCAGGAAAACGAGCACGCCGCCCACCCGGATGGGGAACGCAGGAGCGATTTCTGCAACAGGGTGTGCAAAACGCTGGCTGACCTCATTGACAAGGCCCTTGCCGAAGGGCAGGAGCGGTTGGTCATCGTGGCCCATGGCGGCACCCAGATGGCCGCACTGGAGCGGTTTGGCGTGCCCCGCCGCAGCTTTCACGACTGGTGCGGCCCCAACGCGGGCGGCTATGTGCTGGATGCCCGGGACTGGCCGGAGCAGCACATCCTGCACCTGGTGGAGACCGTTCAGTACACCAAGGAGAACGGATGATGGAACAGGGCCTGCTGCATCTTTACTGGGGCGACGGCAAGGGGAAGACCACCGCCGCCATGGGCCTTGCCCTCCGCGCACTGGGCAGCGGCAAACGGGTTGTCATCGTGCAGTTCCTCAAGGGCGGGCAGAGCGGCGAGATCCCTCTGCTGGCCCAGCTGGGGGCCAAAATTTTCCGGGGCAAAGGCGGGCAGAAGTTCGTGTTCCAGATGAACGAAGCGGAAAAGGCCGCTGCCCGGGCCGTGCAGAACGAAAACCTGACCGCCGCACTGGCCGAGCCTGCCGACCTGCTTATTTTAGATGAAGCCGGTTCAGCCTGGGAGCTGGACATGGTGGACAAAGACCTGCTCCGGCGGGCCGTTCTGGAGCGCCCCGCCGTGCAGGAATGCGTGCTGACCGCCCACAAGGCCCCGCAGTGGATGCTGGATGCCGCCGACTACTCCACCGAGATGAAATGCCTCCGCCACCCCTACCAGAAGGGCATCAAGGCGCGCAAAGGCATCGAATACTAAAAATGCCCGGAGGACCGCAGCTTTCAGCGGCCCTCCGGGCGTTTTTGTGTTTACTGTTTTGCGATGATATCACGGCTGGCCGCCAGCAGGCCAAGGGCCAGCGCAGCGCTCAGGATGTCGGCCACAGCCTGAGCCATCAGCACGCCCTGATACTGGAACAGATGTACGCAGACCACCAGTGCCAACAGAAACACCACGCCCTGACGGCTGATGGAGAGCAGGAAGGACGGTACGATTTTACCAGTTGCCTGGAACAGCACTGTGAGCAGGAGCACCACGCCGCCAAAGGCTGCGGTGTAGACCTGCCAGCGGAGCATCTGCGCACCAGTGGCGATCATCCCGGCATCCTGCACGAAGAGCCGCATCAGCGCCCCGGAATTCAGGCAGAGGATGAGGGACAGCACCACGGCAATGGAGACGAGGAAGGTCAGACAGAAGCGGATGAGCTTGCGCATCACGTCCCGCTTTTTTGCGCCGTACAGGTAACCGAACAGTGGGATGCCGCCGAACGAGAAGCCCACCAGCACCAGCTGAGCGATCATGCTCACCTTGCTGGCAATGCCCATGGCGGCAATTTTGTCGTTGCCATAGGACAAGAGGAACTGGTTCATCACAATGACAGTCAGGCTCTGCATCAGGTTGCTCAGCGCGGCAGTAACACCCACGCCCAAAATCTGCTGCAGCTCCCTGCCCGTGACGTGGCACTGGGATAGCTTGACAGACAGGCAGCGGCTCTTTTTGTGGAGCAGCCACAGGAAGTACAGGTCGCTGCACAGGTAGCCCACAATGGTGGCAATGGCCGCCCCCCTTGCGCCCCAGCCCACTGTGGTGATGAGGATGGGATCGAGGATGATGTTGATAACCGTGCCGCCGATGCTGCCGATCATGGACTGGGTGGCCATGCCCTCACAGCGGACGAGGTTGGAATGGATAAAGTTCAGCACCGTGGCCGGGGCACCAATGGCCAGCACGGTGTAATAGGCCTGTGCGTGCGGCATCGTCTCAGCAGTCGCACCCAGAATGCCCAGCAGCGGGACGCGGAACAGCATCATCAGGGCTGCCAACACCACGCCCGTGGTCAGGGCCACATAGAAGCAGAACGAGCTGACCCGGCCGGTGCCCTCACGGTCGTCCTGTCCCAGCAGACGGGAAATGAGTGAGCTGCCGCCCTGGCCGTAGATGTTGCCAAAGGCCATGAGGGCTGTGAACACCGGCGCACAGAGCGAAACACCCGCAATCAGCGCCGTATCGTTGGACTGCGCAATGAAAAAGGTATCGGCAAGGTTATACACCACGCTCACCATCAGGCCGAACACCGAGGGCAGCGCCATCTTGAAATAGGTGCGGTACAGATGATCGAGATCAAAAATAGAATCCATTGGTTTTTCCTCCACTTTCGTCCTTATTATAAAGGTTTTGCTTGCATTTGTTTGTGACACATGGCACAATGAAACAAAAGAAATGAGGTGAATTCATGCAGGAAATTCGTGACCCAGCCTGTCTGGAAACGCTGTACCGGAAGCTGGAACTTTCCTCCCGGACCAGAACAGCAAAACGCCCGCGCAGGAGCTTTCCTGTGCGGGCGCTGCATTTCCTTTTGTGTTTTACCGCACCAACAGCAGCAGCCAGGCGGATGCCACAGCCTGCAGGATGAGCCAGCGGGCCACGACCTGCTCATCGCTCCAGCCCAGACGCTTGCGCACATGGTCGTGCAGCGGGGTCAGGGTGTTCTTGAGGATGGAGATGTGCAAAAACCGCTTGAAGCTGATTTTCAGGATGCCCAGGCTGCCGTCCACGATGAACACCAGCGCGGCCAGCAGAAAGGCGAAGGGATGGCTGCTCTTGAGGGCCAGAACGGCCAGGAAGAAGCCCATGGCGCGGCTGCCCGCGTCACCCATCAGCAGGGTGGAAGGCTTGGCGTTCTGCCACAGGTAAGCCAGCAGGGCACCAATGAACACGATGCCTGCGGTGGCGTAATCGCCCAGTTCCTCCCAGTAGGCCAGCAGGAAGGTGCCGATGCTGACCACGGCAAGGCTGGCGGAAAGGCCGTCCACGCCATCGGTGCAGTTGACCACATTGATGCTGGCCCAGATCAGGACAATGATGAGGATGAGGTAGACGGCATAGGGCAGGCTGAAGCTCCAGCTCAGGAAGTTGACCTCCGTGCCGTTGAAGTTCAGGTAGGTCACGCCCGCCACAACGGCGATGACCAGATCGATCAGGCCCTTTTTGTACTCGTTCCATGCGGTCTCGGCAGCATCGTCAAAATAGCCCGAGAGCATGGACGCAATGAGCAGGACGGTGTAGATGACGTACTCTGTCTTAAAGGGCACCACGGCCAGCGTGACCAGTGCGATGCAGAGCACAAAGATGAGGCCGGAGCCTCGGGCCTTGCCCTTGGAGAGGTCGCCGTTCACGGCAAACGCGCGGCCATGGTCGTGGGGGAGCTTATCGTGGAACACCGAGTCCATCAGCGCGGTCAGCGCAAATGCAAGCAGAAAGCCCAGCGCATCCACGGTGCGCGGGTTGCCAGAAAGCAGTTGAAGCATAGTTTTTTTCCTCTTTCCCGGAGCGGCAGAGGCCGTTCCTGTTCTTTCACTGCTGGATACAAATGAAGTGTATCACGCCCGGGCCAAAAAATCAATCTCCGAGGCAATGGCTGGCCCATGGGCTGATGGGTTGACATTTTTCGCCCCCCTGTCTATAATGAGAGAACAAACGCCCTTTCGAGGGTATTTTTTTGTCTCACAGGAAAATCGGAGAAAAAGGAGAAGACATGAAACTTTCACTTGAACGGCTTTCGGCCCGGATGCGGCAGGGTGAGACCATCCCCCTGCGGGACACTGCCGGGGTGGTGCTGATGCTGAGTATCCCGTCCATCCTAGAGCAGATCGTAGTCACGGCCATGGAGTACATCGATGCGGCCATGGTGGGCCACATCGGAGCCGAGGCCACCGCCGCCATCGGCATCGTCAGCTCCAGCACCTGGCTGCTACACGGCATTCTGGTGGGCCTGTACAATGCCTTTTCGATCCAGATTGCGCAGTATCTGGGGGCTGACCGCCAGCAGGATGCCCGGGGCGTGCTGCGGCAGGCTATGCTGTTCAACCTGGCGGCGGGCCTTGCGGCGGCGGCGTTCGGCATTGGTATCAGCGGACACCTGCCCGGGTGGCTGGGCGCTGATGTCAGCCTGCAGGCCAACGCTTCCGCCTACTTTGCCATCTGGTCAGCGGCCCTGCCCTTCACCATGGCAATGGGCATGTACACCTCCATGCTCCGGGCCAGCGGCGATGCCCTGACCCCCGGCCTCATCAGCGTGCTGGTCTGCGTGCTGGACGTAGTGTTCAACTTCTTCCTCATCAACCCCACCCGGACGCTGTGGGGCATCACCGTCTGGGGTGCCGGGCTGGGCGTGCCCGGCGCAGCTCTAGGCACCGCCCTGGCCACTGTGGTGGGCGGCCTGCTGGCCCTCTGCATCCTGCTCTTTCGTGAGGGGCCGCTCTGCATCCACAAGCCCGGTTCGTGGAAGATCACCCGCGCCTGCATCCGGAACCTGGGCAAGGTGGGCGTGCCGTTGGCCGCCGAGCGCGCGGCCCTCTCCTCGGCGCAGGTGCTCCAGGTGCGTATCGTCTCCCAGCTGGGCACGGTGGCCATTGCGGCCAACAGTCTGGGCGTGAGCGCCGAGGGCCTGTGCTACATGGCAGGCTACGGCATCCAGGGCGCGGCCATTGCATTGATCGGGCAGGCTGTGGGTGCCCACCGGAAGGATATGGCCAAACGCTTTGCCTGGCTCTGCACCCTGATGGGCATGGGCATTATGACCCTGACCGGTGCGGGCCTATTCGCCTTTGCCCCAGCCCTGATGAGCATCTTTACCGCCGATGCGGCTGTCATCGCGCTGGGCGCGCGGGTGCTGCGCATCGAAGCCTTTGCCGAGCCCATGTTCGGTGCCTCCATCGTAGCAAGCGGTGCCATGCAGGGTGCGGGTGACAGCACCGCCTGCTTTGTGCTGAACCTCGTCAGCATGTGGGGCATCCGGCTGACACTGGCGTTCCTGCTGGCTCCCCGGCTGGGCCTGATGGGCGTGTGGGGTGCGATGTGCTTCGAGCTCTGCGTGCGCGGCCTGCTGTTCCTCATCCGTCTTGCCCGGGGCAAGTGGCTGGAAAAGGGCGCGCTGTCTTAAATCAAATCGATAAAAGCAAAAAAGAAAGGACGCGAACGCGTCCTTTCTTTTTTGTTCTGTCACTCACTTCCGGCCATGCAGGATGGGAGAGAGCGGCTTATAGATCAACATGCAGAGCAGGGCATCCAGCAGGCCCTTGACCAGAGTGAAGGGCATATTGAAGATGACCAGGCACTTGATAAGGCTGTTGGCAGAGGGCAGGATAGCCTGATACATACCCAGGATGGCTTCCAGCGGCATGTGGTAGAACTTGACGTAGGCCGGGTAGGTGATGAAGTAGTTGGACGGCACACTGAACAGGGCCATGGCCACGGCACCGGCCACGGCACCGATGATGGCGTTCTTGCGGCTCTTGTGGTGCTTGTAGAGGTAACCGGCCAGTGCGGAGAACACCGCACCCAGCATGAAGTTGCACAGCTCACCCACCAGTGCGGTAGAGGTGCCCTTGATGACCACATGGAGCAGGTTCTTCATAAAGCTGATGATCACACCGTACACCGGGCCAAGGGCAAAGGCACCCAGCAGAGCGGGCAGGTCGGAGAAGTCCATCTTGACGAAGGACGGGATAAGCATCGGGAGCGGGAACTCGATGAACATCAGGATAAAGGCCACCGCGCTGAGCATGGCGGCAACGGTCAGGTTGCGGGTCGTGTTTTTCTTCATGGTAATATCCTCCCGGGGCGTTCTGGCCCCAAATCAAAGATTGGAAAGCTCCTTTCGCGTGGTTCGGAACCGGGAAGACAATCAAAAACGCGCCCTGCCGCAGCAAACACTGCAACAGGGCGCGTAGACAAATCGTATTGCCTGCCGTTTCTTGCATCCGGACTATACCGTTGGCCCCGGAGTCTCACCGGGTCAGCACCCTTGCGGGTGGTCGCGGGCTGTACCGCCAGTGGGGAATCTCACCCCGCCCTGAAACGAACTTTCTGGCCAAGAGTATAACGCGGCTGCTCCGCCTTGTCAACCCCTTTTTTATTTGCCCTGCACGGGCCGGATATGGTATACTGTGGGACAGGATGTTACAATTTTTGATACAAGGAGCTTTTTGCTATGATTTTTACCGTTCGTGACCTCGGGTTCGAGATCGGGCCTTTTTTGCTGGAGGGCTGGTGGGCGCTGGCTGCCCGGGCTGTCTGCGCCGCTGTCATCGTTTTTGCGGGGCTTCTGGTCGGCTGGCTGCTGCGCCGGAAGATCTTTCCCGCTCTGCAGGCCCGCAGCTGGCACTTTGCCGCCACGCCCATCCTCCTGCGCAGCTTACAGAGCCCTTTGGCGCGGATGGCCTTTTACAGCGGCCTGTACCTGGCCCTGACCAGCCTGCCGTGGGCCATTCCGGGCCTGACAAAGTTTCTGTTCACGGCCTATAAGATCGCAACGACCCTCCTGTTCTGTCAGGGCCTGTACAATGCTTCTGAGGTAGCCGACCTGCTGCTGGCCTCCTGCAGCCCGGAGATCCGGAGCAACAAGACCCTGCGCTCCCTGCTGGACACCACCTACAAAGTGCTGGTCATCATTCTGGGTGTTGCCACCTGCGCGCAGATCGTCGGCTTCCCCATCGGCAGCATCGTAGCCGGTGCCGGTCTTGTGGGCCTGACCATCTCGCTGGCCGCGCAGGAAAGCGCCAGCAACCTGTTCAGCGGCATCGTCATCCTGCTGGACAAACCCTTTTCCATCGGCGACTGGATCACCGTGGGCAATGTGGAGGGCGAGGTCATCGACATCAACTTCCGCTCCACCCGCATCCGCTCCATGGACCACAGCGTAATCATTATCACCAACAGCCAGATCTGCGCCTCCACTGTCCAGAACACAGCCCTGCGCACCATGCGGCCCTATAAGTTCACGCTGGGTGTCACCTACGGCACCACCCGTGCCCAGCTGGAAAAGCTAATGGCTGACCTGCAGGCCATGCTGGACAACAGCCCTTACACCAACAAGGGGACCAACATCGTCCGGCTGACCAGCTTTGGTGATTCCAGCATCAACATCCTCATCTCGGCCTACCTGACCACCAACGTCTATGCCACCTTCCTGCAGCAGCAGAATGATCTGAACTTGAACATCATGGACGTGATGCAGGCAGACGGCGTGGACTTCGCCTTCCCCTCCACCAGCGTCTACATCGAAAAGAATTGAGCATACCACAACACCCCCTGTGCGCCTGCTGCGGCGCACAGGGGGCGTTTTTATCATACGTTATTCCCGGGTCCTGATCTCGATCGTTCTGCCGCCAAGATTTTCATAGACGCGGTGGGAGACGGAGAGCACCGTGCGGCCCGCGGAGGCACGGCGCAGAGCCGCCAGCACGCGGGCCTCCGTTTCGGCATCCAGATTGGCGGTGATCTCATCCAGCAGCAGCACGGCGGGGTCTGCGGCGGCGGCACGGGCAATGGACAGCAGCTGCCACTCGCCCTGCGAGAAGATGCCCTCGGTACAGACAGTGTCATAACCCTCCGGCAGAGCCCGGATGGCAGCATCGATCCCGGCCAGTGCGGCGGCATCCTTTGCCATTTCCCCGGTGATCTGCGGGTCTCCCAGCGTGATCTGTTCCAGCACGGTGCCCGGCACGCGGGAGAAATGCTGTTCCACACAGCCGATGCAGGTGCGGCGCTCCCGGTCGGTGATATCCCCCACATTCACGCCGCCGATGGTCACCGTACCGGCCTCCGGCTGATACAGGCCCAGCAGGAGCTTGAACACGGTGCTCTTGCCCGCACCGGTGCGGCCCACCAGCGTGACCTGCTCCCCCTGTTTCACGGTCATGGAAAAATCCTTCAGAATGTGCCGCTCCCCATAGCCGAAGGTGACGTGCGCAAATTCCACATCGCCCCGGGCAGCCTCCCTGCGCGCGGGAGGGATCGTGCGCTCCGGCTGGTCGAGAAAGGCATCGATGCGCCTGACACCCGCCATGGCCGACTGGATGGTCTGGATCTCCATGCCCAGGCTCTCAATGGGGGCAAAGATGCGGGAGATGTAGTTGATGATAGCCACCGAAGTGCCCACCGACATGCCGAACAGAGTCAGGAGCTGTGCGTTCCCCGAAGCGGAGAGCAGCATCACGATGCCGACCACAGCGGCATTCAACAGCAGCACCACCGGCGAATAGACGGCATCATAAAAATTGGTGCGCTCCATGGCGGCATAGCCGTCACCGATGCACCGGTCATACCGGCGCTCCATGTAATCCTCCAGACCCAGCGCCCGGATGGTGCGGATGTTGTGCAGAGTCTCGGGCACCTGCCCGGAGACCGCGGCGACCGCGCGGCGGTTGTCCAGCTGCGCGGCCAGCATCCGCTTCTGGACATGACGGGTAAACACGGCAAACAGCGGCAGCACCAGCAGCAGGATCAGTGCAAGGCCGGTGTTTTTCACCGCAATGACCCCCATGATGGAGATGATGCGGCAGGCATCTGCTGCCATGCTGATGATGCCGGAAGTGAACAGGGCTTCCACTGTGTCCACATCGCCCGAAAAGCGGGCGGCCACCTCGCCGGGGTTCTGCTCTGCCAGTGTACCGGCGGGCAGGCGGCTCAGCTTCCGGGACATCTCCGAGCGCAGGGCATGGGTCATCCTCTGGCCAAAGAGCACCAGCAGGCTTTCCTGCGCCGAGGTGAGCACACCTTCCAGTGCAAGGCTGCCGAAGTAGAGCAGCACGGCCAGAAAGGACAGCGGGAGGCCCGCGGTCAGACGGTCGATGACCCGGGCCAGCAGCAGGGGCGGCAGCAGGGATGCCGCCACCGAAGCCGCCACACACAGCACCGTCCCCACCGTGAGAAGGTGGTGCGAGGCTGCTGCCATCCGGACGGCAGCAAACACGCCGTGATCATTTTTCTTTTTCATGCGCCCTCTCCCCCTTTCAGGCCGGTCTGGCTTTCATACAGCTGGCGGTAGACCGGAACCGCTGCCATCAGCTCCTCGTGGGTGCTAACGGTGGTTCTGCCGCCCTCCATAAAAATGATCTGCTGCATCTGCGGAAAATGGTACAGCCGGTGGGAGATCAGGAACACCACCTTATCCCTGGCATACGCCTGCAGCTCGGCAAAGATCGCATCCTCGGTGCTGCGGTCCAGTGCCGAGAAGGGGTCATCCAGCACCAGCACCGGGCGGGGATGGGCCAGCGTCCGGGCCAATGCCAGACGCTGTGCCTGCCCGCCGGAAAGGCGGGTGCCGCCGCTGCCGATGACCGTCTCCGTACCCTTTTCCATGGCCAGCACTTCCTCCTTCAGGGCAGCAGCTGCAAGCCACGGCATGGCATCCTGTTCGCTGCCGCAGAGGACATTATTCTGCACGGTGTCGGCACTCAGTTCCGGGTCATGGCCAAGATACCCGACCGTGGCGGCGATCTGGCGCGGGGTCAGGGTGGAAAGCTCCCTGCCGCCAAAGCAGACCGAGCCTTGATAGGGCGCTTCGCAGAGGAATACGCGGCCAAGGGTGGATTTTCCGCAGGCGACCGGGCCGGTGATGCCGATGATATCGCCGGGGTGGGCCGTCAGGCTCAGGCCGGAAAAGACAGGCTCTTCCCCATAGGAGAAGGCGAGTTCTTTCAGTGTTACCTCCTGTGCCGCCGGAATCTGCAGGGCATCCAGCTGCTCGGGCGTTTTCATCAGGGGTCTGATGCGCTTCCAGGAGACCTCTGCCTTTTGCACCGCGTTGAAGAGCTTGGCCACCTTGGAGGATTTGACCACCAGCTTGGTGAAACAGGAGAGGAAGGTGGTGAAGGCGGCGATATCCCAGCTGCTCCAGCCGGTGCCCAGCACATTTTTTGCGCCGAACCACAGGATGAAGAGGGTCCCTGCCTCGGATGCCGCCAGATAAAGCGGCGGCAGAGCGGACTGCCACACGTTACTCCGCACGGCAGTCTTTTCGTAAAGGCTCAGGGCCTCCTCGTATTTTTCCATCCGGGCCTCCTCGCAGCCGTAGATGCGGTAGGTCACGGCATTCCGGGCACGGTCCAGCGTGGCACTGCTCAGGGCACCGGCGGCCTTTTTATAGGCCGCACCGGCGCGCTGCACCGGCTTTTTCATCCCTGCTGCGCAGACATAGGACACGGGAGTAAAAAGCAGGCCCAGGATCGCCAGCCGCCAGTCGTACACCAGCAGCATGACCGCATAGCCCGCCAGCGCCACACCGGTGTCGAACACCTCCGTGGTGAACTTGCGCATTCCCTCCACGCAGTCGTCCACATCGGAGATGGCTTTGGTCATCAGCTCACCGGCCCCCTCTTTTTCCAGCGCGGCCCGGCTCTGCCGCACCAGATTGGCGTACAGGATGCCTTTCATCCGGCGGTTGATGTTGTTGGCGAAGCGGCGCACATAAAAACGTTTGATGAAGCGCGCCGCCTGCACCAGCAGTGTGACTGCAATGTAGGCCAGCACCAGCAGCGCCATTTGGGCTGCGGCCTCACTGCCGCCCAGAATATCCGCCAGGCACTGGGCCAACCGGCCCTCGAACCACGGCGCGGCCAGCAGACCGATGTTATAGACAAGGCCCGAAAGGGTCACAAGAAGCAGCGGGAGCCACTCCACCCTGAAATAGGAGAGGACCCGGTCCGGGCGGAACGATTTATCTTTTTTCATGGGGCATTTTACCTCCTGCGGGTGTTCCATTCAGTATACCACGGTACAAAAAGCATCTGGACAGCTTTGTTCAGAAAAAAGCCATGACAGCAGGAACAAAATGCAAGATCATTGCAATGGTCACCGCTGTCATGGCGATCGGTTTTCTTTGTATGAAAAATGCTCCCATCGGCAGGATCTGCATTGCAGTGGTGTGGGTCTGCCATCTTCTGTATTTCACCTTGCGGGTCAAGACCATCAAGCCCACAGAGCAGACTCAGGAAAGTGCAGAATAGATCCCACCCGGGATACCATCAGATTGCAGGCACCCATAGCCCGCAGGGAGAACAGTTACGTTCTTATCGGTTCACGAAATTCAGCGCCAGCACGAGCAGCAGCATGTGTACCGGGTAAAAGGCGTAGCAGGCATACTGGAACGGTTTGCTGTGGCAGCCCTGCCGCCCGCGGTACAGCCAGATGGGCACCAGCGCCAGCAGCGCCAAGCCCTGCTGGCAAAGCTCAAATTCCATGCCGAAGAGCTGGATGGGGTACATCAGCCCGCCCAGAAGCACCACGTTGATCCAGTACAGGGTCAGCACCTGCCCCAGCAGGCACCACCATTTCCGGCCCCGGAAAATGTAAAAAGCGAACACGGTCAGCACACCGGCACCGTAGTAATCCGTCATGCCCAGCGTTCCCAGCAGTGCCCCTGCTGCTGCCACTGCGGCGCACACCGGCAGCGAAACCCAGAGCTTTTGCTTTTTGCGCACCGTTTCCATCAGATGCACCCCCAGAAGCCCCAATAGCAGCGTCCAGATGACATTCTGGTGCACCGGGTAGAACCATGTCCCGCCATACATCAGATCAAAGGGCACTTCTGAAAGCAGTGCAAACAACAGCAGCCGCAGTGCATAACGCTTCAGATTTCGGGTATGAAAGTAGCCTTCCACTGTCATAAATGCAAAGATAGGGAACGCCAGCCGCCCGGCACAGGTCAGCCACTCCTGCGCCGGCAGCAGGGTCGCCCACAGGTGATCCATCAGCATCAGCGCCATGGCAAGGATATGAAGTGCTGCTGCACTCAGGTCAATGCAATTTGCGGCAGTGGGACGAATCGGTTTGGTTGACATGATCATACCTCGTCTTTGTCTAAATTCAGTTGCTTTGTCTGGAATACGAACGACTCCCTCCAAGAATTGCAGCCCCGGCAGTTTTTACCGCCGGGGCCGCAGCACTTCATCGCTTATCCCTCCGGTTTTGCACCGGCCATTTTGGATACGGCAAGCATCCAGGGCAGCTTCTGCCATTTGCTCCGCCTGCAAAATGGGGGATGCAGTGCACCCGCCCCGCAGGCGGAAAGATGCTCCCGCAGCAGTCTGCGGGGCAAATTCAGAAAGGGTGGCTTGCCTGCCTGCCCATGGAGACGTAAGCACGGTAGCAGGAATGCGGGGAATGGCAAAGGACGGTTTCGGCGGAAAAGCGTCTGGCGGTGGCGGAAAAGCCGAACGCAAGATTTTTTTCATATTATGCTGGCTCGTAGGGTGAGCCGGACCGAAGCTTCCTTGCGGAAATGTGCAGCGTTATCGTTCATCTGCACCTGAACCGGCAGCCGCGTCCCCGGCGCTTGCCGCACCCAAAATAGCCGGTGGAGCGTTCATTCAGGCATTGGTGCTTTCCAGATAGGTCTCAAACGCTTCGGCAAAGCTGGCGTTCACATCAAAGGGAACTGCATAGTCCACCCGGGAGGTCACAAGGCACAGGTCGATCCGGTTGGATGTCTCGTCCGCCTGCCGGTTCAGCTTGCCCAAAGCAGCGTGGATGACCTTGCGGTCATAGTTGATGGTGGTCACCCGCTTCACATCACAGCGGTAGGCGATCTGGTTGCCCTCCGCATTGAAACGGTAGCCGGTGCCGCCGCCGGAAAGCAGCTGCTCGGAGCTGCGCAGGTCGTTCATTCGCTTGAAGGTGCGCGCCACGCTCTGCCGCGCAGCGTTCAGACTGACCTCGCTGTCCATATCCATGTCCAGCGCATCCTTTGCCTTGCGGATGGCAGCGAACAGGCGGCCCTTCTCCTCCAGCAGATAGAGCATGAACCGGGCAATGTCGGTGATCTGCTGAGCATATTCGGTCTGGGGCAGGTCCAGAATCGTCTCGTCCTCAGCCTCTGCCATGACCTTGTGGCGCAGATAGGTGTTGGCCACATTCGTCACGTTGGAATCGCAGTCCAGAATACCCTGGGCCTCGTCCAAAAGGGCCTGCAGCTTGTTCTGATAGCGGAATGCTTCTTTCAGATTCATTGTATCCACCTCATTTTTTCTTGGTCGCTGTGCGTTCCCGCCTGTTTTCCTCTATTGAACCATATTTTCCGGCAAAGCACAAGCCGCCCGCCAAAAGTGCATCAAAATGCAAAACGCCCCAACATGTTCTTTACTACACGTTGGAGCGCTATTTTCTGGAGCAGGATACGGGACTCGAACCCGCCGCCTACTGCTTGGGAAGCAGTCGCTCTACCGGATGAGCTAACCCTGCAGGACTGCTCCATTAGTGTAGCAAAGTGCAGCGGTTTTGTCAACAGTTTTTTCTGTCGGAACGCGGCAGGCGGAAAAAACTTGCTTTTTGCGCCAGTTGCTTTATAATGAAAGATAGATTATCACAATGGAAGGAATTCTACATGATCTTTGTGCCCATGCTGCACTATCTGCAGAACAAAAACTCATTCAGCGGCAACGAGGATGGGATGCGCTACCTCATCACCCCGGGCAAGCGCTCCGTCCCCGACCCGGACGGCGGCGAGGAGGCCAAAAAAGAAGAGGCCATCCTTACGGTGGATCTCTGGCCCGAGCCGTGGACGCTGGACAAGACCGACCCGGCCCTGCGGCGGCGGGAGATCTTCCCGATGACCGAGGAGGGCCGCACCGCAGTCGCCCAATATCTGAACGATGCCTACAACGCCGAACCGGAACGCTGGAGCGCCCATCCGTCCATCCTGGACTGCGAGCCCTGGACACCGCCCGCACCGGAACCGGATGCCGAAACACAACACTGAGGTGCACCATGATCTACCGACTGAAAGAATTCAAGGGTGACACCATCCCGGTGCCGCAGCTGGTCTTTTCCAAGCTGGGCATTGCGGAGGAATATAACGTCCGGGTGGCTCTGTATGTGCTGGCCACCGGCATCACTGACCCGGAAAAGCTCTGCGCCGACTTAAAGCTCCGCAGCAAGATGACCGCCGAGAGTGCCCTGTCCTTCTGGGCCGGTGCAGGTCTGCTGGAACGGTACGAGGAGAACGCCGCCCCGGGCGAGGAGCCCACAGCCCCTGCCCCCATGACCTGGAGCGAGATCGCAGCGGCCAGCCGCACCGACCCCATGATCTCCTCCCTCATCGACTGCGCCCAGACCAGCTTTGCCCGCCCGCTGACCCACCCCGAAATGGAAAAGCTGGTAAACTTCTATGTGCAGGAGGCCTTTGCACCCGAGACTGTTATGCTCTGCGTGGCCTATGTGGCCAGCCGGGGCAAGCGGACGATGGGTGCCGTCAGCCACGAATTGAAGGTCTGGCGGGCCGAGGGTGTGGAGACCGGCGAACAGGCCGACGCACACCTCCAGCTGCTGGCCCTGCGCGCCCAGCGGGAGCAGTACGTCAGCGGCCTGCTGGGCATTGCCGACACCGAGCTGACCCTTGGCGGGCGCAAGGCCATTGCCCGCTGGTACGAGGTCTACGGCTACGATGATGCCATGGTGCAGGAGGCCGCCGTACAGGCCGGCCCCAAGCGGGATCTCTGGTACTGGAACAGCATCCTCAAGACCTGGAATGCCAAGGGCCTGCGCACCGTCCACGATGTGCGGGGCCCGGTGGCCGGGATGGGTGCCAGCCGGAACCTCCGGGTGGACCGCACCGAGCCCAGCGGAAACGATTTTCTCAAGAACGCTGCCCGCCGCCGTCCGCTCCGCAAAAAAACGGACACGCCTGCAGAATAAGGAGCTTTTATGCGTACCAAACAGGAACTTTATCAAGCCGCCCTGCGCACGGTGGCTCTGCGGCGGCAGACTGCCCGCGCCAATGCCGAGGATGCCCGGCTGGAGGCGGAGGCCGCCATCCCGGCCCTGCGCCACGCTGAGGACGAGGTGCGGGTGCGGGGCATCCGCTGCGCACTGGCAGGCGCGGCCGGAAAAGACCGCACCGAAGCTGCCGCCGCACTGAGCAAAGCCCGGCAGGAGCTCACCGCCCTGCTGGCCGCCAGCGGCCGCCCTGCGGATGCGCTGGAGCCAAAATTCACCTGCAAGCTGTGTCAGGATACCGGCAGCGTGCAGGGCCGCACCTGCACCTGCGTTCACAAGCTGATGCAGAGTCTGCGACGGGAGGAGATCGAGGCGCTGTCCAGCCTGTCCATTTCCAATTTTGACACCATGGAGCTGCGGTACTACCCCAACACCATGGACGAGAAGCTGGGCGAGCCTGTCCGCACCTACATGGGCGGCCTGCTGGAGGATCTGCGCAGCTACGCCGAGGAATTCGACCACAACAGCGAGAGCCTGATGCTTTTTGGCAACGCGGGGCTGGGCAAGACCCACGCCGCCCTTGCCATTGCGGGCATCGTGCTGCAAAAGGATTTTGACGTGATCTACGTTTCCAGTCCGGACTTCTTCGGCAAGCTGGAAAACGCCCGCTTCGACTCCTCCGAGGATGCCGAGACCCTGCTGCGTACCGCCTCAGCTGCCGACCTGCTGATCCTGGACGATCTGGGCACCGAGTTCGTCACCCCCTACTTCATCACCACTTTTTACAGCCTGCTGAACAACCGCCTGGGGGCCGGTCTGCCCACCATCGTCACCACCAACATTGCGGATGGCTCCCTGCTGGAAAAGCGATACACCGAAAAGATCTCCAGCCGCCTTTCTTCCTTTGTCCCCTGCCTGTTTGCGGGCGAGGACATCCGGGGCCTGAAAGCGGCGGAGTAAGACAAGGAGGTTTCCCCCATGAGCTTTGAGCGCACTACGCCCTGCGGCGTGATCTCCGGCACGGCTTGCCAGTGGCCGGGCATTGCCGCTTACAAGGGCATTCGCTACGCCACCGCCGGGCGGTGGGAGTTCCCTGTCCCCGTCACCCACTGGGACGGTGTCTATGATGCCGCCCAATACGGTGCCTGCTGCTACCAGCCCCGCGCCTTCTATGACGAAGCCGCCGCACCCGGAAAAGCCTTCTACTACAACGAGTTCCGCAAGGGCGAGACTTACACTTACAGCGAGGACTGCCTGTTCCTGAACATCTGGGCCCCTGCTGACGCAGCTCCCGGGGACAGACTGCCGGTCATCTTCTACATTCACGGCGGCGGCTTTACCGGCGGCTGCGGCCACGAGAAGCACTTCGACGGCCCCGTCTGGCCCACCAAAGGCTGCGTGGCTGTGACCATCAACTACCGGCTCGGTCCCATGGGCTTTGTCTGCCTGCCCGAGCTGGCTGAGGAGGCCGGATCCACCGGCAACTATGCCTTTCTGGATCAGCTGGCGGCCCTGCAGTGGGTGCGTGCCAATATCGCTGCCTTTGGCGGCGATCCCAACAACATCACTATCATGGGCCAGAGCGCCGGTGCCATGAGCGTCCAGCAGCTCGTCCTCTCCCCCATCACCAGGGGGCTGTTCTCCAAGGCTGTGATGAGCAGCGGCGGCGGCGTGAGCCAGATGCTGACGGCCAAGCCCGCTGAGGCCCACTACCCGTTCTGGAAGCAGGTCATGGAGACCGCCGGGTGCAGCACGCTGGCCGAGTTCCGTGCCCTCGCCCCCGCCAGACTGTTTGCAGCCTGGGATGCCGTCCGCACCCAGCCCCAGTTCAAGGGTATGGGCTGTGAGCCCGTGGTGGATGGCCGTTTCCAGGTCAAGACCGGCCCTGAGACGCTGGCTGCCGACGAACAGCACCATATCCCTTACCTCATCGGCTTCACCAGTGAGGATATCGTTCCGCCCTACCTCTACCAGATGGCTCAGGACTGGTGCGCCCGGAACGCCGACAGCTACGGCTGGTTCTTCGACCGCCAGCTCCCCGGTGATGACCGTGGTGCCTGGCATTCCAGCGACCTGTGGTACTGGTTTGGCACGCTGGCTCACTGCTGGCGGCCCTTCACTGAGAAGGACACCGCCCTCAGCGCTCAGATGGTGGATTACCTGACCAACTTTGCCAAGACCGGCGACCCCAACGGAGCAGACCTGCCCCAGTGGCAGACTGTTACCGCCCAGCAGACCGATTTCCTCCGTCTGGGTGAGGAGCCCACCCACATGGGCAGCGTGGATGTCCAGAAGCTCCTCTGGACGATGCAGAACATCCCCGCCGTGGGGGAATAAGCCCCCGCCCGAATCACCTCAAACCCCAGAAAAAACAATATCCCCCGCTGCAGACGTGCCATAACACGCTTTGCAGCGGGGGATATTTCCTTATTTGAGTTATGCGCCGTGGGCGTTTACGCTCCGGGGCGGGTTGACACGCCGGAACTTCAATGCACGTTCCGGAGTCGTTTCCGGGCAATCCTCATCAAAAGTAATGGGCATTTTCTTAGCCTGTTCCAGCTCTGCCAGCTCTTCTTTTGTGAAAGCCAGCTCTTTCTGCATCTCTGCGGACAATTTATTCACATTTACCATAATAGAGCCCCCTCTCAAAATTCGTTGCCAGTCTTGCTGAGATCAGCCGTGTCACATCCGTTTTTTCTCCGTTTTCTTCTACACGGATGCGCTCTGTATACACCACAAACAGGATCTCGTTTACCTTGCCGATCAGTGTATTTCCCTCCGTACAGTAAACTTTACCTGCGGAAGTATCACCGATCGTATCATAACGCGGCTCTTCATCGCTGTGTGTGTCATCATAAAACTCAATGCGGTCATAGTCAAAGAACACACGAGCCGCACTTTTAAAGGAAAGACCATGCTTGCGGATATTGATCTGGTTCTTTTGTTCGTCATACTCAAAGGCCATTCCACCCATCGTAAAACTCACCAGTCGGTTCTCCAATATCGTGCACACTCTCTTTCCATGGTGTTCTTTTCTTTATCTTACCATAGCTTCGTCATTTTTGCAAGCACTCTTCTTCAAATAATACCCAATGCCGATGGCATCTGCCAGTGCCCAGCCGATGGGCACACTGAGCCAGATGCCGGTAACACCCAGCGGCGTGGCAGAAAGCAGGATATTCTTTGTAATGGGTCCTTGGGTCAGACTGTGCTGCATGGGGATCATTTCCTCCTGTTTCTATCTCAGACATTTCAGCAGAATTTTGCGCGGTATTCCTTGGGTGTGCAGTGCTTGATCTCCCGGAAGGTCTTGATGAAGTAGCTGCCATCTGCAAAGCCGCACTCCATCCCGATCTCGCCCGTCTTGAGCCGGGTGGAACGGAGCAGCTCGGCGGCCTTCTCCACCCGGAACTGCTTGACATACTGGATGGGCGTGATGCCCAGCATCTGCCGGAAGCTGCGCAGGCAGGCGCTCTCGCTCAGGGCCACGCTGGCCGCGATGCGTTCCACGGTCAGCTCCTCGGCGTAGTGCTCCTCCACAAAGCGGAGCATCTGCTTCATCCGCTCGGCGGCGATCTGCTCCTGCTGGGAGACCTTGGTCCTGCCGCCCACGCACTGGGTGCTCAGCAGCCGCAGCGCCGCAGAGAGATAATACCGCACCCGGTTCTCGTAATCAAAGGGCTCCACGGCAACCGCCTGCCAGGCTTCCCGCAGGCAGGCAAGCACCTGCGCCTGCCAGGGCACAGCCCCATCCAGCAGAAAAAACGCCGGGGCATCCGGCTGGAGCATGGGTCGGATGAGCTTCTGCCAGAAGATGGTGTCCATTCCACCCACCAGCCGGGGGTGGAACACACCCGAGTGAAGCAGGGCCTCCCCTTTTTCCGCATGCTCCACCGCGTGGAGGATGCCGGAGTTCAGGAACACGCCCTGATTCGTCTGCAGGGTCACCCGGGTCTTGTTCACGTCCACCGTCAGGGGGCCTTTCATGGCCAGTATGTACTCAAACTCCTCGTGCCAGTGCCAGGCCACCGAATAGCTTTTCAGGTTCTCCGCGTAGCAGGCAATGGGGAACAGGGCGCTGCCATGCTGGACCATTTCCCGCCCCTCGGCATCGGCCACAACATCCTGCTGGAAGGTCAGCCCGGTAACGATATTGGCAGCAGAGACACAGCTTGTCTGAAACGCCATATTGAACAATTCCTTTCCGCAATACTTTGAATATTTTTTGTCAATGCCGATTTTATTGTACAAATCGGGTGTTTTTGTTCTATCTATCGTGCCGGTTTCGTGGTATTATTTCATCAGAACCAGCAAGCACAGTATAACACCGCAGGGGGCGGAAAACAACCCCCGGCGCGGCTTGATCCGGTTCCCGAGAAGCGTTCCCCACGGGCAGCCTGGCCCGGGGGACTCTTCCAGAATAAAACATTTCTTTGTGGGAGGTATTTTTATGCTTCGCATCCAGTATCTTGATAAAGACCGTTTCATGCAGCAGGTAGCCGCCAGCCGCGGCAGTGTGCTCCTGCACCTGGCCAATGGCGAGACCTGTGACCTGAAAAAGGACAACGCCGCCACCGAGCTGTTCCAGATGATGGACGCTCCCTCCAAGGGCTTTGACATCTCTGTCACCGACCCTGCTGATGTCACCGGCTTCCTGCACTACATGCTCGAGGCCGGCCGCAGAGAGCGCGCCGCCTGCTGACCCTTCGACATTCTCCTTTTTTCGCATATTACAGCAATGTAAAACGCCCGCTCCGGGGTCAGAAGCCGGAACGGGCGTTTTACGTTTGTTCTGTTACAGGATGCACCGGCTGATGGCCCGTGCCACCGCCAGCAGCTCATCCTGCCCGATGAAGCCGAACTTTGCCTCGTGCTCATCCGCAAAGCAGACCGTCAGCTCTGAGGTCTGCAGCGGGTCGCCAAAGCCTGCCGTCTTGATGCCGTAATGCAGGATCTTGCGGTAGGGCAGCACAAAGATCTCCTGCCGGGTACCGGTCATCCCCTGCATATCCACCATAAAAATGCGGTGGGTGGTGAACACGGCCTGATCGCGCACGGTCTTGTAAGCCCCCACGATCTGCTCACCGTCCAGCAGCAGCTCCTGCACATTTTTGCAGATCTCCTTTTCCTTGATGCGGATGAGGTTCTGCATCGGCTTGTCCCGAAATTCCATAACACACTCCCCTTTCGGCTTGTCCGGATGTTTGGTCAGCCCCATTGTAGCATCTCAGGCGGCAGTTGACAAGCCTTTGCGCTCCCTCTCGCCTTTTTGTTCCGGATGTGCTATACTGGGCAGGAACATCACAATCACCCGGGAAATGAGGTTTTGACCCATGGAGATCATCATCCATCAGGCAATTTTGCATGTGCTGGACACCACGCTGGACGCGCCGGTGCTCAGCGGCGGCGGCATGGAGCTGACTGCCGAAAAGACCGCCTACTTACAGAATCATATCGAAAAGCTGCTGGCCAGCGATGAGATCCGCCAGTGCCGCCCCCTGCCGGATTCGGCTTTCCGGAACGAGCTGGAACACAATCAGGATTTCATTGATCTGTCCTGCCGCATTGCGGGGGTGCTGTTCGATTACATGCACGCCCACACCACCATCCCCGGGGCGGACCTGGCCGTGGTGGATTTCACCCGGGACGGCGCGCCCTGGTTGGGCATCCTCAAGCTGAACTATAAAAACGGCTACACCCACTACACCGAGACCGTGGAAGGTGCCCCGGTCAACTCCATCATCCAGCAGCGGGCCTGCCTGCCCACCCAGAGCGGCAAGGTGGAGGAGGGTGCGCTCGTCAACTTGACGGACTACTCCATGCGCCTGCTGGAAAAGAAATACGACATCGACGGCCACAAGGAGTTCTACCTCTCCTCTGTTGTGTTCCAGTATACCCAGGCCGAGCCCGAGAAAAAGAAGCTGCAGGCCATTCAGGAGGCCGCCGCACAGGCTGTGAAGGATGCCTATGAGGACGAGCCCCATGCCGACGCGCAGGTGGCCATGCTCATTGCCAACCAGGCTGCCGACAACGACAATCAGGTATCGGTGGAACAGGTGCGCCAGCAGCTGGCCGAGGAATACCCACTGGCCGCTGTGCCCTTTGATGACTATGTGGAAAAGAGCGAGGTGCTGGAAGAGGCCGCTGCTCCTGTCACCGTGACCCCTGCCCGCATCCGCCGGATGGAGAGCCGGAGCATCCGCACCGCCAACGGCATCGAGGTCAAGATCCCCACCGAGCTGCTGAACTCCGATTCCGAGCTGGAATTCCTCCACGATCCGGACGGCAGCGTTTCCCTGCTCATCAAAAATGTGATCCTGTAAGCCGCCGCAGATGGCGTTTTTCTCTCTCTGCGCGCTGGTGCTCACCGCCCTGATGTAACAGATCACCAAAACAGCCTCAGCCCTTGGGAAATCGGGCTGAGGCTGTTTTTTCGTCCGTATGATCAGCGGTTTTTGCGCTTGTTCCGGTACATATCCCGGTCGGCAGCATGGTAGACTGCGGTATAATCAAAGGGGCCTTCTGTCACGGTGTGGTATCCAAAGGCAACATCCAGCTTGAGGCGGTCGTCGCTCTGGCGGGCCAGCTCCTTGTGCAGCCTCTCGATCAGCTGTTCGGCCTCTTCTGCAGAAAAATGGCTGCAGGCAATGAGGAATTCATCGCCGCCCATCCGCAGGGCCACGCTCTCCGGCGGCAGGTTTTCCCGGATCACCCGGCCCACCCGCTTGAGCAGCAGGTCGCCGTACTCGTGTCCGTAGGCATCATTCACACGCTTCAGGTAGTTACAATCGCCCATAATGATCGTGACGGGCATGACGGCTTCCTTCAGCTGCTCGGCGCCCTTTACCTTCAGGTAGTTGCGGTTATACAGACCTGTCAGGTCATCGTGGACGGCCCAGTTCTCGGCCTGTTTTTCCAGCCGCACCCGTTCGGTGATATCACCAATAAGCCCCACGATGCCGATGATCTTTCCCTCCAGCACAACGGGGTTCTTTTTGATCTGATAGTATGCCGTCCCATCCTTCCGGGGCACCTCGGTGATAAAGCTGGTTCCCTTGCCAGTGGCAAGCACCTTCTGGTCCTGCTCATAATAAAAACGGGCCTGTTCCTCGTTACCCCAGATCTCCAGATCTGTCTTGCCCAGCACATCCTCTTCCTGCCCTTCTCCGTAGGGGAAGAAAGTCCTAACGTCCGAAATAAAAAGATAACGGCATTCCGTATCCTTGAAAAAGAGGTTCGCCGGTGTACTGCGCAGAAAGGTCATCACTTCTTCATAGCCGAGCGCATCGATCCACTGCATCCTGTGGCCCCTCCTTTCCATTTCTCTTTTTTATTATTTTACCATATTCTATTATACGAGCGATGCACCTGTTTTGCAAGTGTTAATTGCGTTCCCTCAACGATCCGGAAGAGGACGACTCCACCCCTGGTGCAGACGGAAAAGGCCGCTGACCCATCTCAGGTCAGCGGCCTTTCTGTCTGCGCTTATTCAGCTGCGTTCAGCTGCGCCTTGTGGTATTGCAGGGTGTACAGCTGGTAGTAGCGGCCATGCCGGGCCAGCAGCTGCTGGTGGGTGCCCTGCTCCAGAATTTTACCGTGGGACAGCACGATGATGTTGTCCGCATGCTGGATGGTGGACAGCCGGTGGGCCACAATGAGCATGGTGCCCACGGTGCGCATCTTTTCCAGCGAATCCTGAATCAGCAGCTCCGTCTCGGTGTCGATGTTGGCGGTAGCCTCGTCCAGGATCATCACGCTGGGCTTGTGGATGATGGTGCGGGCAAAGCTGAGCAGCTGCCGCTGCCCGGCGGAGAAGTTGTTGCCGCGCTCACGCACCTCTTCGTCCAGCCCGTGATCCAGCTTGTTGATGAACTTGTCGGCGTTGACGTAGCGGCAGACCTCCATGATCTCGCTGTCGGGGATGCCCTCTTCCCGCAGAACGATGTTAGAACGGATGGTACCCGAGAACAGGAACACGTCCTGCAGCATCTGGCCGAAGTGCCTGCGCAGGGAGGAGATCTTGATCTTGCGGATGTCGATGCCGTCGATCAGGATCTGGCCCTTCTGGAACTCGTAGTTCCGGCAGATCAGGGAGAGGATGGTGCTCTTGCCGGAGCCGGTGGAACCCACAAAGGCCACCGTCTGGCGGGCATCCACATGGAAGGAAACGCCCTGCAGCACCCACTCGCCGGGAACGTAGCTGAACCACACGTCCCGGAACTCGATCTCGCCCTTCACCTCGTTCAGCTCAATGGCATCGGGGGCATCCTGCATCTTGGGCTGGATGTCCATGATGGAGAACACCTTTTCTGCCGATGCCAGCGCCGACTGCAGCCAGTTGAACTGTTCGGCCAGGTTCTGGATGGGGGTAAAGAACTTGGAGATGTACATATAAAAGGTGACGATGGTGCCGCTGGAAATGGTCTGCCCCAGAAAGCTGACATTGTTCAGGTGACCCATGCCGCCCAGATAGAACAGGCACAGGATCGAGCTGACATAGAGCATATACACCAGCGGACGGAACACGCTGAACACGAAGATCTGCTCCTGATTGGCCCGGGCCAGCTTCTGGCTCTTCTGGCGGAAGTCCTCCATCTTCTCGTCCTCCCGGCCAAAGATCTGGGTGACCTTGATGCCGGACAGGTTTTCGGACAGATAGGTATTGATATCGGTGGTCGCGTTCTTGAGCTTGCGGTTGGCGCGGCGGGAGAACTTGCGGAAGATGACCGTGAAGATCACGATGAAGGGCACAAAGCAGAGCACCATCAACGTCAGCTCGTAGTTCAGGCAGAGCATGGCCACCAGAATGCCCAGAATGACAAAGCTGTTCTTGGTCAGCTGGACCAAGAGGTTTGTGAACATCATGGAGATGGCGTTGGTATCGTTGGTCACACGGGTGACCAGCTTGCCCACGGGGATCTCGTTGAGCTGCTCGTGTGCCAAAGATTCAATGTGGCTGAACAGATCCTCGCGCAGATCGGAGATGATGCGCTGACCCACCCGCTGCAGGATCACGGCCTGCAGGTAGGTGCTGCCCATGGAGAACACCAGCACGCCTGCATACACTGACACGCCCAGGAAGAGGGTGCGGAGTTCAAACTCCCCGGCCACCAGCTCCTCGATGCGGCCCACGATGAGGGGTGAAATGATATCGTAGGCAATGGAGAAGAGCATCAGCAGGCCCACGATGAGGAATTTGCTCAGGTAGGGCCGGGCATAGCGGGCAAGGCGGCGCATGATCTCGCCGTCCTCCATGTTGCGCTCAAAGCCCATAGCGGTCTTTTTGTCCTTGGCGGCGGCATAAGCTGCCACCAGCAGGGCGGTGATCACGCCGATGACAGCGCCCACCAGAACCAACGGATTCAGATGCATCATGCGTTTTCGCCTCCCTTCGTCTCATCCTCCAGCCGCTGCAGATCGACCATCCGGCGGTACTCCGGGCAGGAAGCATACAGCTGGTCGTGGGGGCCGACGGCTTCCACCCGGCCCTCGTTGAGGAAGATGATCTTATCCAGCCGCTCCACCGTGGAAATGCGGTGGGCAATGAGCAGGGTGGTCTTGCCTGCCCGGCTGTTCTTGAGGTTATCGAGGATGATCTTCTCGGTGCTGGTATCCACCGCCGAGACGGAGTCATCCAGGATCAGGATGGGCGCGTCCTTGAGCAGGGCGCGGGCGATGGAGATGCGCTGCTTCTGGCCGCCGGACACCGTCACGCCACGCTCGCCCAGAACGGTCTCGTAGCCGTCCTTGAAATCCACGATATTATCCCTCACATCGGCCATGCTTGCCGCCCGCTCGATGTCCTCCGGGGTGGCATCGTCCACACCAAAGGCAATGTTGTGGGCGATGGTGTCCGAGAACAGGAAATTATCCTGCGGAACGTAGGCACATGCATTGCGCACCGAGTGGATGGAAAGGCTGTTCACATCCCTGCCGTCCACGAACAGGGTTCCGTCCGGCACATTATAGGTGCGCAGCAGCAGGTCCACCAGGGCGGTCTTGCCCGCACCGGTCTTGCCCACGATGCCCACACTCTCGCCGGGCGCAATGGTAAAGGAGATATCCCGCAGCACATCGTACTCGCCGTCCGGGTAGCGGAAGTTCAGGTGGCGGAACTCGATGCCGCCTTTGGGGTCGGTCAGGTCGGCCACGCCGGGGCGGTCAGCCACGTCGATGGGGGCATCCAGCAGCTCGGTGATGCGGTTCAGGGAGGCCTTGCCGCGGCTGGTCTTTTCGATCAGCATGGACACAGCCATGATGGGCCAGACGATGGCCTCAAAGTAGCCGATGTACTCCACCAGCTGGCCGGCGTTGAACCGGCCCTGATAGACCAGATAACCGCCGTAACCCAGAATGATGCAGACCACGGACTCCACGAACAGGGTCACCAGCACCTCCAGCAGGGTGGCGATCTTCGTGTAGGTCACGTTGATCTCCTCGTTTTCCTTGTTCAGCTTCCGGAAGGCCTGCAGTTCCTTGTACTCCTTGACAAAGGCCTTGATGACCGCAATGCCGGAAAAGTTCTCCTGCGCGAAATCGGAAAGGCCGGAGAAGGCCTCCTGCCGCTCCTCCCAGCGCCGGGTCATCACCTTGCTCATCTGGGTGCCGATGGCAAACATGATCAGGGCCGGGATCAGGGCCAGCAGGGTCAGCCGCACGTCCATGGTCCACATCTTATAAAGAGCCAGCAGACCCAGGGTCAGCGCGTCGAAGAACATCAGCACGCCGTCGCCGAAGCACTCCTGAATGGTGTCCAGGTCGTTGGTGTACAGGCTCATCAGGTTGCCGACCTTGTTCACCTGATAGTACTGCTGGGACAGCCTGCGGCTGTGGTCGAACATCCGCTCCCGCAGGTCTGCCGCGACCCGCACCGCCGAGCCGAAGAAACAGATGCGCCACAAAAAGCGCCCAATGACCATCAGCACCACGATCCAGATCATGGGCAGGCAGATGTGCTGCAGCAGCACCTCTTTGGTAAAGAGCAGCGTCTCACCGTTCACCACCACCTGGCCAAGGTTCACTCCGTTGATGACCAGCCGGTAGAGCTGGGGGATCAAAAGCTGGATGTAATCCACCGTCAGCAGGGCGGCAAGGCCCAGCAGCAGCACGGGAGCATGCTTGAGGTAATACCGGTTGATGTACTTGCCGAATATCACTGCGTTTTTCCCTCCTTTTTCAATTCCAAAAAAGCTTTCAACGTACAAAAAAGCCGCTGCATCACACGACGAATCATGTTTTGCAGTGGCTTGTTTGTCTGGAGCGGCCGACGAGGCTCGAACTCGCTACCTCCACCTTGGCAAGGTGGCGCTCTACCAGATGAGCTACGGCCGCATATAAAGTGCCTCCGATCGGAATCGAACCAATGACACGGGGATTTTCAGTCCCCTGCTCTACCGACTGAGCTACAGAGGCATATAAGCTGCTTCCAGAGAAGCAGCAGCGACCCGGATCGGGCTCGAACCGACGACCCCCAGCGTGACAGGCTGGTGCTCTAACCAACTGAGCTACCGGGCCACATGGTGGAAGTTAACGGGCTCGAACCGCTGACCCTCTGCTTGTAAGGCAGATGCTCTCCCAGCTGAGCTAAACTTCCACAAAATGGAGCGGCCGACGAGGCTCGAACTCGCTACCTCCACCTTGGCAAGGTGGCGCTCTACCAGATGAGCTACGGCCGCACATTTCATGTGGTCTGCCGGGGTTTCGCTCCCGGCGACGTTGGCTATTATAGCGTAAAACGCAGGCTTTGTCAACAACAAATTTCCAAAAAATCAGACTTTTTGCAAAACACGCCTGTCTGCGCCTGTTTTTCAAAAACAAAGCCGAAACCGAAATGTTTCAGCTTTGCGGCGGCAGACACAAAGAAAATTCGGTTGCGTTCCCTTCTTAAAGAGGTTATAATAAACTTGTCAAAAAGTTGCACAAAAACACGTCTGCTATGCCGCGCGGGCGGGCAGACGTGTTTTTGTGCCAAGATTTTGCCAGAAAAAGGAGCAACCGCAATGTACAAGATCACTGAAAAGGTCGCGCTGAACCCCACCGTGACAAAGATGGTCATTGAAGCCCCGCTCATTGCCAAAAAGGCAAAGCCGGGCCAGTTCATCATTGTGCGCCCGTTTGAGGACAGCGAGCGCATCCCCCTGACCGTGGCCGGTTACGACCGCGAAAAGGGCACTGTGGATATCATTTTCCAGATCGTGGGCGGCACCACCATGGAGCTGAACAGCCTGAACGCAGGCGACAGCGTCCATGACTTTGTGGGCCCCTTGGGCCGCGCCACCGAGACCGAGGGCCTGAAAAAGGTCTGTGTTGTCGGCGGCGGCGTGGGCTGCGCCATCGCCCTGCCCATTGCCAAGGAGCTGCATGACCAGGGCTGCACCGTCCACAGCGTCATCGGCTTCCGCAATAAGGATCTGCTCATCCTCGAGGACGAGTTCAACGCCTGCAGTGACGAGCTGCGCATTATGACCGATGACGGCAGCTACGGCACCAAGGGTGTGGTCACTGCCGCTCTGGACGAGCTGGTAGCCGCTGGCAACCAGTATGATCTGGTCATCACCATCGGCCCGCTGATCATGATGAAATTCGTCGTCAAGACCTGCCAGAAGCACGGGCTGAAGAGCATCGTCTCCATGAACCCCATTATGATCGACGGCACCGGCATGTGCGGCGGCTGCCGCCTGACCGTGGGCGGCGAGACCAAGTTTGCCTGCGTGGACGGCCCCGACTTTGACGGTGACCTCGTCGATTTCGACGAAGCCATGGCCCGCGGCACCATGTACCGCCCCTTTGAGGCAAAGGCCCGCGAGAAGGCCTGCAATCTGTTCAAGACTGAGGAGGCAAAGTAAGATGGCTTTCAATATGGATCCCAAAAAGTGCCCCATGCCCACCCAGGACCCCAACGTCCGCAACAAGAACTTTGAGGAAGTTGCACTGGGCTATACCGAAGAGATGGCCGTGAACGAGGCCAAGCGCTGCATCCACTGCAAGAACAAGCCCTGCCAGACCGGCTGCCCCGTGGGCATCGATATCCCCGAGTTCATCGGTCATGTGGCCGAGGGCGACTTTGAAGCCGCCTATCAGGTCATTGCCCGCTCCTCTTCCCTGCCCGCCGTCTGCGGCCGTGTCTGCCCCCAGGAGAGCCAGTGCGAGGGCAAGTGCACCCGCGGCATCAAGAACGAGCCCGTGGGCATCGGCCGCCTGGAGCGCTTTGTGGCCGACTGGCACCGTGAAAATGTCCACACCGCCCCCATCGTGCCCGCATGGAACGGCCACAAGGTCGCCATCATCGGTGCAGGCCCTGCCGGTCTGACCGCCGCAGGCGATCTGGCCAAGCTGGGCTATAAGGTCACCGTCTACGAGGCCCTGCATGTAGCCGGCGGCGTGCTGATGTACGGCATCCCCGAGTTCCGTCTGCCCAAGGCCATCGTGCAGCAGGAGATCGACGGCCTGAAGAAGATGGGCGTGGATTTTGAGTGCAACATGGTCATCGGCAAGGTGCTGACCATCGACGAGCTGATGGGCGAGTACGGCTACGAGGCCGTGTTCGTTGGCTCCGGTGCCGGTCTGCCCCGCTTCATGGGCATCCCCGGCGAGAGCCTGAAGGGTGTGTACTCTGCCAACGAGTTCCTGACCCGCTCCAACCTGATGAAGGCCTACCTGCCCACCAGCAAGACCCCCATCCGCACTGGCAAAAAGGTGGCCGTTGTGGGCGGCGGCAACGTGGCCATGGATGCTGCCCGCAGCGCCCTGCGTCTGGGTGCCGAGACCGTGTACATCGTCTACCGCCGCGGCATGGCCGAGCTGCCTGCCCGTAAGGAGGAGGTCGAGCACGCTGAGGAAGAAGGCATCATCTTCAAGACCCTGTGCAACCCCGTGGAGATCCACGCCAACGACGAAGGCTTCGTCAAGTCCATCACCTGCATTGAGATGGAGCTGGGCGAGCCCGATGCTTCCGGCCGCCGCCGTCCCATTGAAAAGAAGGGCAGCGAGTTTGAGCTGGATGTGGATACCGTGATCATGAGCCTGGGCACCAGCCCCAACCCCCTGATCCGCTCCACCACTCCTGGTCTGGAGACCAACAAGCACGGCTGCATCGTCACCGAGGGCGACGAGGGCAAGACCAGCCGTGAGGGCGTGTACGCCGGCGGCGATGCCGTGACCGGTGCCGCCACCGTCATCAAGGCCATGGGTGCCGGTAAGGCAGCCGCCAAGGCCATGGACGAGTACATTCAGAATCAGTAAGTTTCCCCTATAGAAAAAAGCCGGTGCGCCAAGAAAGTGCACCGGCTTTTTCTCTTCATATCAGGCCGTTTTCTACACAATACCAATAGATGCCGTCTTCCTTCACATCGCGGCAATGGGCGGTGGCGGCGGCTTGCAGCCGGGCAGAGGCGTTGGCCATAGCGATGCCGGTGCCGACGGCTCTGAACATTTCGATATCGTTGTTGCCGTCACCGAAGGCCATGCTGTCGGACTTGTCGATGCCGTAGAATTCCAGCATCTTTTCCACGGCGATGCCCTTGCCGCCGCTGGCCGGGATGATATCCACGGCGCGGTCCCACCATGCGGCGATCTTCGCGTTCTCCACATCCTTCAGGATGGCTGGGTACTCCGCTTCCCTGCCACTCATCAGCACCTGAAAGATCTCGCCCTGCGCCATAGCATCAAAATCGTCGGCGATCACCAGCTCGACCCCGCCGATGGCAAAATACTCCGCCAGATCAGGGTCGGAGCCGTTAGCGGCCAGCCGGTCCTTGGTGGCCAACGCCATGGGCCGCCCCAACGCTTCGGCGTTCCGGCGGAGCAGGGCAATGTCCGCTTTCGGGATGAGATTTTTGAAAACATCGCGCTCCGGCGTGAAGCAATAGGAGCCGTTGTAGGTCAGGAACGCATCGAAAGTGACCCCTTCGAACTTCGGCACTTCCATGGGAGCGCGGCCGGTGGCGATGCAGAGCTTGATGCCGTTCTGCCGCAGTTTTTGCAGCGCCTCCACCGTTCTGGGGCGGATGCCCTCCTTGAGCGGCACCAGTGTGCCGTCGATGTCAAAAAAGATGATCTTGGGCTTTGTCATAGCGTTCCTCCTGCATTTTTCTTATATCATAGCACACTTGCTGCCGTTTGCCAAATGTATCCCAGTTGTTGTGCAACCTGCTCAATTTTCCGAGGTGATTTTTGTCGGCTATTTCTGGCGCATTGTGATTGATTTTGACTGAAATCTTGCTATAATAAGGACAGGAAGCTTCATAAAGCTTCAAGTTCAATCACAAAACATCAAAGGAGTGACCTTTCCTCATGTTGGCAGAAGAACGCTTCGCCCTCATCCTTGACCTGCTGGCCCGCCAGCGCACTGCCACCGTGCAGGAGCTGTGCGAGGCGCTGAGCGCCAGCGAGTCCACCATCCGGCGCGACCTGAACGAGCTGGACAAGCAGGGCAAACTGAACAAGGTGCACGGCGGGGCCACCCTGCCGGACAGCCCCTTCCGCACCGACGAGCCCACCATGGCCACCAAGGAAGAGCTGGCGGTCAGTCAGAAGCAGAGCATCGCCCAGGCGGCGGCAGAACTGATCCTGCCGGAAGATTTCATCTATCTGGATGCAGGCTCCAGCACGCTGGCTCTGGCACGGGCGCTGAGCGGCCCGGCCCTGAACGCCAGCTATGTGACCAACGGCGTGGCCCACGCCCGCCTGCTGGCCCAGAAAGGCTGCCGGGTGTTCCTGCCCGGCGGGCTGCTGCGGCCCCAGACCGAGGCCATCATCGGGGCGGCTGCGCTGACTGCCATCCAGCAGTACAATTTCACCAAAGCCTTCATGGGGGCCAATGGCGTGGCGCTGGGTTCCGGCTTCACCACCCCAGACCCCGAGGAGGCCGCCGTCAAGGCTGCGGCTCTCCACCGGGCGCGGGAGGCGTGGTTCCTGGTGGACGACACCAAATTCGCGCAGGTCTACCCCGCCGTCATCTGTGATCTGCACAGCGGTGCCATCCTGACGAACCGGTGCCCCAACCCCAAATACCGGCAATACACTCTGATAAAGGAGACCGAGGTATGATCTACACTGTTACATTCAATCCTGCCATCGATTATGTGGTCCGTCTCGACAGGCCCCTTGAGGTGGGCGAAGTGAATCGCGCCGCCGGGGAGGACTGCGTGCTGGGCGGCAAGGGCATCAATGTTTCCGGCGTGCTCCGGGAGCTGGGCTGTGAGAGCGTGGCTCTGGGCTTTGTGGCCGGTGAGACCGGTGCCTGGCTGGAGCGTGGTCTAGCCGCGCAGGGGCTCCGAACCGATTTCATCCATCTGGCCGAGGGCATGACCCGCATCAACGTCAAGATCAAGGCAGGCACCGAGACTGAGCTGAACGGCGCAGGCCCCAGCATCCCGGAAAGTGCCATGCAGCAGCTGGAAGCCCAGCTGGACACCCTGCAGCCTGACGACATCCTCGTTCTGGCAGGCAGCATCCCCAAGAGCCTTTCCCAGAGCACCTACGAGCGGCTGCTGGCAGGGCTGGAGGGCCACGGCGTGCGGGCCGTGGTGGATGCCACCCAAGATCTGCTGGTCAACGTCCTCCCCTATCACCCCTTCCTGATCAAGCCCAACAATCACGAGCTGGGCGAGATCGTGGGCCGGGAGCTGAAAACGGACGAAGAGATCACCGCCGCCGCCCGCGCCCTGCAGGAAAAAGGTGCCCGGAACGTACTGGTGAGCATGGCCGGAAACGGCGCCCTGCTGGTGGATGAGCACGGCGAGGTGCACCGCATCGGCTGCCCCAAGGGCAAGGTTGTGAACAGCGTGGGCGCAGGCGACAGCATGGTGGCCGGTTTTGTGGCAGGTTATCTGCAAAGCGGCAGCTATGAGCAGGCCCTCAGGCTGGGCACCGCCTGCGGCAGTGCCACCGCGTTCAGCCTTGGGCTGGCAACGAAAGAAAAGATCGAAGAATTGTTTGGTCAAATTTAAGACAGCTCACCCTCTCCGTCATTGCTGACGCAATGCCACCTCCCCCAAAGTGGGAGGTCTTGACAGTCATTGCTATGTTGATGGTTTTGCCAAGGGCTCTCCCTTTGGGAGAGCTGGACGCGAAGCGGCCTGAGAGGGTGAGGACGCTACGATAGAAAGGAGAACCCTTATGCGCATTACGGAATTATTCACCGCAAAGTCCATCGAGCTGGATTCTGCGGCCTCCAACCGGGACGAGATCCTCTCCCGGCTGGTAGAACTGCAGGCCACCCACGGCAACATCACCGACACAGAAGCCTACAAGAAGGCGCTCTACGCCCGGGAGGATGAGGCTTCCACCTACGTGGACAACGGCATCACCGTTCCCCACGCCAAGACGAATGTGGTCACCCGGCCCAGCCTGGCCGCCCTGCGCCTGAGCACCCCGGTGCAGTACAACGCCGAGGATGACGGCAAGACCGACCTGCTCTTTGCCATTGCAGCCCCCGAAAACGGTAGCCTGCATGTGGATATGCTGGCCCGCATGATGCAGATGCTGATGAACGAGGACTTTGTGGAAAAACTGAAGGCCGCCAAGACCCCCGCCGAATTCCTTGCCATCATCGACGCACAGGAGGAGGCCCAGTTCGGTGAGGAGAGCTTCACCCAGCAGGCCATCCCCCAGAGCGGCTACCGCATTCTGGCCGTGACCGCCTGCCCCAACGGCATTGCCCACACCTACATGGCCGCCGAGGCGCTGGCCAAGGCCGGTGACAAGCTGGACCTGCCCACCAAGGTGGAGACCAACGGCTCCGATGGTGCCAAGAACGTGCTGACCCGCGCCGAGATCGCAGCCTGCGACGGTATCATTGTGGCAGCAGACAAGAATGTGGAGACCGCCCGCTTTGACGGCAAGCCCGTGCTGTTTGCCCGGGTGGATGACGGCATCCACAAGCCCGAGGAGCTGCTGAAAAAGGTGGCTCACGGCGAAGTTCCCGTGTATCACGCCAAGGGCGGTGCTGCCGCTGCCGAGGAGGAGACCTCCGGCGACAGCTTTGGCCGCAAGGTGTACAAAGACCTGATGAACGGCGTGTCCCACATGCTGCCCTTTGTGGTGGGCGGCGGCATTATGATCGCGCTGGCCTTCCTGCTGGACGATTACACCATCGACCCCTCCAACTTCGGCATGAACACCCCCATCGCCGCCTTCTTCAAGACGGTGGGCAGCGCCGCCTTTGGCTACATGCTTCCCATTCTGGCAGGCTTCATCGCCATGTCCATCGCAGACCGTCCCGGCCTGGCCGTGGGCTTTGCGGGCGGCGTGCTGGCCATGAACGGCACCAACTTTGCAGGCCTTGCCAACGGTGAGACCACCGGCATCTCCGGCGGTTTTCTGGCCGCTCTGCTGGCCGGTTTCGTGGCCGGTTATGTGGTCGAGTTCCTGAAAAAGATCACCGAAAAGCTCCCCGCCAGCCTGAACGGCATCCGCCCCATGCTGATCTACCCGCTGGGCGGCATCCTCATCATCGGTGCCGTGATGTGCGGCATCAACCCGGTCATGGGCATGATCAACACCGCCATGACCAACTGTCTCAACGCCATGGGCGGCACCTCCAAAGTCCTGCTGGGTGCCATCGTTGCCGGTATGATGAGTATTGACATGGGCGGCCCCTTCAACAAGGCTGCCTACGTCTTTGGCACTGCCGCACTGGCCTCCGGCAACTACGAGGTCATGGCCGCTGTCATGGTGGGCGGCATGGTTCCTCCCATCGCGATTGCCCTCTCCACCACCTTCTGCCCCAAGAAGTGGACCCCCGACGAGCGCCGCAACGGCATCGTGAACTACGTCATGGGCCTGTGCTTCGTCACCGAGGGTGCCATTCCCTACGCCGCCGCCGACCCGCTGCGCGTCCTGCCCAGCTGTGTGGCCGGTGCCGCGCTGGCCGGTGCCCTCTCCATGACCTTTGGCTGCGCCCTGCGCGCTCCCCACGGCGGCATCTTCGTGTTCCCCGTGGTCGATCATGCCCTGCTCTACTGCGTGGCTCTGGCCGCTGGCAGCGTGGTGGGTGCCGTGATCCTGAGCCTGCTCAAGAAGGACCGCACCGACGCAGCCTGATCTGCCATTCTCCTTCTTCCTTTACCATATAAAAAGGGCCCGTCTGCGCGCACCAAAATGCGGCAGGCGGGCCCTTTCTTGCTTATCCCTTGATGATCCGGAGCAGGGTCTTGTCCAGCTGGATGGTGCGGTTCCAGGGGTTCAGAATGATGCCCTGGATCTCCGGCACCTGCAGTGCGGCATCCAACAGCTTTTCAAACTCCACCAGAAAGGTGGACTGCACCGCTTCCGCACCCTTCATCTCCTCTTCAAAGCTGGTAAAGGCATACCACCAGCTGGCCCCATCGGCCGTGCGGAGGACCCGCAGCTGCATCTGCTCACTGGCCGGGTTCGGTTCCACCGCCACCACGACCTGTCCGTTTTCCCGCATCCTCCGCCGAATCACGGTCAGGGTATGCGCCAGCTGCTCCTGTGTGGGCTCCTGCTGTAACTGGCAGACCGCCTGTTCGATCTTTTCGTTGCCGTTCAGGCCCTCGTCCTTCTTCTGTGCCATAAGCTCTCCCATTCTTTTTGTTGTATTTTATGCTTGTATTATATCCGGACTTTACGAAAAATGGAAGCGCAGGCCAGAGATTCTTTCTTTTTTCGTCTGCTTTCGGGTGTTTTTTCAAAAATCAGTAGCCCCCGCCCCGAAAAAGTGTTACAATGTTTTCGTCTGGTATCATTTCAGAAACGACAGGACGCGCCGCTTTTCCGTGAGCCGTTTTGTCGGAATGGGAGAGATAAGTCAATGAAACGAATCCTTCGTTCTGCCGTCAGTCTGCTGCTGTGCGCCGCCGTGGCGCTGGGCGGCACTGCCTGCGGCCGAAGCAAGCTGCCCACCACCATCACGATCTGGACCTACTATAACGGCGATCAGCTGGAATGCTTCAACCAGCTGGTGGAGCAGTTCAACTCCACCGTGGGCAAAGAGAAGAACATCCGGGTCGAAAGCTCCAGTCAGGGCAGCGTGAACGACCTGGAGACCAGCGTGCTGGCCGCCGCCGAGGGCAAGGTGGGTGCCGAGAAGCTGCCCAACATCGTCTCCTCCTACGCAGACACCGCCTTTACGCTGGATCAGATGGGCCTTGCCGTTGACCTGAGCCCCTACCTGACCGAAAAAGAGAAGTCTGCCTATATCGCCGGTTTTCTCGAGGAGGGTGACCTGATGAACAACGGGGAGCTCAAGGTCTTTCCCATAGCAAAATCCACTGAGCTGCTCTACCTGAACGTCACCGACTTTGTCCCCTTTGCCGAGGCCACGGGCGTGACCTATGCGGATCTTTCCACCGTAGAGGGGCTGAACGAGGCCGCACACAAATACTACGACTGGACCGATGCCCAGACGGCTGCGCCCAACGACGGCAAGGCCCTGTATGGCCGCGACGCGCTGACCAATTACCTGCTCTGCGGCGCACAGGAACTGGGTACGACCATTTTTGATGCCGAGAACGGCGTGATGACCCTGCACTTTGACAAGCCGACCCTCCGCAGGCTGTGGGATAACTACTATGTCCCCTACATCAAGGGCTGGTGCAGTGCCAGCGGCAAGTTCCGCAGCGACGATATCAAGATCGGCAGCCTGCTGGCCTATGTCGGTTCCTCCTCCAGCGCTTCCTTCTTCCCCACCCAGGTGCTGACCAGCGACACCGAGAGCCACGGCATCGAGATGGCCGCGCTGCCCTGCCCCAGCTTTGCAGGCTGTGAGCCGGTGGCCGTCCAGCAGGGGGCCGGCATGGTAGTCATCCCGGGCACCGAGGACGAGATCAGCGCCTGCGTTGCCTTCCTGAAATGGTTCACCCAGCCGGAAAACAACCTGCAGTTCTCGGTGCAGTCCGGCTATATGCCCGTGACCTATGCCGCCAACAGCATATCTGCCCTTGAGAACAGCGGCCTGACGGTCTCCGAGAGTATCCACAAGGTGCTGAGCCTGTCCATTGATGCCATCGATCGCAGCAAGCTCTACACCACCCATGCCTTCCCGGCTGCCCTGCGCGCCCGCAATACCCTGCAGTACGCGCTGGAGGACCTTGTCACCGCCGACCGTGCCACGGTGCTGGAGCGGCTGGCTGCCGGGCAGACCCCCGAGGAAGCCGAAGCCGAGTTCCTGACCGATGCTTATTTTGATGCCTGGTACGACCAGACTCTGGCCGCTCTCAGCGCCTTTGCGGGCTGAGATGCCCTTGGAACAACCACAAAAGGAGAGACCCTCAGATGCAGAACCACAAGCCGCACAGCCAGAAGGCCCCTCAGACGGGCCATTCTATCTTCGGCACCATCCTTTTCTCCCTGCTGGCTGTGCTGGCGGTGGAGTTCCTGCTGTTGACCTTTGCCGTCCACGCCACCCGGCTTGGCCCCCAGCTGAACCAGAACGCCGAGGATATCCTTGCCATGCAGGTGGACAACCGCAGCCGGTATCTTCAGTCCATCTTCCACGATGCACAGGAGCTGACCAGCCTTTCCGATGCCATCAATGGCCTGACCCAGCAGCTTCTGGACGAGGGAGAGATCAGCCTGAACACGCTGGACAGCAGCAGCGACGCGGCCTATCCCCTGCTGGAAGCCACCGCGCCGGAGCTTATCAACACCCTGCGCATTAAGTCGGTGACCGGCGTGTTCCTTATCCTGAACACCCATGATCTGGACAAGCGGAAGCAGGACAGCCTCATGCCCGCCATCTACCTGCGGGATCTTGACCCGGATGCCGCTCCCTCCCAGCGCAACGCCGACCTGACCTTTGTGCGGGCACCGGCCCAGCTGGTGCAGTCCCTCTCCATTGCCACGGACAACAGCTGGTCCCCCACCATCCGCTACCGGGCACTGGGAAACCGGGGCTTCCTTTATCCCCCTTTCCAGGCCGCCTATAAAGACGGAGCCAGCCTTGCCGCCTCCGATTATGGCCACTGGACCTCACAATCCTATCTGGTGCCCGGGGACACCCACGAGGCCATTGCCTACAGCCAGCCCCTGATCCTGCCGGACGGCACCGTTTACGGCGTGATCGGCGTGGAACTGCTGGCCGACTACCTGTGGGAGAACCTGCCCTGCTCTGAGCTGCAGAACAACGGCACCTATTTCCTTGCCGTGACCGATACGGAGGAGCTCTCTGCCTCTGAACTGCAGCTGCGTCCGGTGCTCCGTTCCCACTGCGACGGGCAGCCGGGTTCTGCGGACGAAAGCCTTACGCTGCGCCTCCACAGTGCCCATACCCACCGCTACCTCTTCAGCAATGCCCTCTACATTGCTTCGGTCTCCCCCTTGAACCTCTACAGCCGGAACGCCCCTTTCTCGGGCAAGCACTGGCTTCTCGTGGGCTCCGTTCCCGCGGTGCAGCTCTTTGCTTTCGCCCAGCGGCTGCAGCAGCTGTTCTCCTTCATCATGCTGATCACGCTGGCCGTCGGCTTTGTTTGCAGCTGGCTGATCAGCAGGCGGCTGGCCCGGCCTGTTGCCAAGCTCTCGGCTGAGGTAGCCGCTGCCGAAGCGGATTCCTCCGCCATCCCGCATCTTTCCACCACCGGCATCCGGGAGCTGGATCAATTCTCCTCCGCCTTCACCCAGCTGAGCAAAGACGTGCTGGACTCCTCCACCCGCTTTTTGCGCATTATGAAATTGGCCAGCGCGGAGCTGGGCGGCTATGAGCTGCGCGATGACAGCGTTTATGTGACCGACAACTTCTTCTCCATGTTGGGCCTTGCACAGGAGCAGCCAGATCCGCTCACGCCAAAGGCTTTCCGCGCCCTGATGGGCACACTGGAGCAGCGGTGGTTCTACCGCCTGTCCCCGGCCAACAACAAGGTCTTTGCCATCCCCCAGCCCGACGGCAGCACCCACTACATCACCCTGCGCATCACCCATATCATGGGTGAAAGTGCCTCCGAGGTGGGTCTTGCTGAGGATATGACCACCACGGTGCTGGAGCAGCAGCGCATTGAGCACGAGCGCGATTACGACACCCTGACCGGCCTGTACCGCCGCCGTGCCTTTGACCGCGCCTGTGACGCGCTGTTCCAGCAGCCCGAAAAGCTGGGCTGTGCCGCCCTGCTGATGATGGATCTGGACAACCTCAAGCAGATCAACGACACCTACGGCCATGACTGGGGCGACCAGTACATCCGCCAGACCGGCCAGTGCTTTGCGGCCAACACGCCCGCCAACACCATCTGCTCCCGCCTTTCGGGCGATGAATTCCTGATCTTCTTCTATGGCTACCGGGATCAGGCACAGCTCCGCGCCCAGCTGGAGCTGCTGAGTGCTGCCCTGCAGCGCAGCGTGTCCATCCTGCCCAACGGCAGGCAGCTGCACATCAGCATCTCGGGCGGCATTGCCTGGTACCCCACGGACGGCCACGACCTGCTCACCCTGAAAAAATATGCCGACTTTGCCATGTATCAGGTCAAGCATTCCCACAAGGGCCGCATGTGTGATTTTGATATCGGCAGCTACCATCAGGAGGCATACGCCACCCAGACCCAGCAGGACTTTGAGCTCCTGCTGCAGGAGGAGCTGGTGTCCTACCACTTCCAGCCCATCTACTCTGCCCGCAGCGGCCGGGTCGCAGCCTACGAGGCCCTCATGCGGGTCGATCTGCCTACCCTGCACTCCCCCGCTCAGGTCATGCAGCTGGCCCATGAGACGGGCCGCCTGTATGAGATCGAGCGGATCACTGTGTTCCATTCCAGCGAGATCTTCCAGCGCATGCAGGCACAGGGCCTGCTCCAGAGCGATGCCCTGCTCTTCATCAACTCCATCGCCAATGTGAGCCTGACGGTTGAGGATGTGGAGGAATATGCTCAGCGCTACCCCGAGCTGCTTAAGCGGCTGGTGGTGGAGATCACCGAACAGGAAGATCTGGACCGCGCATGTCTGGAACGGAAGCGGAACGTTCCGGGCTTCTCCGGCTCCTTTGCGCTGGATGACTACGGCAGCGGCTACAGCAACGAGCTGAACCTGCTGGAGCTCTCGCCCCGGTACATCAAGATCGACATTTCCATTGTGCGCGGGATCGATAGCGACCGTGATAAGCAGCAGATCGTCTCCAACATTGTGGCTTACGCCCACGCCCGCAGTATGCAACTCATTGCCGAGGGCATTGAGACCAAGGCCCAGCTGCGCACCGTCATCGGTCTGGGCGTGGACCTGCTGCAGGGCTATTACCTCAGCCGCCCCGCCGCAGTGCCCGCCCCCATTGCACCGGCGGCGCAGGCGGTGATCGACCAGCTCGAACACCAGCGGTTCAATCCCCTCGGTTTATGATCTTTCCGGCTCCCCTGTGAGGGAGCCTTTTGTGACCCCATTCAGAGAAAGGAGACACGATGAACCACGAATCCAGTTCCGCTCTCCCCGCCGCCATCCGGGTGCGGGGCGCGCGGGTGCACAACCTGAAGAACATCGACGTAGATGTGCCGCTCCACAAGATCGTCGGCATTGCGGGCGTGTCCGGTTCCGGCAAGTCCTCGCTGGCGCTGGGTGTCCTCTACGCCGAGGGCTCCCGCCGCTATCTGGAAGCCCTTTCCACCTATACCCGCCGCCGGATGACCCAGGCCGAAAAGGCGCAGGTGGACGAGATCCGCTATGTTCCCGCCGCACTGGCCCTCCACCAGCGGCCCGGCGTGCCCGGAATGCGTTCCACCTTTGGCACCATGACCGAGCTTTTGAACAGCCTGCGGCTGATGTTCTCACGGCTCTCCCACTACCCCTGCCCCGCCTGCGGCTGCATGGTGCCGCCCAGCCTGAACATTGCGGCCGAGATCCCGCTCTACTGCCCCCGGTGCGGCGCACAGGTGCCGGTGCTGGGCGCGGAGCAGTTTGCCTTTAACAGCACCGGAGCCTGCCCAGACTGCGAGGGCACCGGCATCGTGCGGGTGGTGGACGAATCCACTCTGGTGCCGGACGAGAGCCTTTCCATCAACGAGGGCGCAGTGCTGCCCTGGCAGACCCTGATGTGGTCGCTGATGAAGGAGATCGCCGAAAAGATGGGCGTGCGCACCAACGTCCCCTTCCGGGAGCTGACCCCGGAAGAGCGTGACATAGTGTTCCACGGCCCCGCCAAAAAGGTGCACCTGCTCTACCAGAACAGCAAGACCGGCGCGGCGGGTGAAATGGATTTCACCTACTTCAACGCCGTTTATACCGTAGAGAACGCTCTTGCCAAGGTGACGGATGAAAAGGGCATGAAGCGGGTGGAGCGGTTCCTGAAGCAGGGCCCCTGCCCCGCGTGCGGCGGCTCCCGCCTGAACGCCGCGGCCCGGGCCCCCCGGCTGCGGGGCATCGGGCTGGCCGATGCCTGCCGCATGACGCTGGACACGCTGGTGCAGTGGGTAGAGGGGGTACCCGCCTCCCTGCCCGTGGAGATGCGCCCCATGGCTGAGAGCATCTGCGAGTCCTTTCAGGCCACCGCCGCCCGCCTGCTGGATCTGGGGCTGGGCTACCTCTCCCTTGACCGGGAGGCTGCCACCCTTTCCACAGGGGAGCGCCAACGGGTGCAGCTGGCCCGCTCGGTGCGCAACCGCACCACCGGCGTACTCTATGTGCTGGACGAGCCCTCCATCGGCCTGCACCCCTCCAACATCGAGGGCCTGCGGGGCGTGATGCACGATCTGATCGCGGACGGCAACTCCATCGTGCTGGTGGATCACGACACTGAGATCCTGCGGGATGCCGACTGGCTCATTGAGATGGGCCCCGGTGCCGGTGAAAACGGCGGCACCATCCTGACACAGGGCACTGTGGAGCAGGTGGCCCAAAGCCCGGCTTCCCGCATCGGGCCCTTCCTTGCCGACCTGCACACCCTCTCGGCCCGCACCCGCACCCCGGAAGCGGAGCTCTTTGCGCTGGGCACCATCACCCTGCGCACCCGGGCCATCCACACCGTCAAGCCGCTGGAAGTCCGGCTGCCCAAGGGGCGGCTCATTGCGGTGACCGGCGTGTCCGGTTCCGGCAAGACCACGCTGGTGCTGGAAAGCCTGATCCCCGCGCTGGAGGCCGCCGCCAAGGGCGAAGCTCTGCCCGCCCATGTGGAAAGCATCACTGCACCGGGCATTGCGCAGGTCAAGCTCATTGACGCAACACCCATCGGCATCAACGTGCGGTCCACGGTGGCCACCTATGCCAATGTCCACGATGAGCTGCGCAAGATCTACGCCCGCTCCCCCCTTGCCAGGGAGAAAGGCTACAAGGCGGGCGATTTTTCCTACAACACGGGCCGCCTGCGCTGTCCCGGCTGCGACGGCACCGGCACCATCAGCCTGGACATCCAGTTCCTGCCGGATGTGGAGATCACCTGCCCGGACTGCGGCGGCTCCCGCTACCAGAAGGATGCTGCCGCCCTCTACCGCACCCGGAAGGACGGCACCCAGGCCGAGAGCCTGCCCCGCCTGATGGAGATGAGCGTGGACGAAGCCCTTGCCGCCTGTGCCGACCTCAAGTTGGTGGCCAGCCGGCTGCAGACCCTTTCCAGCCTGGGGCTGGGCTACCTGACTCTGGGCGAGGCCACCCCCAGCCTTTCGGGCGGGGAGGCCCAGCGGCTCAAGCTCGCCAGCGAAATGGGCAGGGGGCAGGCCGACACCGTGTTTGTATTCGACGAGCCCACCATCGGCCTGCACCCGCTGGATGTGCGCACTCTGCTGGGCGTGTTCCAGCGTCTCATTGACAGCGGGGCCACTGTGGTGGTCATTGAGCACGATCTGGATGTGATCCGAAACGCCGACTATCTCGTGGACCTTGGCCCCGGCGGCGGCGAGAGCGGCGGACGCATCGTGGCCTGCGGCACACCGGAGCAGGTGGCCGCCGATCCCGCCAGCATCACCGGAAAATATCTGCACCTGTAACCAAAAGAGGGACCCCGCCCAACGGCGAGGTCCCTCTGACATTTTATGATAAATTTTAGGTATCCTGCAGTTCCCCGCGGCTGGCAGCCTTGAGGTAAGCAAAGATGAAGCCGTCCAGATCACCATCCATCACGGCATCGACATTGCCGGTCTCGTAGTTGGTGCGGTGATCCTTGACCATGGTGTAGGGCATGAACACATAGCTGCGGATCTGGTGGCCCCAGGCGATCTCATTCTGCACGCCCTTGATGTCATCGATCTTGTCCATGTGCTGCTGCTTTGCGATCTGATACAGCTTTGCCTTCAGCATTTCCATGGCGTAGTCACGGTTCTGGAACTGGCTGCGCTGGGTCTGGCAGCTGACCACGACACCGGTGGGCTTGTGGATCAGACGGACAGCGGAAGAGGTCTTGTTGATGTGCTGGCCGCCGGCACCGGAGGAGCGGAACACCTGCATCTCGATGTCCTCAGGGCGGATGTCCACCTGAATGGTGTTGTCCAGTTCGGGCATCACTTCCAGAGAGGCAAAGCTGGTCTGGCGGCGGGCGTTGGCATCAAAAGGAGACACGCGGACCAGACGGTGCACGCCGTTCTCGCTCTTGAGCAGGCCGTAGGCGTTGGCACCCTTGACCATCATGGAAGCGCTCTTCATGCCGGCCTCATCGCCGTCCTGATAATCCAGCACCTCCACGGTCATGCCGTGTGCCTGTGCCCACTTGTTGTACATGCGGTAGAGCATCTCGGCCCAGTCCTGCGCCTCGGTGCCGCCGGTACCGGCGTGGAAGGTCAGGATGGCGTTGCTGTGGTCGTACTCACCGTTCAGCATGGTCATCAGCTGCAGCTCGTCCACGGCCTTGCCCACGGCGTTCACGGCTTCCTCTGCCTCGGGCACCATGTCGGGGTCGTACTCCTCGTCCAGCATCACCAGCATGGTCTCGGCATCATCGTACAGGCCCTGCAGCTTTTCAAAGCGGTTCAGCTTGCCCTTCAGGTCGCCCACTTCATCAAAGACCTTCTTGCTCAGCTCAGCGTCATCGTAAAAGCCGGGGCGGCTCATGGTGTGCTCCAGCTCCTGCACGCGCTTGCGGGAAGCGTCGATGGCCAGTGCTTCCTCCAGGTCCTTCACAGCGGTGCCGTAATCGGCCAGCTGCACTTTCAGTTCGTCAGTAGTAATCATATTTTAAGAATCCCTCAAAAGATACAGTTTATACACAGATACTTCATTAGTATACCCAGAATCCATGATAAAGTAAAGAGGAAAAATACTCAACCTACTGGAATTTTGAAGATTTTTGCCTTTTCTTTTCTCTTTTAAGGGAGTATAATAAGTTCAACTAGCATACCGGGAGGATTTTATGCCCAAATATTATGGCTGCCCCTGTGAGGGCTGCGGCAAGCCGCTGACACTGCAGGACGACATCGTTGTCTGCCCCGACTGCGGCGCGCCTTATCACCGCGATTGTTATGAAAAGCTCGGCCGCTGCATCCATGCCCCGGCCCACGCCGCCGGATACGAGTGGAAGTTCCCTTATCAGGAAAGTGAGCTGTGCACCTGCCCTGCCTGCGGCGAGCGCACCCTGCGCAGTGAGTCTGTCTGCCGCTGCTGCGGTGCGGCCCTGCCCCCGGAGGGGGCACAGGAACCCGCAGACCGTGCCGATTCGGATGAGCACAGCGAGGAGTTTGATTACTCCACCTTTTACCGCCAGTTCCAGGAGACCGGAGCCCCGCAGGTAGACCCGCTGCGTCAGACCTATCAGGCGGCTTTTGGCAAGGAAGAGGTCATGGACGGCATCCCCTGCAAGGACTGGGCGGATTTCATCGGCCCGGCTTCCCCTGCCTACCTGAGCGCCTACTGCCGGATGCAGCTGTCCCACACCAAGACCTCCATGAGTTTTTCGGCCATGCTGTTCGGCCCGTTCTATTTCTTCTACCGCAAGGCGTGGAAGCCCGCGTTCGCCTTTCTGGCCGCCGAGCTGGTGCTGGCCCTGCCCACCTTCATTGACCTTTTGCAGATCACGGACAGCAGCCTGGCCCCGGGGCTTTCCACCTCCACCCTGCTCACCCTTTCCCGGGTCTGCTCGGTGCTCAGCTTCCTGCTGATGATCGTGCGCGGCCTGTACGGCAAGTGGCTCTACCGCCAGAGTGCCGCCGAAAAGATCCGCCGCATCCGCGCGGAGTTCCCGGACGCGGCACAGCGCAAAGCCGTGCTCTGCGCTCAGGGCGGCACCAGCTGGGCCGCCGTGCTCGGCTGTCTGGTCCTGCTCATGGTCATCGGCAGCGCGTTCACCCTGCTGCTTGGCCCCAATGTGGATGCCCTGATCCATCTGGTCTACGGCTGAGCGTTCAGCCTGAAATGATATGATGAAGGAGTTCCGAACCATGAAAAAAGTTACGAAGGCTGTCATCCCTGCCGCCGGTCTGGGCACCCGTGTGCTTCCCGCCACCAAGGCCATGCCCAAGGGGATGCTCCCCATCGTGGATAAGCCTGCCATCCAGTATCTGGTGGAGGAAGCCGTCAAGTCCGGCATCACGGACATTCTGATCATCCTGGGCCGCAACCAGAGCATCATCGAGGATCACTTTGACCGCAGCCCCGAGCTGGAAGAAAAGCTGGCCGCCCCCGGCAAGGAAAAGATGCTGGAGGAGTGCCTGGGCATCTCGAACCTTGCCAACATCTTCTTTGTGCGCCAGAAGCAGACGCTGGGCCTGGGCCACGCCGTGAGCATGGCAAAGGCCTTTACCGGTGACGATCCGTTCGTGGTCATCTACGGCGACGACGTGATCTGGGGCGAGGACCCTGTCTGCGCCCAGCTCATCCGCGCCTATGAGGAGTTTGGCCGCCCGGCTGCCGGTGTCTCCGCTGTGCCCTGGGCCGATGTGAGCCGCTACTGCAGCCTGAAGACCACCCCCATCCACGACAACTATTTCTTTGTGGATGACATGATCGAGAAGCCCAAGAAGGGCCAGGAGTTCAGCAACTACTCCATTCTGGGCCGTGTGCTGCTGACCCCTGAGATCTACGATATCCTCGCCCACACCAAACCCGGTGCAGGCGGCGAGATCCAGCTGACCGATGCCATGGCCGAGTATGCCCGCAACTGCGGCGGCATGACCGCCGTGGAGTTCACCGGCACCCACTACGACATGGGCAACAAGCTCCGTGTGGTGGAGGCTCAGGTGGAGCTGGCATTGCAGCATCCCGAGATCGGCGAGGCTTTCCGTGCCTACCTGAAGGAGTTCTGCAAGACCCTGTAACTGTCATTTTCCTTTCCATGACCCAAGACCGCTCTGCCGCCGGGCAGGGCGGTCTTTTGCTGCAATAACCCCGGCAAGGAATTGGTTGATACAAAACAGTTCCCGCAGTATACTGGGGACGAATGTTTTTTATGTAAAGATCGTGTCAAAGAGAAAGCGAGGTTTTTTCATGGCAAATGCCGACCGCAGCGCGGAGCAGTTCCGCAAAATGACGGAGACTCCCATCCCGAAATTGATCCTGAGTCTGGCGGCTCCCACGATATTGAGCATGCTCATCACCAGCATCTACAATTTGGCCGACACCTTTTTTGTGGGCCAGATTTCCACCAGCGCATCCGGTGCGGTGGGCATCGTTTCCAGCCTGATGGCCATTCTCCAGGCGCTGGGCTTCATGCTGGGCCACGGCTCCGGCAGCATCATCAGCCGCAGCCTGGGCAGCCAGAACACCGCTGCCGCCACCCGGTTTGCTTCCACCAGCTTCTTCACAGCGCTGGTGTTCGGCGGCATCATCACAGCGGCAGGCCTGCTCACCCTGCCCGATTTTATGATGCTGCTGGGCAGCACCGAGACCATCCTGCCCCATGCCTGCGCCTACGCGCGGTACATCCTGCTGGCCGCTCCCATTATGATGTCCAGTCTGGTGATGAACAATATCCTGCGCTATGAGGGCAAGGCCAGCTTTGCCATGATTGGCCTGGTCACCGGCGGCCTGCTGAACATTGCGCTGGACCCGCTGTTCATCTTTGGGCTGGGCATGGGCACCGCCGGTGCGGGCCTTGCCACGGCTCTAAGCCAGACCATCAGCTTCTGCATCCTGCTGTCCATGTTCCTGCGGGGCAAAACGGTCAGCCAGTTCCGGATCACGGCTGTCACCCGCAGTCCGGCGGAGTTCGGCACCATCCTGATGACCGGTATGCCCAGCTTTGGCCGTCAGGGCCTGAACAGCATTGGCGGAATGCTGCTGAACATCGCCGCCCGCGGCTATGGCGACGCTGCCGTGGCCGGCATGAGCATCGTTTCCCGCATCTTCATGTTCATCATCTCGGTGGCCATCGGCACCGGTCAGGGTTTTCAGCCGGTGGCAGGCTTCAACTATGGTGCCAAAAAGTACCACCGGGTGCAGCAGGCCTGCCTGTTCACCATGGCAGCCAGCTTCTGCTTCCTCTCTGTCATTCTCACCGCCTGCTGGTTCAATGCCGAGACCCTCATCCGCCTCTTCCGCGATGATCCCGAAGTCACCGCCGTGGCCCTGCCCGCCTTCCGCTACCAGTGCTTTGCCATGCTGCTGCAGCCCGTGATCGTGGCAGGCAACATGCTGTTCCAGTCCATCGGCAAATCGGGCCGGGCCACCTTTCTGGCCTGCTGCCGTCAGGGCGTGTTTTTCATCCCACTCATCCTCACCCTGCCCCGGGCCTTTGGACTGCTGGGTGTTGAGATCTGCCAGCCCATCGCCGATGTGCTGACCTTCTTTGTCACCGTGCCCTTCCTCTTCCCCTTCCTGCGTCAGCTGGTGCGGATGGACGAAGCCGAGGCTGCCAAGGCCTGAAGCGCCCCTGTAACAAAACTGTAACCATGACCGGACGTTCGATTGCAATTGAACGTCCGGTTTATTCGTATTATAATCAGGATAGGAAAGTTAAATTCTGCCAAACCTGTGAGGTACGCTTATGAAACGTTCTGTTCTCCGCATCGGCTGTGCAGTGCTCAGCCTGTCTGCCGCGGCAGGGCTGCTGGCCTCCTGCTCCCTGCTGCCTCCGGCCTCGCCCCTGCCCGATTCCAAGCCCGCGCAGGCTGAGGAGGTGCCCGGCACCGCTGCAGCTTCACTGGACGACGGCAAGCTGCGCATCCTGTACAGCAACGGCTCCAACGGAGGCAACACCGTGCTCTGCGGCAATACCGTGTTGTATCAGGCCGCCAGCAGTGAGACCGTGTATCTGGTGCCGGATACCCTGACCGGCACCGTGCGATACTATCTGCGACAGTGGTCAGCCCCCGGCACCCCCACCGGGCGGGCAACCGCCCTGTGTGACCGCAGCGGCAAGGAGATCCTGACCTTTGACCGTGCCTACGATGCCGTCCTGACCGGCAGCCTGCTGGTCCTGACCGCACCGGAACAGATGGCCTATGCTCCCTGCAACAACCACGCCGCAGGCGATTGCCGGGTGATCGACCTTGCCACGGGTGAGGAGCTGGCTGTGCCCAAAAACGCCTACGGATGCAGCATAGCAGGCAGCTATCTGGCCTTTGAAGTCTGCAATGTCCCGGCAGACTATGTGCCGGAAAACGAATGGGGCGATGATCTGACCGCCTACTGCGCTGTACAGGTGCAGGATCGGCAAGGCGAGGTGGTCTATCAGGCAGAGCTGTCCGGCCTTTCCAGCTTCTATGCCAGCAGCAGCGACAGCTCCGCCCCCACCGACTGGCTGGTGGTGAGCCACTACAACGAGGATGGCACGACGGGTACCGACAGCCTGTACAACCCCACCACCGGCGAGGAGCTGACCGGTTACCAGCAGTACACCGGTGCAGGCACGGTCAGCCTGTATCACGATGGCAGATATCAGCTGGTGGATCTGGTCAGCACGGAGCAAAGCGCCGTGCTCTGCGAATATGACCAGCCCATCCGGTATTATGTGCCCGGCGCAGCAGTCACGGAGCCCGAAGTTTCCACCCCCGAAATGGCGGGGCGGTATCTGTTCCACGACCTGCTCACCGGCGAGGAGAAAGACCTCTACGATGCCAATACGGATGATGCCACGTTGGCCATCTATGCCGTAGACGGCACCGTGCGGGTGTTCGACCTGCAGACCGGTGTTCTGCTGACCGATACCACCATCGACCCGGTGGAAAATCAGGTGCGTACCCATATTTACCCCGAGGGGAACGGCTGGGCCTGGGTCCAGCAGGATGATAATGACAACTATGACGCAACGGCCATCCACATCTGCGGGCCGGACGGCATCCACAAGACCCTCGATCCGGCCAAGCTGAATGAGACCTACAACTACTACTCGCCCCTGCTCTCCACTGAGGACGGCATCTACTTCTACGGCTGCTACAACGGCCCCGGCAGCAGCTGGCTCTACGATGTTCTGGACAGCGACGGCAATGTGGTGGTGAGCGGTCTGCGCACTTGTGCCGGGTACTACGCCAACAGCGTCAACGGCCTGCCTGAGGGCGTGTTCGCTGCCGTCAAGGGCTTTGAGAGCGGCTGGATGGACCTGACCGGCCAGTGGCTCTACGCCGAGAGCATCTTCGCTTCCAGCAACGACGAAATGGACAACGATTTCTTCTAAGGAGGTTTTTCCATGCGTACTGTCAAAATTTCCCGCCGCGCGTTTCTGACCGGTCTGGGTCTGGCATCCACCGCCGCCCTGCTCTCTGCCTGCAATACCGTGCCTGCCTCCTCCAATTCGGGGGCGGCACCGTCTCAGCCTGATTCTGAGGCACCCTCCTCTTCTGCCGCCAGTGAAATGCCCGCACAGCCCATCCTGAGCGTGGATGAATTCCCCATTACGGATGGCAGCACGGCCTGCATCCCGCTGATCGCACAGATCATGGCCGATACCACCGGGCTGGATCTGGAGACCGCCCGGAGCGCCGTGACCACCAACACCACGGCCCAGGCCTGGCGCAACCTGGGCCTGTACGGCAACAATTACGGCGATTCGGTCAAGCTCATCATCGCCTACGAGGCCCCGGAATCCGTCAAGGAGGAGCTGAAGGCTGACGGTGACCCGCTGGAGCAGAAGGCCATTGGCCGGGACGCGCTGGTGTTCATCGTCAACGAGGACAACCCCGTGCAGAGCCTGACCCTGCAGCAGCTCAAGGACATCTACGCCGGAACGATCACCAACTGGAAAGATGTGGGCGGCAAGGATCAGGAGATCATTGCATTCCAGCGGCGGGCGGACTCCGGCAGCCAGACCCTGTTCCAGAAGCTATTGATCCAGGGCGGCCCGCTGATGGAAGCCCCCACCGAGCTGGCCCCCACCGCCATGGGTGAGCTGGTGGACAGCATTGCAGAGTATAACAACTCTGCCAACGCCATCGGTTTCTCGGTCTACTACTACATCGACCAGATGTACTCCAAGCCCGGTCTGCGGCTGCTGGCCGTGGATGGCGTGACCCCTTCCAACGAGACGATTGCCGACCAGAGCTACCCGCTGTGCAACGAATTCTATGCCGCCATCCTGCAGGATTCCGCTGCCGACAGCCCGGAGCGCAGGATCTACGAGTGGCTCTCCACCGATGCAGGCCGTTCCTGCATTGAGCACTCCGGCTATGTAGCCGTCCAGTAATTCCCAGAAAATTCGGCACATTTCATTGACTTTGCTCAAATCCTTTGCTAAACTTAAGAAAAGTTTGTCAGCTTTTTTCGTTTCACGATTTTGAGCAAAGGAGATGCCGCACCATGTCCCATCCTTCCGACACCCCGCACTCCTCCCACGTTGAGAGCCGCAGCCGCAAGGCATTGCGCAGCTACATCATTCAGGCCTCCACCCTGCTGGAAATCGTGCTGTCCGGGCTGGTGCTCATCGGCCTGCTGCTCAGCTTCATTCCCCTGCTCAAGTGGATGCCGGGCCTGCTGTTTGATGGCAACGATGTAGAGATCCGCGGCTTCCTTGAGCGGGCGCTGGACATCGTCATCGGCGTGGAGTTCATCAAGATGCTGGCCAAGCACAGCCCCGGCAGCAGCCTGGAAGTGCTGCTCTACGCCATTGCCCGCCACATGGTGGTCGGCCACGAATCGGCTCTGGACAACCTCATCAGCGTGGGTGCCATTGCGTTGATCTTTGTCGTGCGCAAGTTCTTCTTTGTGCCAGCCTTTGGTGCCCACCTGCCTGACGGCAAGCCCGCCCCGGACCTGACCCCCAACCAGAGCGGCATCCCCGCCGAGGAGTTCCGCACCCGTCTGCGCCAGCGCATCCATGCAGAAGCTCTCGCCGACGAGGAGGACGACGACGAGGATGAGACCGAGGAAGTATAATCCCCCAGATACAGCAAAACGAGGACAGCCATTGGCCGTCCTCGTTTTTTTTGCTTCAATCGTCGTAATGTCCCTTGCACTGGTACACTTCGATCAGATCATTTTCAATGCGATAGACCAGCCGGTTCACATCATCGATCCGGCGGCTCCAATACCCGCTGAGATTTTCTTTCAGCCCTTCCGGTTTTCCAATGCCGTCATACGGGCTGCGCGAAATATCCTTGAGCAATGCGTTGATTCGTTTCAGCGTCTTTTTATCCTGAGACTGCCAATACAGATATTCCGCAAAGGCCCGCTCTGTGAAGGTGATCTTACTCATGTTCCATAGCCTCAAGCTCTTCCAGCGTTCTCGTTACAGTCTTTCCCTGACGCATTTCCTCAATGCTGTCATTCAGGGCGGCCATATTGGATGCACTATAAAAGGGATCCATCGAGACTTCAAACGGAATACGTTTTTCACGCGTCATCTTCTTGGCCAGCATGGTAATGGCTGTTGTCATCGAAAGGCCCAGTTCATTGCAGATTTCATCAAAATCCCGCTTCAGGTTCTCATCCATCCGGACACTTACCGTCGTCATACTCTCACGCTCCTTTGTTACTTTTATTATATTCACATTGTGCAACATTGTCAATACATCGTTGCACAGATTCACACAAAAGAAACACCCTGTACATTTCTGCACGGGGTGTTTCTCATTACTGCATCTTAAAATTCAGATTTATGCGTTGGTCTCGCCGCCCTCAACGACCAGCTCATCCTCATAGTCGAGACCGTAGGTATCCACCAGCGTCTCCTCGTAATCTTTGTGGAAGAAGCTTTCCTCGCCCAGGCTCTTGATCTCGTCGTTGATCCAGTCCAGCAGGGTGGTGTTGCCCTTGCTCACAGCGGGGGCGATGGTATCCTGGCTGCCCAGAGAGGGGATGCCCACCGTGTAGCCGGAATTCTGCTTTGCAAAGGCGATGACCTCGGTGTTGTCGTTGGCCCATGCAGCGCCATTGCCATTTTCCAAGGCGTTCTTGGCGGTTGCATAGGAATCATACTTCTGCAGTGGAATGTCGGGATATTCCTTGGTCAGGTAGGTCTCGGCGGTGGTGCCGGAAATGACGATCATCTGATTGTCGGCGTTCCAGTTGTCCAGACTGGTGATGACATTGCTGTCGGGAGAGATGACACCCAGTGCAACATTCATGTAGGGCAGTGCAAAGTCCACCTCCTCAGCGCGCTCGGGCGTGACGGTGAAGTTTGCCAGAATGATATCGACCTTGCCGGTCTGCAGGTACTCAATGCGGTTGGCGGCCTCTGTGGAAACGAAATTTGCCTCCACACCCAGATCCTCGGCCAGGCGGCGGGCGAAGTAGACATCATAGCCCTGATACTCGCCATTCTCGTCCACATAGCCGAACGGGTTCTTGTCGGAGAAAACGCCGATGTTCACGGTGCCGTCCGCCTTGATCTCGTCCAGCGTGCGGAACACGTCACTGTCAGCAGCTGCGGCAGAGGAGGAGGATGCGCTGCCGCCGCAGGCAGAAAGCAGGGCGGCGGTGGAAACTGCGCCCAGACCCAGCAGGAAGGCACGGCGAGAGATCTTGTTAATTTTCATGGTAGTAACTCCTTTCCTTTCTTTCCCATATAAAAATCTATCCATGATCTGTGACATCATTTCACAGCATCAGACAAAAAGGTTCAAAGTGGAAATGGGCTGCTGCACATTTCTCACTGCTTTGCAACCGTATCAAAGGTGAACGTGCGCAGGAAGCGCTGTGCACGTTCGGTCTGCGGGTGGTCGAAGAAGTCTGCCGGGGGCGCTTCCTCCACAATACGGCCATCGTCCAGAAACAGCACCCGGCTGGCAATTGCCCGGGCAAACTGCATCTCGTGGGTGACGATCACCATGGTCTTGCCCTCACGGGCCAGGTCGAGCATGACATCCAGCACCTCGCGCACCATTTCAGGGTCAAGGGCGGCGGTCACTTCGTCGAACAGCAGGATCTCGGGGTGCATACAGAGCGCACGCACAATGGCGACACGCTGTTTCTGACCACCCGAAAGCTCCCGGGGATAGCTGTTCTTTTTGGCCAGCAGGCCCACGCGGTCCAGCAGGGCCTCGGCTTCCTGCTGCACCTCAGCCCGGGGGCGCTTCTGCACCTTGGTGGGGGCCAGCAGGATATTTTCCAGCACGGTCAGGTGCGGGAAAAGCTCATAGCTCTGGAACACCATGCCGATGCGCTGGCGCAGGGCCGCCAGATTCTTGCCGCCGTAGGCGACCGTCTCACTGCCCAGCTTCACCCGGCCCGCCTGCACCGGCTCCAGACCGTTCAGACAGCGCAGCAGGGTGCTTTTGCCGCAGCCGGAAGGGCCCACCACAACGATAACCTCACCGGGCTTGACGGCAAAGCTGACATTATCCAGAACATTGGTCTTGCCATCGTAGCTTTTTACCAGATGGTCTACAGTCAGGATCGGCTCTGCCATAACAGTCACTTCCATTTCTTTTCGAGATAACCGGCCAGCAGGCTGATGGGCCAGCAGGCCAGAAAATACAGGATAAACACGGTGAGGTAGATGCCAAACGCCGCGTTGGGGCTGGCGGTGCGGTTGGCCTCAATGATCTGCTGGGCCACCTTGAGCACCTCCACCACACCGATCATCAACACCAGGCTGGTGGTCTTGATCATGCGGGTGATGAGGTTGATGGACAGCGGGATGAGCCGCCGCACCGTCTGAGGGATGATGATATACCAATAGGTCTGCGCCCGGCTCATGCCCAGCGCCTCGCTGCTCTCATACTGATGCTTCGGGATGGCGATGAGGGCACCGCGGACGAGGTCGCTCATCTCGGCCGTGCCCCAGAGCACGAACACGATGACCGCCGCCGTCTCGCCGGAAAGATCCCAGCCAAAGGCCCGCGTGGTGCCAAAATACACCAGAAAGAGCAGCACCATCTGGGGCATGATGCGGATGAATTCCAGATACACCCGGAGGATAGCTTTCAGGATGGGATTTTTGAAGGTCATCAGCACGCCCAGCAGGATGCCCAGCGGCAGGCTGAGAAGGACAGACACAGCGCTGATCTTGAGCGCCACGCCCAGACCGCCCAGCAGGCGAACCATATTTTTGCCCTTGAGCAGGACTTCAAGACCCAAATCCGGCATAGCGCAGCCTCCTTTCCAGCCAACTGCCCAGCAGGGACACCGGCAGCAGGATGATGAGGTAGAACACCACCAGCAGGAAAAGGTTCTCGGCCGTCTTATAGTACAGGCCGATGAGGTCCTTTGCCGTGAACATCAGATCCATCAGGCTGATGGCGCTGAACACGCTGGTCTCCTTGAGCAGGAAGATGATATTGGCCATAAAGGCCGGCATACTGATGGAGACCGCCTGCGGCAGCACCACATAGCGCATGGTCTGCAGCTGGCTCATGCCAAGGCTCAGGGCACTTTCTGTCTGGATGGGTTCAATGGCTTCCAGCCCGCTGCGGAAGGCCTCGGCCATGTAGCTGCCGCCCAGAAAGGCAAGGCCTGCAATGCCGCAGAGCTCGGCGTTGGTCTTGATGCCGATCTTGGGCAGGCCGTAATAAAGAAAGAACAGCTGGACCAGCAGCGGCGTGTTCCGGCTGAGCTGAATATAAGCGCCCACGATACGGCGCAGCACCGGCACTTTTTCGTACTGGAGCACGGCGCAGACAAGGCCCACAAGGATGGCCCAGAAGATACCGGCCACGCCCAGACGCAGGGTGAGCCAGGCCGCTTTTTCATACTGCGGCAGATATTGCGCCATCACATTCCAATCCATGTCTGTTCCCCTCCTTTTCTCCTGATCTTGCGGATGTTTGTTTCCGTTGGCCGTATGATATACCCATTTTCCTAGAATGTCAATAGGTTTATAGGTTTTTTGTTGCACAAATTCCGGTCAGATTGATAAACAAGCTATTCATCGCTGATTTTTCGTTTCGGTTTTTCCACGCAAAAACGCCGTCTCTTGCCTTTTTGCACAAGAGACGGCGTTTGTTTTTGGTGGCTTAACTTTGGGTTGCTGTTTTCAGCAGTTCGTTTTCTTCTCCAATTTTTAGCACAGATTTCTTTGCTTCCCAGTCGCCCGGATAAATAATTGTATTCAACTTACAGTAAGAAAACGCACAGTCATCTACTCGTGTCAACGTTTCCGGCAAAGTGATTTCTTTCAGGCCGCTATGTTCAAATGCGCCTTCTTCAATTTGTATCACGCCCTCGCCAAGCTGCACACTTTGCAGAGCTTTACACCGGGCAAATATGCGCTGACCTGTCATTGGTGTATTTTCAATTGTTGCAGTCGTAAGTGAATAACAGTCCGCAAATATATCATTTTTCAATTCCTTAACACTGGCTGGTATGTAAATCTGTTTTAGTCCGGATTCTTGAAATGCAGACTGCTGAATTTCAATCACATCTCCTGGAATTGTTATCCCAGTTAGTTTCCAATTTTGCATAAAGCAATTCGCACCGATACTGTACGGCTTTCCCGTCGGAAGGATCACATTTGTCCCATTCGTAAACTCATAGTTGACCAATACCAGCTTGCCTTGCTCTATTTTCCACTCTGCCTTACAGCCTTCCGGGACGACCATGCCATCCCACGGTTTGGGCGGTTCCGGTTTCGGAAGCGGCTCCGGTTCACTGGAAGAAGCCGATTCCGAGGGGGCGGGCACTTCCTCCGGCTGAGAGGGAGCCGATACCTCACTGGAAGCGGGCGGTTCCGCAGGCGCGGGCATTTCTCCCCCGCCGCAGGCAGAAAGCAGCACGGTACCGCACAAAAACAGTGCTGTGCACAGAACGGTCCTCCATTTCATAGCGAGCCTCCTATTCTGTCCCGCAGGGGCCATCTTCTTTTTTCAGAACACCTTGCGGCACTCCACCACAAGGCCGACCACCCGTACCTGCACCCGTTTCAGATCATAGATCTGGGGCTGGTGCACAGGGTTGAAGCTTTTGGGGGTCAGGACCACAAGGCTACCCTCCTGACGGAAATATTTCACGGTGGCTTCATCGCCGTTGACCATCACCACAGCAAGCTGGCCGTTTTCCACCTCCGGCTGCTCCCGCACCAGGATCTCATCGTTTTCCGAAATGCCCACGGCGTTCATGCTGTCGCCCCGGACACGGAGCCAGAAGTACCGTGCCCCGTCCTTCCGGGTGATGGGGATGTAGCCCTCAATGTTTTCTTCCGCATACATGGGCAGGCCTGCACGCACCGTGCCCAGCAGCGGAGCCGTGAGGGCGGGATCGAACGGGACAGCCCCTTCGGGCAGCTTCCGCTCCTCCTGCACCGACGGGAAGGCTTCGCCCAGCAGTTCCCCCACCGGCACGCCAAAATAGGCGGACACCCTGGCCAGCGTCTCGCCCGAGGGGGTCGCCCCGGTGTTTTTCCATTTGGTCACTGTGGAGTTGCTCAAGCCCATCTCCTGCGCTGCCCGGCTGCGGCTGATTCCTCTGGCCTGACACAGGGCCGTGTAGCAGTCATAAAACACAAATTTTGCACTCCTTCTTGTGCAGAACGCCGGTTTTCTAACCGGATTCAGATTTTTCCTTGACTTTCTGAATTTAATCAGATATTATAGCCTCACAAGCTGATTTTGGTTAGATTTTATCCACCAAACCATCTACGGTCTTTTCACAATCTTACCGGAAACTCTAACCAAAGTCAAGCTTTTTGAACGCAAAAAACACGACAAAAGGAGTGAAACTGTATGATCGAACGTCAGATCCATTTATCCTCAGGCGGCGGGGCTGCTTTGCAGGGGTACGATGGCCTGCTCCGCTTCGGCTACACCAAAAACCGGGGCATCTACGCCCTGCGGGTGGAAGCCGACGGCGAGTGGCAGGGCATGACCCTGCGGGCCTTCTGGCACCTGCCGGATGGGAACGCTGCCCCCTCCACACTGGTGGCAGACGGCCTTGTGGAGGTGCCCGCCCTCATCACGGCTGTGCCCGGGGAGGGGCGCATCACCTTTGAGGGCACCGATGGCACCCGTACCCTGACCAGCGCGGACGTGTACTACTGCGTGGCCGAAAACTCCGGCACTGAGGACAGCACCCTGCCCCAGCCCGGCACGCCCGCCTGGCAGGCCCTGCTCGACCGGCTGAAAGCAGCTGTGGAAAGCGGTGCATTCCGGGGCGAAAAGGGTGAACCCGGACCGCAGGGAGAACCCGGTGCCGCAGGACCCACCGGCCCCAAAGGAGAGCCCGGCCCGCAAGGCCCGCAGGGAGAACCCGGCCCCCAGGGCCCAAAGGGTGACCCCAGCGATCCCGGCCAGTGGGAACTGCTGGAAAAGGTGTCCCTGAACGCCGCCGCTGCCAGCTTTGAGCGCACCTTTCCCACCGAACTGCAGGCGCTGAAGGTGCTGTTTCAGGCAGGCAGCAGCCAATCCAAGGGCACGCTGCACTGGGTGTGCAGCACCAGCGATGGTGCCCAGCTGCTCAGTGCTTCTGCCCCCTGTGCTGCCAGCAGCTCGATGTCCAGCCCGCCCACCCGCACCTTTGCCAGCTTTCAGGCACTTCCCTGCTTCGGGCAGTATCTCTGTTTTGCCGCATCCGGTACCACGGGTGCACCGCCCGCGGTCGTTCTGCCTGCCGGAAGCAGCGGCCAGAATGTGGATGCCAGCCAGAAGCTCGGCAGGCTGACCCTGACCGTGGACACCAACGTCCGGCTTGCCGCCGGTGCCACGCTCGAGCTGTGGGGCGTTCCGGCCTGAGCGGGAGCACCGAAACCGTTTCCGACAGAGCTTTCGGTAAAATTTCTTTCGCTTTCCATGAAATTTTTGTGTTTTGCCTTGATGCATCTTCCATATTTTGTTATACTGGTTAAAAAGCGGAAAGTGGGGAATCGGCCATGGATGTCCCTGTTCAGTTTATCGATTCGATCATCAACAATCCCCTGCTGATGCAGTTTCTTGTGCATCGGTGGTTTTTCCTGCTGGAATATGACCCCCGTCTGGATCAGCTGCGGGCCTACGATACCCAGAGCCGCACGCTGGAGACACTGGATGCCTACCTTGGCTCCGAGAAGCCGGAGCACGCCACGATCTTCGCGGAGGATCGCTGGAAGATGCGTGCTCTGCTTACCGGTGAGCTGTACGGCCCGCTGGAGATGCGCTTTGTCTCGCCGGAGGGGGTGTATTATTCCCGGGAGGTGGATGCCCGCCCGGTCGAGGACCCCGCCCGCGGCACGCTCTATGTGGGCTACGCTAAGGACATCACCGACCAGAAGAATCAGACCCAGGAGCTGCTGGAGCAGGCCCGCCACGATTCCCTGACCCAGCTGTATAACAACCGCACCGGCAAGGAGCTCATTGACCGCTATCTGCAGGCCAAAGATCCCTATGCCTCCTGCGGAATGCTGGTCATCGACCTGGATTTTTTCAAGAACGTCAACGACTGCTACGGCCATCTGTTCGGCGACAAGGTCCTGCAGGAGTTTGCCCGGCTGCTGCGCACCCTGTTCCGCTCCAGCGACATTCTGGTGCGGTTCGGCGGTGATGAGTTCGTGGTGTTTTTGAAGGATATCCCCAACACCACCCTGCTCCAGAAGACCCGCCAGCTTTCGGAATCCGTGCAACAGGTGAAGTTCTGGGAAAATGATTACCGGATGACCTGCAGCATTGGTGCCTGCTTCCTGCCTGAAAACACAGCGGGCTATTCCTTTGACCAGCTGTTCGAAAACGCGGACTGGGCCCTGTATCAGGCCAAGCAGAACGGCCGCAACCAGTATGTGTTCTGCGATAATCTGCGACGCTATGCCCAGGCGGTTCCTGCCGCCCCGGAAACGGCCGATATCGATGCACGCTACCTGCACAACGACCTGATCTCCACCGCCTTTGAACTGTTTGAGAAGAACAACAGCTTTGAGACCGCCATTCCCCTCTTCCTGAAGATCGTCGGCATCCGGCTGCAGCTGGACCGCATCACCATTGTGGACACCCACATCCGGGAACGCAGCATCTCCCGGCAGTTCCAGTGGACCTCTCCCCGCGCGGAGCCGGTGCCTCTGAACGGTGAATCCTATACCAAGGAGGACTTCCTGACCCTGTTCCACAGCTACGATGAATACGGCACCACCGTGCTGCAGGCCGACAACATGGGGATGTACTCGCCGCAGGGGCGTGCGCTGCTGATGCAGGGCGGAGCCCAGACAGTGGTCTACGCTGCCATGTACGGCGAGGGCGAGTATCAGGGTGCCATTGCCTATGTGGTGTGCGGCAGCAAGCGGTACTGGACACCCCAGAACCGCCGGGAGCTGGGCGAGATCACCAAGATCATCAACGCCTACCTGAGCAAGCATCTGGCCGTGAACGCCGTGAGCCGCGGCATGACCTCTGCCCCCGAGTTCGACCGACTGACCGGCCTGCTGGCCTTTTCCCGTTTCAAGGAGGAGGTCTTCCACAAGATCATCGGCGGCTACGCCGAGGGCTTTCAGATCTTCTACTGTGACTTCGAGAACTTCAAATACTTCAACGAAAAATACAGCTACGCCACCGGTGATCAGCTGCTGAAGGAATTCAGCGATTTCCTCATCGAGGCGGCCCGCCACTGGGGCGAGTGCTTCCTGTGCCGGGTGGTGGGCGACCAGTTCGTACTCTACCTCTCCTGCCGCGACGAGAAAGGCCCGCTCCACTATGCAGACACGCTCTGCCACCAGTTTGAGCAGTATCAGGCCCAGCATTACCCGGAGGTACGCCTGCGGGTGCGGATGGGTGTGTATGCCATTGAGCCCGGCTGCCTGAGTGCATCGGCCGCCATCGACAAGGCAAACTTTGCCCGCAAGCAGGTGCACAGCAATACCCGCGTGTCTGCTGTCCAATTTGACAAAAAGCTGGAGGTCAAGCAGACCCTGACCGGTGAGCTACTGAGCGGCCTGCCGCAGGCGCTTGAGAACGGCGAATTCAAACTGTACCTCCAGCCCAAGTTCTCGCCCAAGGATCTCTCGGTCATCGGAGCTGAGGCGCTGACCCGCTGGATCAAGCCGGACGGCACCGTGGTCTACCCCGACCAGTTCATTCCCATTCTGGAATCCACAGGCCGCATCGTTGAGCTGGATCTGTACATCTTCGAGCAGGTGGCCCAGTTCCTGCAGCGCAATGCACAGGCCGGGCACCGGCTGCTGCCCATTGCGGTGAATGCCTCGGCGGTGCTGGCCCGGGAGGATGCCCCCACCCAGGAGTACAGCGAAATTCTGGAAAAGCACAGCATCAACGCCCGGATGCTGGAGATCGAACTGACCGAGACAGCGGTGGTCTCGGAGTACGACCGGGTGAAGCGCCTGCTTTCCTCCTTCCAGAGCGATGGAATGCAGACCTCACTGGACGATTTCGGCGCGGGCGGTTCCCTGCTGAACAACATGGTGGATATCCCCGTGAACACCATCAAGCTGGACAAGCTCTTTCTGACCCGGTGCAGCTCCAACGCGCGGGGCACCGATTTTCTGCGTGAGATCGTGCATCTGGTCAAACGGCTGGGCTACAACGTCATCTGCGAGGGCATCGAGACCGAGGAGCAGGTGCAGCTCCTCCGCTCGCTGGACTGCGACGGCGCGCAGGGCTTCTGGTTTTCCAAGGCCATCCCGGCTGAGGAGTTCGAGCGGCGGTATCTCTGCGACTGAGACAAAAAACACTCCCCTTCGGGTGGAGCCGTGTGCCGCACGGTCCTGCCCGAAGGGGAGTGTTGCTGTTTAGAAAGAATTATACCGTGGTCTCGACCCGGGGAGCCCCACCGGCGATTTCTTCTGCCGTCAAGGGGGCGGCCTGCGCCGGGGCGTTCAGGCGCTCCTTAGCGACTGCCAGCATCAGCTTGATGCGGTTTTCCTGGTTGACCCGGGTGGCGCTGGGGTCATAATCAATGGGGGTGATATTGGCGCTGGGATACAGGGCACGGATCTTGTTCACCATGCCCTTGCCCACGATATGGTTGGGCAGGCAGCCGAAGGGCTGGGCACAGACGATGTTGCCGTAGCCGCCCTGCACCAGCTCGATCATCTCGGCGGTCAGCAGCCAGCCCTCGCCCATCTTGGCCCCCAGCGAAATGATGCCGTGGGGCTTTTCCACCAGCTCCTTGAAGGGCCCGGGGGCATAGAACCCGGCATCGGCTGTGGCCTTGAGCATGGCACGCTCCACGCTGTCCAGCCAGTTGAGCAATTGATCCGTGCCCATCTTGACGGCCAGCTTGCCGCCGTAGAGGACATGATCCTCGCCCATATTGAAGATGCAGTACTGCACAAAGCCCATCAGGCCCGGGAAGTTCACCTCACAGTCCTGGCTCTCCAGGAACTTCTGCAGGTCGTTGTTGCCCAGGGGGCTGTATTTGACGTAGATCTCGCCGACTACGCCCACCTTGACCTTGGGCACCCGGGTCACGGGGATGGCCGCAAAATCTTTTGCAATGAGCGGGAAGGTGTGCTTCATTTCCCGGGCAGTAAAGCCCTTGCCGGCCAGCAGAACGCGGCCCAGACGCTCGACCCACAGATCGACCATCCGGTCAGCGGCACCCTTTTCGTTCTCGTAGGGGGCCACCTGATTGCGCAGGGCACAGAGCATATCGCCGTAGAAAATGCAGGCCAGCGCGCGGCGGGCCAGCGGCAGGGTCATCTGGAAGCCGCTGTCTTTTTCCAGACCGGAGAAGTTCAGGCTGGCAACGGGGATCTGGGGATAGCCCGCCTTGACCAGAGCCTTGCGGAGCAGGTGGATGTAGTTAGAAGCACGGCAGCCGCCGCCGGTCTGGGTGATGAGCAGGGCCGTATGATCCAGGTCATACTTGCCGCTGTTCAGGGCATCCAGAAACTGGCCGATGACCAGCAGGGCCGGATAGCAGGTGTCGTTGTGGACGTATTTCAGGCCCAGCTGTGCCACGGCGCTGCCGCAGTTGCCCAGGATCTCGCACTTGTAGCCGTCGTAGCGCAGGGCGTATTCCAGCAGCCGGAACTGGGTAATGGCCATGTTGGGGATGAGGATGGTGTGGGTCTGCTTCATCTCCGGGGTAAATTTAGGATAATTGTATTCCATAGGTTCCTCCTATGTATCAGGCTTCTGCCTTGGGGGCGGCCTTTTCCTCTGCCGCCTCGTCGCGCTCCTCCAGAGCGGCGAACAGGCTGCGCAGACGGATGTTGACCGCACCCAGATTGGTGATCTCATCGATCTTGAGCTGAGTGTAGAGCTTGCTGCCTGCCTGCAGGATCTCGCGGGTCTCATCGGTGGTAATGGCATCCACGCCGCAGCCAAAGGAGACCAGCTGCACCAGATCCATATCCTTCTGGGTGGTGCAGTACTTGGCCGCCGCATACAGGCGGCTGTGATAGGTCCACTGGTTCAGCACACTGGTGGGGAACTTTTCCACCCGGTTGGAGATGCTGTCCTCGGTGACAACAGCCGCGCCGTGGCGGGTGATGAGGTGGTCGATGCCATGGTTGATCTCAGGGTCAACGTGGTAGGGGCGGCCAGCCAGCACGATGATGCGCTTGCCCTGACGGCGTGCCTCATCAATGATCTCGCTGCCCTTGACCCGGATCTGGGCCATGTGGGCCTCGTGCTCGGCGTAGGCAGCATCGGCAGCGGCCTGCACTTCCTTTTCGGAAATGCCGCCGAAGTATTTGGGCAGTACTTCCTTTGCCATCTTGCGGACAAAGTCCTTGGGGCGGTGGATGCCCACATAGTCATAGATAAACTTCTGGCCCTCCAGCTCGGGGCAGTTGCCTGCCAGAACTTCAGGGTAATAGGCCACCACAGGGCAGTTATAGTGGTTGTCGCCCAGTCCTTCGTCAAAGTTGTAGGTCAGGCAGGGGTAGAAGATGGCATCCAGGTGCATCTGGCTCAGGGCCTTGATGTGGCCGTGGCTCAGCTTGGCCGGGAAGCAGGCGGTATCGCTGGGGATGGTGGCCTGACCGGCCAGATACAGTCCCCGGCTGGACACCGGGCTGGTGTGCACGGTAAAGCCCAGCCTGGTCCAGAAGGTGTACCAGAAGGGCAGCAGCTCGTACATATTCAGGCAGAGCGGAATGCCAATGGAACCGCGCTTGCCGGGCACAGGCTTGTAACCGGCCAGCAGCTGCTGCTTGTAGGCGTACAGATTCAGGCTGTCGTCCTCGCTCTTACCGGTCACGGGCTTATCGCAGCGGTTGCCGGAGATGAACTTGCGGCCATCGGCAAAGGTGTTGATGGTGAGCTGGCAGTGGTTGCCACAGCCGCCGCACTTGACACTGACCACCTTCTGGTCGAAGGCTTCCAGCTCGGCCAGATTCATCATCCTGGAAGTTTTCTGATGGTTCTTATGGCTCTGGCGCAGGCCGAACAGGGCCGCACCGTAGGCACCCATCAGGCCCGCGATGTCGGGGCGGATGACCTCCACGCCCATCTCTTTTTCAAAGGCGCGGAGAACAGCTTCATTGTAGAAAGTACCGCCCTGCACCACGATCCTGCGGCCCAGCTCCTCAGGGCTGGATGCGCGGATAACCTTATACAGCGCGTTCTTGACCACACTGATGGACAGACCGGCGGAAATGTTCTCGATGGAAGCGCCGTCCTTCTGGGCCTGCTTGACCGAGCTGTTCATAAACACGGTGCAGCGGCTGCCCAGATCCACGGGGCGGTCTGCGAACAGGCCGAGAGCGGCGAACTTCTTGACATCATAGCCCAATGCCTGAGCAAAGGTCTGCAAAAAGCTGCCGCAGCCGGAGGAGCAGGCCTCGTTCAGGAAGATGTTGCTGATGGCACCATCCTCGATCTTGAAGCACTTCATGTCCTGACCGCCGATATCGATGATGAAATCTACATCGGGCATAAAGTATTTGGCGGCGGTAAAATGAGCCACCGTTTCCACCAGACCATAATCACAGCGGAAGGCGTTCTTGACCAGCTCCTCACCGTAGCCGGTGGTGGTCACGCTGGCCACATGCAGGCCGGGGTGTTCCCGGTAGATCTTGATCAGCTGTTCCCGGATCAGGGGCAGCGGATTGCCAAGGTTGGGCTGGTAATTGGTGTACAGGATCTGGCTCTTCTCGTCCACCACCACCAGCTTGACGGTGGTGGAGCCGGAGTCGATGCCGATATGCACCGGGCCACACTGGGCGCTGAAAGGCACATGAGGCACGCTGTGGGACATGTGCCGGGCATGGAATTCCTCGTACTCCTGCTTGTTGGCAAAGAGCGGAGGCTCACTGGCATAAGTAGCGGTGGCGGCGTACTGGTCCAGCGCGTCGGCCACTGCGGAGAGTTCGAACTCCTTATCCGCATAGAGGGCGGCACCCAGCGCCACATAGAGCAGGCTGTTCTCGGGGCAGGTGCCGGTGACCCCCAGCGCCTCATCAAAGCTCTTGCGCAGCACGCTGCTGAAGGTCAGCGGCCCGCCCAGATACAGGATATTGCCCTTGATGGGGCGGCCCTGTGCCAGACCGGCAATGGTCTGGTTGACCACCGCCTTGTAGATGCTGGCGGCGATATCCTCCGTGCGCGCGCCTTGATTGATGAGGGGCTGCACGTCACTTTTGGCAAACACGCCGCAGCGGGACGCGATGGTATAGGTGCGCTCGGCCTTTTCCGCGGCCTTGTTCATCTCGTCGGCACTCATCTTCAGCAGGGTGGCCATCTGGTCAATAAAGGCACCGGTGCCGCCGGCACAGCTGCCGTTCATGCGGACCTCGGTGCCGTTGGTCAGGAACAGGATCTTTGCGTCCTCGCCGCCCAGCTCGATCACACAGTCGGTGGCGGGCACAAACCGCTTGACTGCCACACGGGTGGAGAACACCTCCTGCACAAAGGGCACACCGCAGCTGTCGGCCAGACCCATACCAGCAGAACCGGAGATGCTCAGCAGAGCCTTGTTTCCGTGCAGGTGCTCTGCATCAATGCGGCGCAGCAACTCCTGCGCCTTTTCCAGAATATGGCTGTAATGACGCTCGTATGTTGAATAAATCAGCGCATCATGTTCGTCCAGCACCGCGCACTTGATGGTGGTGCTTCCGATGTCAAGACCTACTCTCACTTGCTTTTCCTCCTGAGGAACAATATAAAAATACAGTTGTATTATACTCAAAAACCGGGATACAATCAATCCAGTCACCATATTTTACACGCAAAAAATAGTATTTTCCGCTCAAAAAGTTAAACATTTTGTTAAATTCACGAATACAGCCCCCCTGTTTTTCTACATTCCGGTTAAGATTCTTTACTCAGAGTGATTTTTACACAAAAACGCCCTGCCCCGGAAAAGCCCGGAGCAGGGCGCTGAATATCATATCATTCCATTTTATCGGACAGCAGGGCAAGCTCCCGCAGGATCTGCCAGCGCAGGCCGTCGGCAGTGGTGAGCGCCGGATGGATGGTGTGCAGTTCCACGCTGCCCTCAATGGGAAACATCGTTCCGGCCAGCGGGATGCGCACCTCCGCCCGGGTGCCGCTTCCGGCACCGCGCGGCGTGAGGGAAAGCACCCACCCCATGTGGGCGCAGTAGCGGCGGCAGAGCAGCAGCCCTGCCTGCACACCGCCCAGGAAGCGGCGGCGGTTCTCCATCCAGTTTTCACCGGTGGGCAGGCCGCAGCCATCGTCCTCCACGATCAAGTACAGATCCTCGTCGTCCCGGGTGAGCCGGATCTTGATCTGCCCGCCGGGGCTTACGGCCCGCAGGGCGTTGGAAAGCAGATGAAACAGCAGCTGCTCGGCCTCCTGAGCATCCGCCTTGACATAGCAGCGCCGGAACGGGCTGTGATCCACGATCAGTCGGATGCCCAGCTGCTTCTCGATCTCCGGGGCTATCTGGGCGGCCTCCATCAGGATCCAGCACAGGTCTACCGGCTTCATGGGCGGCTTGTCGTTCATCTCCACTTCCAGCAGGCCCATCATCTCCCGCAGGGTGCGCTCCAGGCGGATGCTCTCCTGCCCCATATCCTCCAGCGCCTGCCGGGTCCTTTCGTCTCCGGTCCGGGCCAGATGCATCTGCAGGTATTCCCGGTTCTGGTCCATGATGCGCAGGGAGTGCAGCAGCACGCTCTCAAATTGTTTGCGGGGGAAATCCCCCATCCCGCTCTCTTTTGCCATTCCGTTCTCTCTCTTTTTTCTCATCGTCCGGCCTTCCGTCCCTGCGTTCCGCTGTCGATCAATTTCTGGCGGCCCGCATAGATCAGCTTGCCCAGGGTAACGCTATGCCCCATCAGGCCGTAATCCTGCTTGAATTTCTGCCAGGCTTCGGTGTTGTATTTTTCCACCCCGTCGATCAGGCGGCGCATCCCGCAGTCCACAGCGGCCACCGTGGTGTGGTGTTCCTCGGCCACAGTCTGCAGGATCTCCTTGCGCACGGCCAGCTTCCGCTCCGTGCCGCATACGACCTGCAGCGCGGTGGTCAGATATTCACAGTTCACATCCGGCTGCTGGATGCCCCACTCCGCATAAAGCTGCTTGCAGAACGGCAGCACCCAGAAGATGCCGATGTCCGTGGAGCTGCGCAGATCCAGCAGCAGATCCAGCAGGCTGCTGCGCTCCGGCAGGTACTGCCTGCCGTCCGGCCGCAGGAACGATGCCGTGGCATCGCTGTACCAGTCATCCCCCTGCAACAGCAGCAGCGGGCGGTTATGCAGGCTGTTGAGCCGCTTGAGGAACTCATACCCATCCATATCCTCCAGCTGGCTCGAAAGCACCACGATATCCACACTGCGCTGCTGGCGCAGCTCCCGCAGCAGCTCCTCGCCGCTGTGGAAACAGACACAGCAGATCGCAGGATTCTGCTCCTCCAGATAATTCTTCCGGACGCGGATCTCCCGCTCGTCGTAGCTCAAAAGCGCGACATGCAGCTTTGAAACGAGTCGTTCCGTCAATCCAACCTTCCCCTTTGCCTTAAATTTGCCGCACTTTTCTTCCGTGCGTACTGTACGATACTATTTTATAAGGCCCTGCGGAAAGATTCAATCCCCGAAAAAACGTCACTATGCGTCGAACCGTGCAGGAATAGATGTTTTTTGCGTCTTGATTTCTGGCAATTTACGTCATAAAGTGTCGATTTTTGTTTCTTTCACCTTCTTCAGCATAACACCATCTTTCCAGAAAAGCAACGGTTTGTTCACATTCATCTGATACCATATCTACGTTATTTTGTTTTTTGTCCGGCATTTCCCACACGCCGCCGGGCACGCATAAGAAAGGCCTGCCTATGCTACAACTGAAAAAGATCCGCAAGGAATACAAAACCGGTGACCTTGTACAGACCGCACTGAATGATGTCAGCCTGAACCTGCGCGACAGCGAATTCGTCGCCATCCTGGGCCCCTCCGGCTCCGGTAAGACCACCCTGCTGAACATCATCGGCGGCCTGGATCGGTACGACAGCGGTGACCTTGTCATCAACGGGATCTCCACCAAAAAGTACACCGACCGCGATTGGGACTCCTACCGCAACCACACCATCGGCTTTGTGTTCCAGAGCTACAACCTGATCCCCCATCAGACTGTTCTGGCCAACGTGGAGCTGGCCCTGACCATTTCCGGCATCTCGGGCGCAGAGCGCAAGCGCCGCGCCACCGAGGCGCTGCAGAAGGTGGGGCTGGGCAATCAGCTGCACAAGCACCCCAGCGAGATGTCCGGCGGCCAGATGCAGCGCGTTGCCATTGCCCGTGCGCTGGTCAACAACCCGGACATCCTGCTGGCGGACGAACCCACCGGCGCGCTGGACAGCGAGACCAGCATCCAGGTCATGGAGCTGCTCAAGGAGGTGGCAAAGGACCGGCTGGTGGTCATGGTCACCCACAACCCGGAGCTGGCCCAACAGTACGCCACCCGCATCGTGAACCTGAAGGATGGTGTCATCCGCTCCGACACCGCCCCCTACAAACCTGACACCGCTCAGCTTGCCCCTGCCGTTCACAAGAACATGGGCCACTCCTCCATGTCGTGGTGGACCTCGCTGACCCTGAGCTTCAACAACCTCTGGACCAAAAAGACCCGCACCCTGCTCACGGCCTTTGCCGGCTCTATCGGCATCATCGGCATTGCGCTGATCATCTCCCTGTCCACCGGTGTCAACCAGTATATCGCTGATATGGAGCGGGACACCCTTTCCGAGTACCCGGTGCAGATCCTGCGCAGCGGCATGGATCTGACCAGCCTGCTGTCCGCCGACCTGCCCGGCCAGCCCGCCGCCCCCGACCTCGGCGAAGGGATGGTGCCGGTGCGCCAGCTCGTGACCCAGATGGTTTCCGGCATCACCTCCAACGACCTGAAGAGCCTGAAAGCCTACCTCGAGAGCGATGCCTGCAGCATCGGGGAGAGCGTTTCCTCGGTGGAGTATTCCTATAATGTCCAGCCTCAGATCTACCGCCAGGACCCGGACGGCAGCATCCGGCAGGTGAACCCAGATTCCTCCCTTTCCGCTCTGGGCATCAGCTCCACCAGCTCGACCAACAACATGATGGCCAGCATGATGAACACCAGCGTGTTCTACCAGCTGCCCGCCAGCGATGCCCTGTATCATTCCCAGTACGAGGTCAAGGCAGGCCGCTGGCCCGAAAACTACAATGAGTGCGTTGCCGTGCTGGGTGCGGATGGTTCCATCACCGATTATGCCCTCTACGCGCTGGGCCTGCGGGACAACGCCGAGCTGGACAAGATGATCCAGCAGTTCGCCCAGAACCAGAATGTGGATGTGCCCGAAGATTTCAAGACCTACCGGTACAGCGATTTTCTGGGCCGCACCTTCAAGCTGGTCAACGCGGCCGACCGCTACCAGTACGATGATGCCCACAGCACCTGGGTGGATAAATCGGACGACAAGGCCTTCCTGCAGGAGCTTGTGGCCAACAGCGAGACCATGACCATCGTGGGCGTGGTGCAGCCCAGGGAGAACGCCTCCGCCGCCATGCTGTCCTCCGGCATCGCCTATCCCGCCTCCCTGACCCGGCACGTCATGGACACCGCCGCCCAGAGCAGGCTGGTGCAGGACCAGCTCGCCGACCCGCAGACCAATGTGCTGAACGGTGAGCCCTTTGGAGCCGAGCAGACCACTGCCGTGGACATGGCTTCCCTCTTCTCCATTGACACCGACCAGCTCGAGAGCGCCTTCCAGTTCGACCCCGGAAAGCTGGATCTTGACCTGAGCGGCGCGTTCGACCTGAGTGACGGTTCCGTAGATTTTTCCTCCCTCATTGACCCGGACAGCTTCCAATTTGATCTGGCCGAAACGCCCGGCATCGACATGAGCGCCCTGACGGACGTGTTCGCCAACATGGACATTTCCATCCCCGCCGACAAAATGCAGCAGCTGGCCCAGAAGGTGATGACCGGCTACAAGGATTACATCATCGGCAACGGCATTCTGGGGCTGGACAAGATCGGTTTTGACCAGTATCTTGCCAGTGACCAGTTCCAGCAGCTGATGAAGGATTCCATGGGCAGCCTCATCGATACCGCTGCCCTGCAGGAGCAGTTTACTGCCGCCATGCAGCAGGTCATGGGCAGCGTGATGTCAAACTTCTCAGAACAGATCGCCGCCGAATTACAGACCCAGCTGGGCACTGCCATGGAGCAGGCCATGGGCCAGATCAGCACGAACCTGCAGAGCCAGATGACCGAGCGCTTCTCCTCTCTGGGCAGCCAGATGGAAAGTGCGCTGAAGATCGACGCAGATGCGTTCCGGAATGCCATCCGGTTCAACATGACCGAGGACGATCTGGCGGAGCTGATGAAGTCGAAAATGATGTCCACCAGCGCCACCTATGAAAGCAACCTGCAGACCTTTGGTTATGCCAGCGAGGACGACCCCAGCCAGATCAACATCTATCCGCTGGACTTCGAGCAAAAGGCGAAGGTCCTCAATGTGCTGGACAGCTACAATGCCGCCATGCGTGAGCAGGGCGCGGAAGACAAGGTGATCCAGTACACCGATGTAGTGGGCACCCTGATGACCTCCGTGACCAGGATCATCAACATGATCTCCAACATGCTGGTGGCCTTTGTCTCCATCTCGCTGGTGGTCTCCTCCATTATGATCGGCATCATCACCTATATCAGCGTGCTGGAGCGCCGCAAGGAGATCGGCATCCTGCGTGCCATCGGTGCTTCCAAGCGGAACATCTCCGAGGTGTTCAACGCCGAGACCTTCATCATCGGCCTGTGCTCGGGCCTCATGGGCATCGGCCTCAGCAGACTGCTGCTCATTCCGGGCAACATGCTCATCCAGAAGATCGCCGTCGGCACCAGCGTAGTGGCCGTTCTGCCCTGGAAGGCCGCTGTGGTGCTGGTTGCATTGGCAACTGTGCTGACCATTCTGGGCGGCTTCATCCCCGCCAAAACCGCTTCCCGCTCTGACCCTGTCAAGGCTCTGAGAGCAGAATAAGATCACTTTTTCAAAGAGGCTGTTGCACAAGCCCCAGCAAAAAAGACCAGAGTTGTTTCGCCAAAAGGCGTTACAACTCTGGTCTTTTGCGTTCTTTCATGTGAACAGTGCGGCGGCTTCTTTACCACTCTTCTTCGTCAGCGCCCACCCTTGTGCGGCGGAACATGCTCTCCACAATGGCGCAGTATTTATCCGCCAGACAGACGATGACCGCCTCCCGGCAGGTCGGGATATGGCGGAAGGTCAGGGGCCACATGTGGCTGGCAATGATGTTCTGCTCCTTTTTGGTAATGCCGAACACCCGCTGTGCGTTCACACAGGCAGACCCCGGGTGGGAAAAGCCGTGCATCTCAAACAGATGCCGCAGGCCGTGGAAAGAGCCCTGCTTGTGCCAGTCATAGAGATAGAAATCGTGGAGGAAAGCCCCCACGGCCAGCGTGGTCTCATCGGCTCCCAGATGGAAGCGGTGGTTGATCCAGCAGCTGACCACGACCACATTCTTGCAGTGCTGGTAGGTGGTCACATCACCGTGCTGGATAAACTCACGCATTTCCTGCACCTTGGGGTGATGGTCGTACTGTTCCAGAATAGCGGACAGGCGCTCCCGTTCCGTTTGTGAAAGCTGCATGGAAAATTCCCTTTCTTTTTGTCAGAAACGCTCAGCTCAGCTCCGCAGCTGAACCGGGTTGGAGCTGCCAAAGTTCTCAGCGGCCGAAGGAGTTTCGCGGGTCAGGCTCAGGTCCACCAGATACTGCTTGCCGTCGCCCAGTGCTTCCAGCTCGGCCAGCTTGGCCTCGGCAGAAGCCTTGTCCGGGTACCACTGGATGAGGAAGAAGTTTTCCTCCTCCACGCCGTAATACAGCCACTGGCCGTCCGCCCGCAGCAGGTCGTCCAGATGGTCCACCTCGTCGCCGTCGGTCAGGCCCAGGCCTTCCTCGGCGTAGACATTTTCAGGTTCCACCTGCAGCACCTCGATGACCTGAATGGCGCTCTGTAAGTATTCATCCTGCGAAATGCTCTTGTCCGAGCGTTCCCAGCCCGTCAGGAATGCCTGCATCAGCAGGTTCTTCACGGAGATCTCCGGCTTCATTGCCATAACATATTCCTCTTTCCTCGTTTGTTTCCGCTGACCAGTATACGCTAAAAATTGTGAAAGGTCAACTATTTCTTTATGAATTTTTTGTAGCAACGCACAAAAGGCATTTTGTTCCAGTTCATTTCTGAACTTTTTATGAAACCCCTTGATTTTTGACCCGCATCGGTGTATATTAGCACTCGAAAGATATGAGTGCTAAGAAGATGCAGCATCGGCTGCTTCTTTTGCATTGCCGCTCCTTTTGCAAGGGGCCGGATCTGAATACTGTACAAAAGAGGTTTTGTATTATGGCGAAGAAAGAATTTCAGGCTGAAAGCAAAAAGCTGATGGACATGATGATCAACTCCATCTACACCAACAAGGAGATCTTCCTCCGTGAGCTGATCTCCAACGCTTCGGATGCCATCGACAAACTTTATTATAAGAGCCTGACCGATCCCTCCGTGGGCATGAACAAGGGCGATTTCCGCATCCTGCTCACCCGCGATAAGGACAATCGCCTGCTGACTGTCTCCGATAACGGCATCGGCATGACCAAAGAAGAGCTGGAGCAGAACCTGGGCACCATCGCCCACTCCGGTTCTCTGGACTTCAAGAAGGACAATAAGGACGAGAACATCGACATCATCGGTCAGTTCGGCGTGGGCTTCTACTCCGCCTTCATGGTCGCCGACAAGGTCACCGTCATCTCCAAGGCATACGGTGCGGATGAGGCTTGGCAGTGGGAGTCCAGCGGTGCTGACGGCTACGAGCTGACCCCCGCTGAGAAGGAAACCGCCGGTACCGACATCATCCTGCACATCAAGGACAGCACCGATACCGACAATTACGAGAACTTCCTCGATGAATACGGCATCGTGGCCATCGTCAAAAAGTACAGCGACTATGTGCGCTATCCCATCCAGATGGAGCGGGAGAAGAGCCGCCAGAAACCCGAACCCGATCCCAAGCCCGAGGACTACAAGCCGGAGTGGGAGACCTACACCGAACTTGAAACCCTGAACAGCATGGTGCCCATCTGGAAGAAGCAGAAGAGCGAGGTCACCGATGAGGAATACGCCAGCTTCTACAAGGATAAATTCAACGATTATTCTGACCCCGCCCGCGTCATCGTGAGCCGCACCGAGGGCACCGCCAACTACAACGCCCTGCTGTTCGTGCCCAGCCACCGCCCCTATGATTTCTACACCAAGGAGTATGAGAAGGGTCTGGCTCTGTACGCATCCGGCGTGCTCATTATGGAAAAGTGCGCAGACCTGCTGCCCGATTACTTCAGCTTCGTCAAGGGCATTGTGGACAGCCAGGATCTGAGCCTGAACATCAGCCGCGAGATGCTGCAGAAGGACAACCAGCTCAAGCTGATCCACAATGCACTGGAAAAGAAGATCAAGAACGAGCTGCACTCCATGCTGGTCAACGACCGCGAAAAGTACGAGGCATTCTGGAAGGAGTTCGGCCGCCAGATCAAGTTCGGCGCTTACTCTGATTACGGGATGCACGCTGAGCTGCTGCGCGACCTGCTGCTGTTCTGGTCTGCCAAGGAGCAGAAGATGGTCACCCTGCAGGAGTATGTGGACAAGATGCCTGCCGAGCAGAAGTTCATCTACTTTGCCGCCGGTGACTCCACTGACCGTCTGGCCAAGCTCCCCGCCGCCGAGCTGGTTCTGGACAAGGGCTATGATGTCCTGCTGCTGACCGAGGACGTGGATGAGTTCTGCCTGCAGATCATGCGCAGCTACCCCCGCAAGGATGCCGAGGGCAAGGACGGCACCGTGGAGTTCAAGAACGTCAACAGCGGCGATCTGGGCCTTGAGACCGAGGACGAGAAAAAGGCCGCTGAAGATGCCACCGCCGAGAACAAGCCCCTGTTCGATGCCATGAAGGACGCTCTGGACGGCAAGGTCAAGGAGGTCAAGGTCTCCACCCGCCTGAAGGATCACCCTGTCTGCCTGAGCGCCGACGGCCCCCTGTCCATCGAGATGGAGAAGGTGCTCTCCAAGCAGCCCGGCAGCGAGGGCGTGAAGAGCGACAAGGTGCTGGAACTGAACATCAGCCACCCCGTGTTCGCCGTGCTGAAGGCCGCACAGGAGGCCGGTGATACCGACAAGGTCAAGAAATACAGCAGCCTGCTCTATGCACAGGCACAGCTGATCGAGGGCCTGCCCGTGGATGATCCCGCCGCTTACGCCGAGGCCGTTTGCAGCCTGATGAAGTAATTTCCTTTCCCACAAATAAATTACCCCCTTAACAAAAGGGCCGTGCTCCGCTATAATAAAGTGGAACACGGCTTTTTTGTTTTAGGAGGATTCTGCCCCATGGAGCCCAGACGCAGCAAACATTTTCTTGCCCACATCCCAACCATCGCGTTACTGGTGTTGTTCGCCATGTCGCCGTGGCTGGGCATCCTGTTCTTCATCCTGCGTGCCATTGACCGGGATGCCGAAAAAAAGGAGCAGGAGAACGCGGAATATTCCAGCGATTTCCGCCCCCAGGACACCGGTGCCGGTCAGCCGGCCCGGGACACTGAGCCGGTCTACGGCCACGATGTGCCCACTGCCGAGCAGCAGAACGCCAAAAAGTGGCACAAGACCCTGACCAGCCTCTGCACAGTGTTCGGCGGCATCTTTCTGGGGGTGGGCCTTGCAGGCCTTGCCGATATCATTGACATGTGGGGCTACTGGTTCGACTGGGGCGAGTTTCTGACCGCGCTGGCCCAGACCATTGGCGGCGGCGCTGCGCTGGCTATGGTCCTGCGGATGAAACAGGCCCGCCATCTGGAGCGCCAGCTGGACAAGATCGTTGGGACCCGGGATAATATCCCGCTGGACGAACTCTTTGCAGCCGCGGGCATTGATGCCGACAGGGGCCGCGCCGCCGTGGAGCGCGCCATCGACCACGGCTATTTCGGGGCCGATGCCTATATCGACAACCGCACCGGCACGCTGGTGGTGCGGGGCGCTGCGCCCCAGCCGCCCAGACCCGCCGAGCCCGCACCCGCACCGGCTCCCGAGGATCAGTATGCCGCCCTGCAGCGCCAGCTCCGGCAGGCCAACGATGCCATCCCCGACCTGGTGATGACGGCCAAGATCTCCCGGCTGGAGGATGTCAGCGCCCGCATCTTCGCACTGGCAAAAAAGGACCCGGACAAAAAAGCCCAGCTGCAGAAATTTATGGATTACTACCTGCCCACCGCGCTGAAGCTGCTGAACACCTACGCCCAGCTTTCGGCACAGGATGTGCAGGGCACCAACATCACTGAGGCAAAGCAGAGCATTGAGCGGAGCATGGATCTGCTCATCACCGCCTTTGAAAACCAGCTGGACAAGCTGTTTGCCTCCGATGCGCTGGATGTTTCCACCGACATTGCCGCGCTGGAAGGGATGCTGAACCTCGACGGGCTCACCGGCGGCGATTTCGCGCCCCGGAGCTGACTGCCGGAACTGCGTTGACCTTTCATCCAGATGCAACAATAATACATGGTCTTTTCTCGACAGAACCGATATTATAGAATCAGAAGAACGGGCCCTGGCCCTTTGAAGAATCATTCACCTATACGAGGAGGAACGCGCCATGATGAAGCCTATTTCTGTCTGGAAGCAGGAGCTGGCGGGCGGCACCCATACCGCCCGGCTGGCCTCCCTCTACTGCTGTTCGCCGGAGCAGACCGCTGCCCACGCCGCACGCTATGCGGCAGTGCTGGACGGGCTGGAAGCTACCTTTGGTGCCCACACCGAGGCCGGACTGTACAGCGCCCCGGGCCGCACCGAGATCGGCGGCAACCACACCGACCACCAGCATGGCCGGGTGCTGGCCGGCAGCGTGAACATTGACATGATCGCTGCTGCTGCCCCCAACGGCCTGAACCAGCTGCGTGTGCAGAGCGAGGGCTATGACCTCTGTGTCATCGACCTTGGCGACCTTGCTGCCCGCAAGGAGGAAGAGAACACCACCATGGCCCTGCTGCGGGGCGAGTGTGAGGCCTTCAAGGAGCATGGCGCTGCCCTCTCCGGCCTGGACGTATATATCTCCTCCAACGTGCCCAAGGGCAGCGGCGTTTCGTCCTCTGCCGCCTTTGAGGTGCTGATCGGTGTCATCCTGAACGACCGCTTCATGGCCGAAAAGGTCTCCCCCATCGCCATTGCGCAGATCGGCCAGTGGGCAGAGAACGTCTACTTTGGCAAGCCCTGCGGCCTGATGGATCAGATGGCCTCCAGCGTGGGCAACATTATCACCATCGACTTTGCCGATCCTGCCCACCCCGATGTGGAGCCGGTGCAGGTGGATTTCTCTCAGGCAGGCCTTGCCCTCTGCATCCTGGATTCCGGTGCAGACCACGCCGACCTGACCGATGAGTACGCCGCCATCCCCAACGAGTGCCGCGCCGTGGCCGCTGTCTGCGGCGGCGAAGTCCTGCGGGATGTGCCCTTTGAGACCTTTATTGCAAATCTGCCCGCATGCCGCAAACAGTGCGGTGACCGGGCTGTGCTCCGGGCTTTCCACATCTACGCCGACAACCAGCGCGTTGCCCGGCAGGTAAACGCCCTGCGCGCCGGTGATTTTGTGACCTTCCTGCAGCTGGTCAACGAATCCGGCACCAGCAGCTGGGAATACCTGCAGAACGTCATCCCCGCCGGGTACAAGGAGCATCAGGAAGTGGCTGTGACCATTGCCGCCGCAAAGCATTTTCTGAACGGCGCGGGCGCTGTCCGCGTTCACGGCGGTGGCTTTGCCGGCACCGTGCAGGCCTTTGTGCCGCTGGAGAAGCTAGATGCCTTCAAGGCTGAGATGGAGACCATTCTGGGCGCAGGCAAGTGCCACATCCTCTCCATCCGTCCGGAAGGAGGTGCCGTGCTGTGATCTCTACTGCCATTCAACAGCTCGTCAACTATGGGCTGGACACCGGGCTCATCCTGCCCGATGACGAGATCTATATCCGCAATCAGCTGCTGATGACCATGCAGCTGGACAGCTTTGCCGAGCCCGAGGGAGATGTCTGCTACACCGACCTCGAGAGCATCCTGAAAACGCTGGTGGACGATGCCGTGGCCCGGGGCGTGTGCGAGGACAATTCCACCGCCCGCGACCTGTTTGACACCAAGCTGATGGGCGTGCTGACCCCGCGCCCCTCTATTGTCCGCGCCAACTTTGAGGAGCGGTACGAAAGCGAGGGTCCCCAGGCCGCCACCGACTGGTTCTATGAATTCAGCCAGGATACCGATTACATCCGCCGCTACCGCATCAAGCGGGACGTGAAGTGGGTCACCAAGACCCTCTACGGCGATCTGGATATCACCATCAACCTCTCGAAGCCCGAAAAGGACCCCAAGGCCATTGCCGCCGCCAAGCTGGCCCCCCAGAGCGCCTACCCCAAGTGCCAGCTCTGCGTGGAGAACGAGGGCTATGCAGGCCGGATGAACCATCCCGCCCGCGAAAACCACCGCATCATCCCGCTGACCATCAACGGCAGCGCATGGAATCTGCAGTACAGCCCCTATGTCTACTACAACGAGCACTGCATCGTGTTCAACAGCCAGCACACCCCCATGAAGATCGAGCGGGCCACCTTCCGCAAGCTGCTGGACTTCGTGGGCCTGTTCCCCCACTATTTCGTGGGCAGCAATGCAGACCTGCCCATTGTGGGCGGCAGCATCCTGAGCCACGACCACTTCCAGGGCGGTCACTATGAGTTCGCCATGGCCAAGGCTCCCATCGAGAAGAGCTGGGTGTTCCCCGGCTTTGAGGATGTGGAAGCCGGCATCGTCCACTGGCCCATGAGCTGCATCCGCCTGACCTGTGCGGATGACGAGCGTCTGGTGGAGCTGGCCGACAAGATCCTGACCGCATGGCGCGGCTATACCGATGAGGCAAGCTTCATCTTTGCCGAGACGGACGGCGAGCCCCACAACACCATCACCCCCATTGCCCGGGTGCGGGATGGCAGATATCAGCTGGATCTGGTCCTGCGCAACAACATCACCACCCCAGAGCACCCGCTGGGGGTCTACCATCCCCACGCAAAGCTCCATCACATCAAAAAGGAGAACATCGGCCTGATCGAGGTCATGGGTCTGGCAGTCCTTCCCAGCCGCCTGAAGCAGGAGTTGTTCGATCTGGCAGATATGCTGGTGGCCCGGGTGCCTGCCGAGCAGTACCCCGAAGCCCTGCAGAAGCACGCCGCATGGGCACAGGAGATCCTGGCCCGCCATCCTGAGCTGAACAGCGACAGCGTCCACCTGATCCTGCAGGATGAGGTAGGCCAGGTGTTCGCGCAGGTGCTGGCAGATGCCGGTGTCTACAAGCTGGATGAAGCTGGCCGCGCCGGTTTCGTGCGGTTCCTCGAAAGTGTAAAGTAATGGATTAAACCTCTCAGTCACGCTTCGCGTGCCAGCTCCCCTAGTAGGGGAGCCCTTGGCAGAATGGTTTAAGTTTATCAAGGCAACGAAAGGCCCGTCAGTAGAGATGCTGACGGGCCTTGGAGGTATTTATGACTTACACATTGGAAGTTTGTGTAGACAGTGTCGCAAGCGCCCTTGCGGCAAAGCGGGGCGGGGCCGACCGGCTGGAGCTGTGCGCCGACCTGATCATTGGCGGCACCACACCCAGCCTTGCGCTGGTGCGGCAGGTCAAGGCCGAGACCGGCCTGCCGGTGCGTGCCCTGCTGCGGCCCCGGTTCGGTGATTTCTGCTACGACCGCTATGAGCTTGCCCAGATGGCCGAGACCGCCGCCGCGCTGGTGCAGGCGGGTGCGGACGGCATTGTGACCGGTGTGCTGACCCCGGAGGGGGAGCTGGACGTGGACGCACTACGCCCCATCTACGCGGCCGTCCGGGCCGCTGCAAAGGCCGCTGGCCGTCCGGTCGTCTGCACCCTGCACCGTGCCTTTGATGTCTGCAAAGACCCCTTTGCGGCGCTGGAAGCGGCCAAAGCGCTGAACCTTGGCACCATCCTGACCAGCGGGCAGGCCGCCAGCGCCCCGGTAGGCGCTTCCCTGCTCCGTCGGCTGGTGGAGGCCGCCGGGCCTGACCTTGAGATCCTGGTGGGTGCGGGCGTGACCCCGGCCAATCTTCCGGCTCTGGCAGCTGAGACAGGCGCGCACGCCTTCCACATGTCCGGCAAGCAGGTGCTGGACAGCCGGATGACCTTCCGGCGGGAAGGTGTTCCCATGGGCCTGCCTGGCTTCTCCGAGTTTGAGGTCTGGCAGACCAGCGAGGAGACCATCCGTGCCGCGCGGCGGGTCCTGAACGAATTATAATCATCCATAAAACGACCCCGGAAAGCGTGAGAACAGCTTTCCGGGGTCGTTTGTTGATCATCGCTTTTTTCTGGCAGCCGGTCTCCTGCGTTTCCGGGGCAGCATGGCATACACATACCCAAAGGCTGTGCCGCACACACCGCCCACAATGTGCATGAAGTTCGCCACATTATCGTGCGCAAAGATGATATCATACACCTGCTGGCCCAGATACAGTGCCGCCACCAGCAGCATGGTCACCGGGATGCCGCCGGAGAAGCCCGACAGCGATGCCAGCATGATGAGCATGAACACGATGCCCGAAGCCCCCAGCAGGGCGGTATGGGGGAAGAGCACACACTGCAGAACACCCGAGATGAGCGCCGTGAGCAGGATGCCCTTGAGCAGGGGACCGCTGCCGTATTTTTCTTCCATCGGCGGGCCGATGACCAGCAGCAGAAGCATATTGTTCAGGAAATGATCCCAGCTGGCATGGCCCAGCACATGGCCGAAGAGCCGGATGTAAAACAGTGGATCTTTCAGAGAACCGCGATAGACGCAGAACAGGTGCTTTGTGGTCCAGCCGCCTGTCCACTGCCCCAGGAACAAAGCCCCCAGGGAGAGCAGAAAAAAGGTCAGGATCACCGGCGAATTGTATTGCAGCTGCAATGTAAGCTTGGGACGTTTCGTAAGCGTTTCATCCTTTCAGCGCCCGCTCTGGCACGGACGGAATTTAAGGATATTATAGCATTTATGCCAGATACGGGTCAAGCAGGGCATCCACCGTTTTGTTCCGCTTGGGAGCGGGCTTGTGCACGGCACGGCCGCGGCAGACCACCAGTTCCAGCATTGTTGTGCGCCACCGGCTCCATCTGTTCGGTGCCGTCCAGCAGGATGCAGTTGAAATAGGCTCGTTTCATCCGTATTCTTCCCTTTCCGTTCCGGCGCAGGCCGTTTTCTTTCAGTATATCACGTTTGCGGAAGCGATAAAAGACATCTGTCGTTTTTTCTTCTGCCTCCTGCATTGACATTTCCCGCCCCGGTGGGTACACTTATAAGGTATTCTTTTCTGAAAGGGGGCCCCGCCATGGCAACGGAAGCCAAACTGCGCCAGCTGGCAGACCGCGGCTGTCCGGTCTACTATTTCTATTCCAGCGAGCGGTATCTTGTCCGGCAGGCAGTGTCTGCCGCCGTCCGGATCCTGAGCGCTGACACGGATGAGGAGACCACCGTGCTGGACGGTGCCGCGCCCGAGATTGAGCAGCTCATCATGGCAGCGGGCACCATCTCCTTCTTTGGCACCCGCCGCGTGGTGGTGCTGCCCGAGCTTGACCCCGCCGCCTACGGCGACAAGGATCTGGAGGAACTGTGCAGCACCCTAGCCAGCCTGGAAAATGCCGTGGTGGTGCTGGGCAGCGTGTTCGAGCTGGAGCGCAGCAAGCTCAAGACCGGCAAGCGGGCACAAAAGCTGATCGCCGAATGCAAGAAGCTGGGCTTTGCCGAAGAGCTCTCCAAACCCAAGCCCTACGAGCTGAAGATGATGCTGATTGAGCGGGCCAAGGCGCAGGATACCACCCTGCCCGAGGGCGCTGCCGCAGCCCTGCTGGAGCGCTGCGGCGAGGATCCCTTTCTGCTGGAAAACGAGGTAGACAAGCTCTGTGCCCTTTCCGGCTACCAGACCGTTACCTCCGCTATGGTGGCTGAGATGGGCACCGTGAGCCTGGAAGCGGATGTGTTTGAGATGATCCGGATGATCACCGCCAAGAACGCCACCGGTGCCTGCAAAAAGCTGCAGACCCTGCTGCGCTTACAGCAGGAGCCCATTGCCATCACCGGCGCAATGATTGGCAGCTATGTAGACCTGTACCGGGTCAAGCTGGGAGCTTCCAAACGGAAGAGCTACGCCGCCGTGTTCAAGGATTTTGGCTACAAGGGCAGCGACTACCGGCTCAAGCGCTCAGCCGAAACGGCATCGCATTACACGCTGGGCCAGCTGGAGACCTGCCTGCAGGTGCTGCTGGACCTCGATAAAAGTTTGAAGAGCCAGCCCGTGGATGTGCAGACCCTGCTGGAAGCAGCACTCTGCCGTCTGGCGCTGGCGGGGAGCGGACGATGAGCGAACGAGAACTGCTGCACACCGACCGGGTGCTGGTGGTGGAGGGCAAATACGATGCCGCCCGCCTTTCCCACCTGACCGATGCCATGATCCTGCTGACAGACGGCTTTGGCATCTACAAGGACAAAAAACGCCAGCGGCTGCTGAAAGCCCTGGCGAAGAAAAACGGCCTGATCCTCTTCACCGATTCCGATGCCGCCGGGTTCCGCATCCGCACCTACATCACCGGTCTGGTGGGGGCAGAAAACGTAGTGCAGGCCTATGTGCCCGCCATCCATGGCAAGGAAAAACGGAAGCCCCAGCCTGGCAAGGAAGGCCTGCTGGGCGTGGAAGGCGTGGACGATGCCATCGTCCTGCAATGCCTGCGGGATGCACTGGGCACAGAAGCCGGGGCCGCGCCTGCCCGCCCGGAGGGTCGGCAGATCACCTACACCGACCTGTACAACTGGGGGCTTTCCGGTACCCCGGGCAGTGCCGAGCGGAAATACCAGCTGCTCAACGCGCTGGGCCTGCCGCCCCGGCTCTCCAAAAAGGAGCTGATAGAGGCGCTGAACCGGCTGTACAGCTTTGAGCAGCTGGATACCCTGCAGGCCGAAATACTAGAAGCACACTGACAGACAAAAAAAGGAGACCGCACCGCGCGGTCTCCTTTTTGCGTTACAGGGCAACATCCAGCGCCATCATCAGGGCAAACCCTGCTACCACGCTGATGACCCCCGCCGGTTCGTCTGCCTCCACGGCTTCCGGGATCATCTCCTGTGCCGTCACACAGACCATACACCCGGCGGCAAGGCTCATCAGCCAGGGCAGGGCTGCACTGACCCACCCGGCCAGTGCAAGGGCCAGCAGGCCCCCCAGCGGCTCTACAAGACCGGAGGCAGCCCCCGCCGCAAAGGCGCGGCGCTTAGACCTGCCCTCCTGCGCCAGCGGCAGACTGACCGCAGCTCCCTCGGGAATGTTCTGCAGCCCGATGCCCAGCGCAAGGGCCAGCGCCCCGCTGATGGCATCCGGTTCTCCCCGCAGGGCCAGCGCGGCAGCAAGGCCCACCACCATGCCCTCGGGCAGGTTGTGCAGGGTGACTGCCAGCACCATCCGCCCACAACGGCCCGGCCCGGCATTCAATAGGCGGCCCGCCAGCGTTTCCAGCCGCAAAAGCCCTACCGCACCCAGCAGCAGGCCCACGGCAGGCGGGACCCATGCAGGCAGCGGCCCCTGCTCTGCCCGCTCAATGGCCGGCAAAAGCAGGCTCCATACGCTGGCCGCCAGCATGATGCCCGCCGCCATGCCGCAGAGCATCCGCCGGGTGGCAGGCTCCCCGGTCTTCCGCAGCAGGAACACACCAGCCGCACCGGCTGTGGTGCAGAGCATCGGCAGCAGCAATACCGCCGCCGTCAGGAAAATCTGTTCCAAATCGCACTCCCCCTTTTCCCGGTCTATGCCGGAGCGGCAGGAGGTGTGCAGAGAGCGACCCTAAACAGGATCTTCAAAACGATTTCTGCAAAATTTCCTTGATCTGCTCCAGATCCTCTACAAAATAGATCCCCTGCTGGCGTTCCGGGGAGGAGAGCCCCTTTTCGATCATCCGGGCAAGCAGGACTTTCAGGCCATCGTAGTAGCCGTTCAGGTTATAGAGGATGCAGGGCGCATCCAGATGCCTGAGCGACACCTTGGACATCACCTCGGCGATTTCCTCCAGTGTGCCGGTGCCGCCGGGAAATGCAATAAACGCATCCCCCAGCGCGATCATCTTTGTTTTGCGCTCAGTCATATCCTTTGTCACGATCAGCTCCGTCAGCCCCTCGTGCTGCAGCTCTCCCTGCACAAAAAACTCCGGTTCCACGCCGGTCACTTCGCCCCCGGCGTTCAGGGTGCTTTCAGCGATTTCTCCCATCAGGCCGCAGCGGGAGCCGCCGTACACCAGCGCGTTCCCGCTCTCCCCGATCCACCTTCCCAGCTCCTGCACCGCCTGCTTCAGGGCCGGATCATTGCCCTCGTTTGCGCCCAGATATACCGTGATGTTCATTGTATTCTCCCCCAGTTTCGTTTTTGCCTTATTTTATCACGCTTTTCTCCGGCAGAAAAGAGGGCGGGCCTGTTTTCCTTGCAAATGCCGCCGGACTGTGCTATGCTGAGAGGAAAAAGGGGGATTTTCCTTATGAAAACAGCATTGACCATTGCCGGAAGCGATTCCAGCGGCGGCGCAGGCATTCAGGCCGACATCAAGACCATGACCGCCAACGGTGTGTTTGCCCTGAGCGCTATCACTGCTCTGACGGCCCAGAACACCACCGGTGTGACCGGAATCTTTGAGACCACACCCGAATTTCTGGCCCAGCAGCTGGATGCGGTGTTCACCGATATCTACCCGGATGCCATCAAGATCGGCATGGTGTCGTCGTCTGCGCTCATTGAGACCATTGCCAAAAAGCTGCGCCAGTACGATGCCAAGCACATCGTGGTCGATCCCGTGATGGTGGCCACCTCCGGCTCCAAGCTGCTGCAGGACAGCGCCATCCAGATCCTGACCGGGCAGCTTCTGCCCATGGCCGAGGTGGTCACGCCCAACATTCCGGAGGCCGAGATCCTGTCCGGCATGACCATCACCGATGCCGCCGGGATGGAGGCCGCTGCAAAGTGCATCAGCGAAAAATACGGCTGTGCCGTGCTCTGCAAGGGCGGCCACAAGGTGAATGATGCCGACGATCTGCTCTGGCGCAACGGCAGCGGCAAATGGTTCCACGGCGAGCGCATCGCCAACCCCAACACCCACGGCACCGGCTGCACCCTGTCCAGCGCCATTGCCTCCAATCTGGCAAAGGGCTATCCCCTGGATGCCGCCGTAGAGCGGGCCAAGGCATATATTTCAGGCTGCCTGTCCGCCATGCTCGATCTGGGCAAAGGCTCCGGCCCCATGGACCACATGTTCGCCCTGCGCGGCGAATTCGTGGAGCACTGAGCCACAAAAAAAGGGCGATGATCTCTCATACGCCCCAGAACAGGATTCCCAGTCCCGCCGCCAGCAGGATCATTCCGATGGGCGACGGGGCTTTTTGCGTCCGCTTCTTCCAGACAAAATGCACCGCCCATAAAACAGCGAACACAAGGATCGATCTCGCATCCGGTGCAAATCCATCCGCCAGCGTCTTGATGCCGCCCAGTGTGGAGAGCATCATATTCAGCGCGGTCGCCAGGATCATGGCCACCACACAGGGCCGCACACCGGAAAGAAAGGCTTCCACGCCCGCATACTTCATCAGGTTTTTCAGCACCGCCGCGATCAGCAGGATGATGAAGAACGAGGGCAGCACCACCCCCAGCGTAGCGATCAGCGCCCCCGGAAAGCCGCCCTGTGATGACCCGATAAAGGTTGCCATATTGATTGCCAGCGGGCCCGGGGTGGACTCTGAAACGGCGACAAAGCTCAGGAATTCTGCTTCGGTCAGCCAGCCATAACGCAGCACGGTCTCCCGCACCAGCGAGATCATCCCGTAGCCGCCGCCAAAGGAGAGCGCTCCGATCATCAGAAAATTGAGGAACAGCTGGAGGTAGATCATGCTTTCTCCTCCTTCCGCAGCTTTCTTAACAGGTAGAGCAGCACCCCTGCCGCCCCGCAGAGCAGGATGTAGTAGAGGGACGAGAAGGACACCGCCGCCACCGAGCAGCCCACCATGGCCACCACAACACCGGCAACGATGATCCTGTTGAAGGCCGTGCCGGACAGGCTTTTCAGCATCTTCATCCCCGCCGAAAGGATCAGATAGATGACGCAGACCTGAATGCCCCGGAACGCGCTTGCCACTGCCGACAGTTGCAAGAACCGGTCAAACACCAGTGAGATCAGGTAGATGACCACAAACGAGGGCAGGCAGACCGCCAGCGTGGATGCCGCAGCCCCTTCTGCCCCTTCGATCTTATACCCCACATAGGTGGCGCTGTTCACCGCCACAGGGCCCGGCGTGGACTCCGCAATGGCGACCATATCGAGAAATTCCTCCCGGCTCAGCCACTGCTTGTCCTCCACAAATTCCCGTTCCAGCAGGGCCACCATTGCGTAGCCGCCGCCAAATGTGAACGCACCAATCTTCAAAAAAGTCCAGAACAGATCTCTTGTTTTTTTCATACACTTCACCTCGCTGCCTGCCTATTATAGCATAAAGCAACGCGGAGTGCTATAATTGCGCATGCATTGATAAAAACAAATGCCGAAAACCCGCATGAATACAGGCTTTCGGCATTTTGGTCCATTACTCGAGCTCGATGGTGGCAGGCGGCTTACCGGTGCAATCGTAGAACACACGGTTGACGTGCTTGACCTCATTGACGATGCGGCTGGTCACGGTGCCCAGAACATCCCAGGGCACATTGTAGCTCTCAGCCGTCATAAAGTCGGTGGTGGTCACGGCACGCAGGGCCACAGCGTAGTCATAGGTACGCTCGTCACCCATCACGCCGACGCTGCGCATATTGGTCAGGGCGGCATAATACTGGTTAATCTCCTTATCCAGACCAGCCTTGGCGATCTCCTCACGCCAGATTGCGTCTGCATCCTGCACGATGGCAACCTTTTCGGGGGTCACCTCACCGATGATGCGGATGCCCAGACCGGGGCCGGGGAACGGCTGACGGCTGACCAGATACTCAGGCAGGCCCAGCTCACGGCCAACCTGACGCACCTCATCCTTGAACAGGTTGCGCAGAGGCTCCACCAGCTCCTTGAAGTCCACGGTATCGGGCAGGCCGCCGACATTGTGGTGGCTCTTGATGACAGTGGATTCGCCGCCCAGGCCGCTCTCCACAACGTCAGGATAGATGGTGCCCTGTGCCAGGAAATCCACCTTGCCGATCAGCTTTGCCTGCTCCTCAAAGACGCGGATGAACTCCTCGCCAATGATCTTGCGCTTGCGCTCGGGCTCGGTAACACCGGCCAGCTTGCTGAAATAGCGGTCGCGGGCATCCACACAGATGAAATTGATATCAAAGCCGTTGGCATTGCCCGGGCCAAAGACAGAGCAGACCTCTTCCTTTTCGTTCTTGCGGAGCAGGCCGTGGTCCACAAACACGCAGGTCAGCTGCTTCCCGATGGCCTTTGCCAGCATCGCAGCCAGCACAGAGGAATCCACGCCGCCGGACAGAGCGCACAGCACCTTGCCGTCGCCAATGCGCTCCCGCAGAGCCTTGACATTGTTCTCCACGAAGGAGTCCATCTTCCAGTCACCGGAGCAGCCACAGACGTTATACACGAAGTTGCGGAGCATCTTCTTGCCCTCAGCGGTGTGGAGCACTTCCGGGTGGAACTGAACAGCATACAGGCCCTTCTCGGCGTTCTCTGCAGCAGCCACAGGGCAGTTCACGGTGTGTGCGGTGATCTTGAAGCCGGGGGCTGCCTGCTCGATGTAGTCGTTGTGGCTCATCCAGCAGATGGTGGAGGGCTGAACATCCTCGAACATCTTGCTGCTGTTGTCCACAAAGACCTCGGTCTTGCCGTACTCACGCTCAGGGGCGCGGCAGACATGACCGCCCAGCAGGTGCATCATCAGCTGGCTGCCGTAGCAGATTCCCAGCACAGGGATGCCCCAGTTGAAGATCTCGGGGTCGATGGTGGGCGAATCTTCCAGATAGACGCTGTTGGGGCCGCCGGTGAAGATGATGCCCTTGGGGTTCTTCGCCTTGATGACCGACAGGTCAGTTTTGTAGGAATAGATTTCACAGTAGACATTGTTCTCGCGGACACGGCGCGCGATCAGCTGATTGTACTGGCCGCCAAAGTCCAGCACGATGACAGTTTCATGCTGCATGATGTTCTCCTCCCTTTTTCGAGATGTTTCTATAGGTAGATTTAGTATAGCACATCTCACAACGAAAATCGACAGTCTTTGTGAACTTTCCCGATTTTATTTTACGCGAACAGGATGCCGCAGCACTGTTTTCAGTTTTTCCGGTGCTGTCCGACGCGGATCGCTGAGGTAAATTTCGTGGTGGCGGCGGTGCCCGGTGAAATCAGTCTCATAGCCCTGTTCCCGCGCAAAAGCATCCATCTGCTCCAGCGTCTCCGGTTCGGCATCATAAGAACCAACATGCATACACTGCACACAAAGTCCCTCATCATAGTGGAAGAACTGCACTTTGGAGAAATCCTTCTTCTTTTTTGCAGTCGCTTCCTGAACGGCCCAATCGAACACTTCCCGGGTCACGAAATCCGGCAGGCGGATCATACTTGTCCACTCAAAGCATTCTTTGTGGGCATAGTCCACACCGTCCACTTCCTCCTGATGCCACAGGCCCTCCAGCGGTGGGACAACATATTCAAAGTAACCGTCAATCTTATGGCTTCCCTTGTAGCTCATCTTGATGGTAAAGGCAATGCCATACAGCAACTCCATTGCCGCCTGATATTCCCCACCTGGTTCATTGGGGTCTCCCCTGCCCTGTACAGACACAAAATTCATCGGCGGAACAGTCACAATACCCGGCTTCCTGGGTGGAAGATAAAACTCCTTGTACTCCTTCTTATAGTCAAACGCCATCGTGCCGTCCTCCATTCTCCGACATCTTTGCTCTTTAATGTCAGCATATCATAACAACCTTTATTTGTAAACAGATCTACAACAAAAATTCCTCCAACTTTTGTCCGCCTTTATATCATCAGTGAATTTACTGCGATTTCTATTGCTATTTTTACAGATAACTGCTATACTATAACCATAGAAAGGAGCTGACAGACATGGCATCTGTTGTAAGCGCTATTACCAATACGATCCCGATCACTCAATTCAACCGCGGCCTGGCGGGAAAGATCTTCGACGATGTCAAACGGAACGGTGCAAAAGTTGTGATGAAGAACAACACCGCCGAATGCGTGCTTCTCTCACCTGAGGAATACGTTCGTCTGATGGATGAAGTGAACGATGCACGCCTGTTGACCATTGCCACCGAACGGATGGTGCACTATGACCCCGCCACAGTCATATCCGAGACAGAAATGAACCGCCGCTTGGGCATCACGGCAGAGGACCTCGCAGATTTTGACGAGGTAGACATCGAATGAGCTGGACACTGGAATACCTTCCCGAGGCCGAAAAAGATCTGAAGGCACTGGATGGCAGCCAACGGCTCCTTGTCCTGAAAGCCATCAAAAAAGTGCAGCAAAATCCCCTGCCTGCTGAAGAAAACGGTTACGGAAAAGCTTTGGGCAACCACAGCCGCACCAATCTGGCTGGATTTCTAAAAATCAAGCTTCGTGCTTCCGGCCTGCGGGTCGTCTATCAGCTGCGCCGCACCGAAACGGAAATGCTGGTGATCGTCATCGGTGTCCGTGCTGACGAGGAAGTGTATGAAATTGCTCAGAAACGATCCAATCAATATAATCTGCTCGGCTGATTCCCCGGCAGCATAAAAAGCCTCCTGCTCTGCGGAATGCAGAACAAGAGGCTTTTCCCTTTGATTCGCCGATAGCGCAAAAAGAGCCTTCCCACTCTCCGGAATGGGAAGGCTCTTTGTAAGTTTAACCTTTTGCCTTAGAACAGGCGCAGAGGGTCAAAATCACTCAATGATCTTGCCAACAACGCCGGAACCAACGGTACGGCCACCCTCACGGATAGCGAAACGCAGGCCCTCTTCCATAGCAACGGGGGTCAGCAGCTCAACGTGCATCTGAACGTTATCGCCGGGCATGCACATCTCGGTGCCTTCGGGCAGGGTGATGATGCCGGTCACGTCAGTGGTACGGAAGTAGAACTGAGGACGATAGTTAGAGAAGAAGGGGGTGTGACGGCCGCCTTCGTCCTTGGTCAGAACATAGACCTGAGACTCGAAGACCTTGTGGGGATGGACAGTGCCGGGCTTAGCCAGAACCTGGCCACGCTCGATCTGGGTACGGTCAACACCACGCAGCAGAGCGCCGATGTTATCGCCAGCCTCAGCGAAGTCCAGAGACTTACGGAACATCTCCAGGCCAGTGATGGTGGTGCTCAGACGATCGGGCTTAATGCCAACGATCTCCATTGCATCGCCAACCTTAGCAATGCCACGCTCAACACGACCGGTAGCAACAGTACCACGGCCGGAAATGGTCATGACATCCTCGATGGGCATCAGGAAGGGCTTGTCTTCCTCACGATCGGGGTTGGGGATATAGCTGTCAACAGCGTCCATCAGCTCCTTGATGCAAGCATACTCGGGTGCATCAGGATCCTTGGAGGTGGACTCCAGAGCCTTCAGAGCGGAGCCACGGATGATGGGGGTGTCGTCGCCGGGGAAGTCATACTCGCTCAGCAGCTCACGGATCTCCATCTCGACCAGATCCAGCAGCTCCTCGTCGTCGACCATATCGCACTTGTTCATGAACACGACGATATAAGGCACGCCGACCTGACGAGCCAGCAGGATGTGCTCACGGGTCTGGGGCATGGGACCATCGGTAGCAGCAACGACCAGGATAGCGCCGTCCATCTGAGCAGCACCGGTGATCATGTTCTTAACGTAGTCAGCATGGCCCGGGCAGTCAACGTGAGCGTAGTGACGAGCATCGGTCTGGTACTCGACGTGAGCGGAGTTGATCGTAATACCACGAGCGCGCTCCTCGGGAGCCTTATCGATGTTGGCATAGTCCATGAAGTCTGCGTCGCCCTTCAGTGCCAGATACTTGGTGATAGCGGCGGTCAGAGTGGTCTTGCCGTGGTCAACGTGACCGATGGTGCCGATGTTAACATGCGGCTTAGAACGGTCAAATTTTGCCTTTTCAGCCATTGGAATATCCTCCCTTAAACGGATTGAATTTGGTTACAACAGTCCTGCAAACACAGAATTGCATTGCAAAACTATTCTACTAAATTTGTCCTGTAAAATCAAGTGCTTTTACAGGAAATTTTGCCGGAGCTACACTACCCCGGCAAAATTTTACTTTGTTTCAGGCAATCAAGCCTTGGTGCGGCCAGCAATGATCTGGTCGGCAATGTTCTTGGGAACCGGCTCGTAGTGAGAAGGCTCCATAACATACTGGCCACGGCCCTGGGTCTTGGAACGCAGGTCGGTGGCGTAGCCGAACATCTGAGCCAGAGGAACGAAAGCGTTGACACGCTGAGTGCCTGCCATTGCCTCCATGCCCTGGATCTGGCCACGGCGAGAGTTCAGGTCGCCGATGACATCGCCCAGATACTCATCAGGAACGATGACAGCAACCTTCATGATGGGCTCAGTGATGATGGGGTCAGCCTTGCGCATAGCATCCTTGAATGCCATAGAACCAGCAATGGAGAAGGCCATTTCAGAGGAGTCGACCTCGTGATAAGAACCATCCCACAGGGTGACCTTGACATCAACGACAGGATAGCCAGCCAGAACGCCGGACTTCATAGCACCCTGGATACCATTGTCGATAGCCGGGATGTATTCCTTCGGGATGGCACCGCCAACGATGGCGTTGACGAACTCGTAACCCTTGCCGGGCTCGTTGGGCTCGATCTTGATCTTAACATGACCGTACTGGCCCTTACCACCAGACTGACGTGCGTACTTGGTCTCCTGATTGGCCTCCTTGCGGATGGTCTCACGGTAAGCGACCTGAGGTGCGCCAACGTTGGCCTCGACCTTGAACTCACGCAGCAGGCGGTCGACGATGATCTCCAGATGGAGCTCGCCCATGCCTGCGATGATGGTCTGACCAGTCTCTTCGTCAGTATAGGTCTTGAAGGTCGGATCCTCTTCGGCCAGCTTTGCCAGCGCGATGCCCATCTTCTCGTTGCCGGCCTTGGTCTTAGGCTCGATGGCAACGCGGATAACAGGCTCGGGGAACTTCATGGACTCCAGAATGATGGGATGATCCTCATCACACAGAGTGTCACCGGTGGTGGTGTTCTTCAGACCGACAACAGCAGCGATATCACCTGCATAGCAGCAGTCGATATCCTTGCGGTGGTTGGAGTGCATCTGCAGGATGCGGCCCATACGCTCTTTGGTGTCCTTCACGGAGTTGTAGACAGTGGTACCTGCCTCGACCTTACCGGAGTAGACACGGAAGTAAGCCAGCTTACCAACGAACGGATCGGTTGCGATCTTGAAGGCCAGAGCTGCGAAGGGAGCGTCGTCGGAAGACGGACGGGTCTCCTGCTCTTCGGTCTCAGGATTCACACCCTTGATGTCCTCGACATCGGTAGGTGCGGGCATATAGTCCACGATAGCGTCCAGCAGCTTCTGGACGCCACGGTTCTTGTAGGAAGAACCGCAGGTAACGGGAACCAGAGTATTTGCAATGGTCTCCTTGCGGATAGCAGCCTTCAGTTCCTCACGAGTGATCTCCTCACCCTCGAGGTACTTTTCCATCAGGACTTCGTCGTTCTCGGCAACAGCCTCGACCAGGATGTTACGGTACTCTTCAGCCTGCTCGACCATATCCTCGGGGATAGGCTCAGTGCGCATGTCGTTGCCCATATCGTCGTAGTAGACCTCAGCGTTCATATCGACCAGGTCAACGATACCGCGGAAGGTATCCTCCTGACCGATAGGCAGCTGGATTGCCACGCCGTTTGCGTGCAGACGATCGTGCAGCATCTTGATGCAGCGGAAGAAGTCAGCACCCATGGTATCCATCTTATTGACGTACACCATGCGGGGGACCTTGTACTCGTCAGCCTGACGCCAGACGGTCTCAGACTGAGGTTCGACACCGCCCTTAGCAGCCAGAACGGTCACAGAACCGTCCAGGACGCGCAGGGAACGCTGAACCTCAACAGTGAAGTCCACGTGGCCCGGAGTGTCGATGATGTTGATGCGGTGACGGTTCTTCTTGAATGCAACCGGATCCTTCTGGGTCTCAGAGTGGCTCCAGTAGCAGGTGGTAGCAGCGGAAGTGATGGTGATACCACGCTCCTGCTCCTGAACCATCCAGTCCATGGTAGCGCCGCCATCATGAACTTCGCCGATCTTGTGATTGATGCCGGTGTAGTACAGAATACGCTCGGTAGTCGTAGTCTTACCAGCATCGATATGGGCCATAATGCCGATATTTCTCGTCATCTGAAGAGAAACTTCTCTGGGTGTAGCCATGAAATTAACCTCCTACAGAACAGATCAATAACGGAAATGAGCGAAAGCCTTGTTGGCCTCGGCCATCTTGTGGGTATCCTCGCGCTTCTTCACGGCGTTACCAGTGTTGTTGGCAGCATCCATGATCTCGGCGGCCAGACGCTGGGCCATGGTCTTCTCACCACGGCTGCGGCTGTAAGCGGTCAGCCAGCGCAGACCCAGGGTCTCGCGGCGGGCAGGGCTGACTTCCAGAGGAACCTGGTAGTTAGCACCACCAACACGGCGGGTCTTGCACTCGAGGCTGGGCATGATGTTCTCCATCGCCTTCTCGAAAGTTTCCAGAGGATCGTTGCCGGTCTTTTCCTGAATCATGGAGAAAGCCTCGTAAACGATCTTCTGAGCGACGCCCTTCTTGCCATCCAGCATCACGCTGTTGACCAGACGGGTGACCATCTTGGAATTGTAAATAGGATCAGCTAAGACATCGCGCTTAGCAATGTTACCTCTTCTAGGCATCTTTCTTCCCTCCTTCACAGAATGATATCATCGGTACTCGAAAGTAATAAAACTCCCGTTGTGTCACAAAGAGCTGACCTTACATAAACCGTTACCCTCCGCACAATGCGGACTTGTTATTTATATAATGGAAAGCCGTTTATGGCGGTTGTCCTCAATTACTTCTTTGCAGCACCGGCCTTAGGACGCTTTGCGCCGTACTTGGAGCGGGCCTGGTTACGGCCTGCCACACCCTGAGTATCCAGGGTACCACGGATGATGTGGTAACGCACACCGGGCAGGTCCTTAACACGGCCGCCACGGATCAGCACGACGGAGTGCTCCTGCAGGTTATGGCCGATACCGGGAATGTAAGAGGTGACCTCGATACCATTCGTGAGGCGGACACGAGCAACCTTACGCAGAGCAGAGTTAGGCTTCTTGGGGGTCATGGTACGAACTGCAGTGCAGACACCACGCTTCTGGGGGCTGCTCAGATCAGAGTACTGCTTCTTCTGAGAGTTATAAGTCTTCTGCAGGGCGGGAGCGGTGCTCTTGGTAACCAGGACCTCACGGCCTTTGCGTACAAGCTGGTTAAAAGTAGGCATTTTGTTTCTCCTTTCTTAATAGTGAACATCGGATATTTTCCGACTTTTTAGCCGCACTTCCCCTATTGGGACGCGCAACAGTTATATAATACTCGTTTTGATTAGGAATGTCAACAGTTTTTCCAATATTTTTTTGTTTTATTCGCCGAAGGACTCAACCGCCGATTTTTCCTTTACTCCCTCAGTCTGCTGCGCAGACAGCCCCCTCTCAGAGGGGGCCTTTCCCCTGCTTCGGGCCCAAGCAGGCCTCCCTCCCAGAGGGGGGTGGCATTGCGAAGCAATGACGAAGGGAGTTTCAAATCAAAAAAGCCGCCCTCCCCTGCATTCAGGGAAAGGCGGCTCATGGATTGATTCAGTTCCGAGCAGATAGAGTTTTACTGCTGGTTTGCTGCAGCCAGCTCAGCGGCAACAGCCTCGTCGCGCTCCTGCTCACGGCGCTTCAGATCCTCACGCACCTCCGGCAGACCGGTACCGGCGGGGATCAGCTTACCGATGATGACGTTCTCCTTCAGGCCGGCCAGCGGGTCAACCTTGCCCTTGATGGCGGCTTCGGTCAGGACACGGGTGGTCTCCTGGAAGGATGCGGCAGACAGGAAGGACTCGTTTGCCAGGGCAGCCTTGGTGATGCCCAGCAGCACCTGCTGATACTCGACCAGCTTGATGCCCTCTTCACCGTCATCAATGCGCTTCTGCAGCTCGGCGTTGATGTTCTCAACTTCCAGACGGTTTGCCAGTGCACCGCCGATCAGGTCGGAGGAGCCGGAGTCGGTCACGCGGACCTTGCGGCACATCTGACGGACGATGACCTCGATATGCTTATCGTTGATCTCAACGCCCTGCAGACGGTAGACCTTCTGGACTTCGCTGATCAGGTAGTTCTGCACATCGCTCAGACCCTTGATGGCCAGGATATCCTGGGGATACAGAACACCTTCGCGGGTGATGATGTCGCCCTTCTCCACACGATCGCCGGGCATGACACGTGCATGCTGGGTGAAGGGGATGGAGTAGCTCTTCACCACCTCGGCACCGTTCTCGTCCTTGCCGGTGACCTTGATGACGACGTTCTTCTTGGTGTCATCCTGAGAGACAACACCGGAGATCTCGCTCATAATGGCCATGCTCTTGGGACGGCGGCTCTCGAACAGCTCCTCAACACGGGGAAGACCCTGGGTAATATCCTCAGCAGATGCAATACCGCCGGTATGGAAGGTACGCATGGTCAGCTGGGTACCGGGCTCGCCGATGGACTCTGCTGCGATGACACCGATGGACTCGCCCAGCTGGACGGGCTCACCGTTTGCCATATCGCTGCCGTAGCAGTGTGCGCAGACACCCACCTTGGCGCGGCAGGTCAGCAGGCTGCGGATCTTCAGCTTGGTGATGCCTGCAGCCTCGATGTCGTTGGCATCGTACAGGTCGATCATCTTGCCCTCGGGCACGATGACCTCGCCGGTGACGGGGTTGATGACATCGCCCACAGCGTAACGACCGATGATACGCTCACGGAAGCTCTCGATCTTCTCCTTGCCCTCGTGGATCTCAGAGACCCACAGGCCGTCGGTGGTGCCGCAGTCGATCTCACGGACGATGACCTCCTGAGAGACATCGACCATGCGGCGGGTCAGGTAGCCGGAGTCAGCGGTACGCAGAGCGGTATCAGCCAGACCCTTACGAGCGCCACGGGCGGAAACGAAATATTCCAGGATGTTCAGACCTTCGCGGTAGTTTGCACGAATGGGCATCTCGATGGTCTTACCTGCGGTGTTGGCCAGCAGGCCGCGCATGCCGGCCAGCTGCTTGATCTGGTTCATAGAACCACGCGCACCGGAATCAGCCATCATAAAGATCTCGTTGTCCTTGGGCAGGTTGGCTGCCAAAGCCTTGGAGACCTTATCGGTGGTTGCCTGCCAGATGTTGATGGTCTGGGTGTAACGCTCGTTCTCAGAGATCAGGCCGCGGTTGAACAGCTTGTTGACCTGAGAGACCTGCTTATCCGCGTCAGCGATCAGCTCGTCCTTCTGCGGAGGAATGACAGCGTCACACACAGCAACAGAGATTGCAGACAGGGTGGAGTACTTATAGCCCTGAGCCTTGATGGAGTCCAGCATCTTTGCGCAGGCACGGGTGCCATTGCGGGTCATGCAGCGGGAAATGATGTCGGGCAGGGTCTTTTTGGTCACGCGGAAGCTGACCTCATACTCCAGCCAATGCTCCGGGTCGGTGCGGTCGATATAACCCAGGTTCTGAGGAACGGGATTATTGAAGATGATCCGGCCGACGGTGGCATCCACCAGACCGGTGCGCTCCACACCGTCAATGACCATGGTGCGGCGGACCTTGATGGGAGCGTGCAGGGTCACAACGTGCTCTGCATAGGCCATCAGGGCCTCATTCTCATCACGGAAGATCTTGCCTGCACCCTCTTCGTTCTCACGAACAGTGGTCAGGTAGTAGCTGCCCAGGATCATATCCTGAGTAGGAACGGTAACAGGTGCGCCGTCAGAGGGCTTCAGCAGGTTGCCGGAAGCCAGCATCAGCATCTTGGCCTCGCGGCAGGCATCCTCGCCCAGGGGCAGATGAACTGCCATCTGGTCACCGTCGAAGTCGGCGTTGAACGCGGTACATGCCAGGGGGTGCAGCTTGATGGCACGGCCCTCGACCAGCACGGGGTTGAAGGCCTGAATGCCCAGACGGTGCAGGGTAGGTGCACGGTTCAGCAGGACCGGGTGGCCCTTGATCACAGTCTCCAGGCTGTCCCAGACCTCGGGCTTTGCACGCTCGACCATCTTACGGGCAGACTTGATGTTGTTGGCAACACCCTTCTCGACCAGATCCTTCATCACGAAGGGCTTGAACAGCTCCAGAGCCATCTCCTTGGGCAGACCGCACTGATCCATCTTCAGCTCAGGGCCGACGACGATAACAGAACGGCCGGAGTAGTCAACACGCTTGCCCAGCAGGTTCTGGCGGAAGCGGCCCTGCTTGCCCTTCAGCAGATCGGACAGACTCTTCAAGGCACGGTTGTTGGGGCCGGTGACCGGGCGGCCGCGGCGGCCGTTGTCGATCAGGCTGTCAACTGCTTCCTGCAGCATCCGCTTCTCGTTGCGCACGATGATGTCGGGAGCACCCAGCTCCAGCAGGCGGCGCAGACGGTTGTTGCGGTTGATCACGCGGCGGTACAGGTCGTTCAGGTCGGAGGTGGCAAAACGGCCGCCGTCCAGCTGGACCATGGGGCGCAGATCGGGGGGCAGCACGGGCAGCACGTCCATGACCATCCACTCGGGGCGGTTGCCGGAAATGCGGAATGCCTCAACGACCTCCAGACGCTTCAGGATGCGGACCTTCTTCTGGCCGGAGGACTTTTCCACCTCAGCGGTCAGCTCAGCGCTCAGCTGATCCAGATTGATCTCCTTCAGCAGCTCCTGGATGGCCTCAGCACCCATGGATGCCTCAAACTCATCGCCGTAGCGCTCACGCATCTCACGGTATTCCTTCTCGGTCAGCAGCTGCTTCTTTTCCAGCGGGGTCAGACCGGGATCGGTAACGATATAGCTTGCAAAGTACAGGACCTTCTCCAGCAGGCGGGGGCTGATGTCCAGCATCAGGCCAATGCGGCTGGGGATGCCCTTGAAGTACCAGATGTGGCTGACGGGCGCGGCCAGCTCAATGTGGCCCATGCGCTCACGGCGAACCTTTGCCTTAGTGACCTCGACACCGCAGCGATCGCAGATCTTGCCCTTGTAGCGGATGCGCTTGTACTTGCCGCAGTGGCACTCCCAGTCCTTGGTAGGTCCAAAAATGCGCTCGCAGTACAGGCCGTCGCGCTCCGGCTTCAGGGTGCGGTAGTTGATGGTCTCAGGCTTCTTGACCTCGCCGTAGCTCCAGTTGCGGATCTGCTCCGGAGAAGCCAGGCCGATTTTAATGGAATCGAAAACGTTGTTTTCCATGAAACGAACCCTTTCTTAATCTCTAGTTAAAAATCCACTTCGTCGGAAGCGGGAGCCGCACTGCCGGAGTTGTCATCTTCCAGCACAGAAGGATCATCGAAGCCTGCGTCAGCATCCTTGATGGTGTAATCGTTCAGCAGCTCATTCTCGTTGGTAACAGTCTCGGAACCTGCAACATCACGCATATCAAAGCCGGTCTCTTCGTCGTCGAAGTTCTGGCGCATATCGATCTCGTTGCCGTCCTTGTCCTGGACCACAACGTCCATACCCAGAGACTGCAGCTCCTTCAGCATAACGCGGAAGGACTCGGGGATGCCGGGCTGCGGGATGGGTTCGCCCTTGACAATGGCCTCGTAGGTCTTGACACGGCCCTCAACGTCATCGGACTTGACGGTCAGGATCTCCTGCAGGGTGTAAGCGGCACCGTAAGCTTCCAGAGCCCAGACTTCCATCTCGCCGAAGCGCTGACCGCCGAACTGAGCCTTGCCGCCCAGAGGCTGCTGGGTGACCAGAGAGTAGGGGCCGGTGGAACGGGCATGGATCTTATCATCGACCAGGTGATGCAGCTTGAGGTAGTACATATAACCAACGGTAACGCGGTTATCGAACTTCTCACCGGTACGGCCATCGTAAACGGTGGTCTTGCCATCACGGTCCAGCTCGATCTTGGAGAAGTCGATGATGTGGCCCTTCTCACCCATGATCTTGGGCAGCTTGGTGGGATATGCGGGAGCATTCTCACCGTGCCACAGCTCACGGGCGGTATCGAAGGTATCGCCGATGTCGTTCTCGCGAGCAGAATCGAACACGGGGGTCATAACCTTGATGCCGCATGCCTTGGCAGCGTAGCCCAGGTTGACTTCCAGCACCTGACCGATGTTCATACGGGAAGGAACGCCCAGGGGGTTCAGCACGATGTCCAGCGGGGTGCCGTCGGGCAGGTAAGGCATATCCTCCTGCGGCAGGATGCGGGAAACGACACCCTTGTTGCCGTGACGGCCTGCCATCTTATCGCCGACGCTGATCTTACGCTTCTGAGCGATGTAGCAGCGGACGACCTCGCGGACACCGGGCTGCAGCTCATCGCTGTTCTCAGGAGTAAAGACCTTGACATCCACGATGATGCCGTACTCGCCGTGGGGCACGCGCAGAGAGGTATCACGGACTTCGCGGGCCTTCTCGCCGAAGATGGCGCGGAGCAGGCGCTCCTCAGCGGTCAGCTCGGTCTCACCCTTCGGGGTGACCTTGCCGACCAGGATGTCGCCGCTCTTGACCTCGGCACCGATGCGGATGATGCCGCGCTCGTCCAGATCCTTCAGGGCATCCTCGGAGACGTTGGGGATATCACGGGTGATCTCCTCAGGTCCGAGCTTGGTGTCACGGGACTCGGTCTCGTACTCTTCAATATGGATCGAGGTGTACACATCCTCGCGGACGATCTTCTCGTTCAGCAGGACAGCGTCCTCGTAGTTGTAGCCCTCCCAGGTCATAAAGCCGATCAGGGCGTTCTTACCCAGAGAGATCTCACCGTTGCGCATTGCGGGACCGTCGGCCAGCACCTGACCGGCCTTGACGCTCTCGCCCACCTCAACGATGGGACGCTGGTTGATGCAGGTGCCTGCGTTGGAGCGGGCAAACTTGACCAACGGGTAGTTGTCCACGCCGCCCTGTGCATTGCGGACGGTGACGTGGTCGGCATCCATCTTCTCAACGATACCGTCGTTCTTTGCCAGAACAGCGGTGCCAGAGTCGGTGGCAGCCTTGTATTCCATACCGGTAGCCACGATGGGCTGCTGGGTGACCATCAGAGGCACTGCCTGACGCTGCATGTTGGAGCCCATCAGAGCACGGTTACAGTCATCGTTCTCCAGGAAGGGGATGCAGGCGGTCGCAACAGAGACCATCATTCGGGGCGAAACGTCCATATAATCGACCTTATCGGCATCGATTTCCAGGATGTCATCGCGGCGGCGGGCAGAAACGCGGGGACGGATGAAGTGCTTGGTCTCATCCAGAGGCTCGTTGGCCTGAGCAACAACGTACTCGTCCTCAACGTCAGCGGTCATATACTCCACTTCATCGGTAACGACCTGATCGATCAGCTTGCCGTTTTCGTCGTAAGTCTTTTTGACCTTGCGGTAGGGAGCCTCAACGAAGCCGTACTCGTTGATCTTGGCGTAGGATGCCAGATAGGAGATCAGACCGATGTTGGGGCCTTCAGGGGTCTCAATGGGGCACATACGGCCATAGTGGCTGTAGTGAACGTCACGAACCTCGAAACCTGCGCGGTCACGGCTCAGACCGCCGGGGCCCAGAGCAGACAGACGGCGCTTGTGGGTCAGCTCGGCCAGAGGGTTGTTCTGGTCCATGAACTGAGACAGCGGAGAGGAGCCGAAGAACTCCTTGATGGCGGCGACCACAGGACGGATGTTGATCAGTGCCTGCGGGGTGATAACGCTCTGATCCTGGCTCTGCAGGGTCATGCGCTCACGGATGACGCGCTCCATGCGAGAGAAGCCGATGCGGAACTGGTTCTGCAGCAGCTCACCAACGCTGCGGATGCGACGGTTGCCCAGATGGTCGATATCATCGGTGGTGCCAACGCCGTGGCCCAGACCGTTCAGGTAGTTGATGGAGGACAGGATGTCCTTCACGGTGACGGTGCGGCCGATCAGCTGGTCATGGTTGCGGCGGAGCATTTCCTTCTGCTCCTCCACATCGGAGGTGGTGTCGAGGATCTTCTTGATCTCATCAAAGGAGCAGCGCTCGTTGATGCCGCACTCCTTGACATCAAAGGAGAAGAAGCCCTGTGCGTCCACACAGCCGTTGGTGATGACCTTGACCTTCTTGCCCTCGATGCTCAGAATAACGGTATCCACACCGGCGGCATCTGCCTTCTCGGCCAGCTCACGGGTGATCTTGCCATTGGCCTCAACGATGATCTCGCCGGTCAGGGGAGCAACAATGTTCTCAGCGGCAACAAAGCCGGTGATGCGGCGGGCCAGAGACAGCTTCTTGTTCATCTTGTAGCGGCCGAAACGAGACAGGTCGTAGCGGCGCGGATCGAAGAACAGCATGTTGATCTGGTTGGTAGCGGACTCCACCGTGGGGGGCTCGCCGGGACGCAGCTTGCGGTAGACCTCCAGCAGGCCCTCGTCCTGGTTCTTGGTGGTGTCCTTCTCCAGAGTGGCCAGGATGCGCTCATCCTCGCCAAAGAAGTTCAGGATTTCCTCATCAGAGGAAAGGCCCAGCGCACGGCACAGCACGGTGACGGGCAGCTTACGGTTCTTATCGATACGGACATAGAACACGTTGGAGGCATCGGTCTCGTACTCCAGCCATGCACCGCGGTTGGGGTTCATGGTTGCGCTGTACAGGTCGTTGCCTACCTTATCTTTGGCATCTCCGTAGAATACGCCGGGAGAACGGACCAGCTGGCTGACGATAGCACGCTCAGCACCGTTGATCACAAAGGTGCCCGCATCGGTCATCAGCGGGAAGTCGCCCATGAAAATTTCCTGGTCCTTGACCTCGCCGGTCTCCTTGTTCAGCAGACGGGCAGTCACGCGCAGGGGGGCAGCGTAGGTCACGTCGCGCTCCTTGCACTCCTTGATGCTGTACTTGGGCTCTTTATCCAGACGGAAGTCCACGAAGCTCAGCGCCAGGTTACCGGTGTAGTCCTCAATGGTGCCGATGTCATGGAAGACCTCTTTCAGGCCCTCGTCCAGGAACCACTGATAAGAGTTCTTCTGGACCTCGATCAGGTTCGGCATACTGATGACTTCGTCGATGTGGGAGAAGCTCATGCGCTCGGTTTTGCCGAGCTTTACGGGCTTGACTTTCATCATAAAATCAACCACTCCTTACTTTTATACTCTACGGATATTGCGTTATACGGGTCAGATTTGAGCACACACACATAAATCGACCCGTATCCTCCAAGGAAGTTCGTCGCTTTTCACAAACTTTTCGGTCAACACCGTCCAGCCGCTTTCAGCGCAGCTCCCTTTTTGGCGCACTAGGCCATTATGTGATACTAATGCAGTATACACCTCAAAAGCCTTGCTGTCAAGCCATTTTTCGCATTTTGGCCCAATATTTTTGTCAAGCCCGCGATTTCATGGTACGCACGGGTGCGTGTAAGCTTTGCGCATTTTGGCTCTTGATTTTTGAGTTTTGCACGTTCTCACCAAAAACACCCTTGTGCATTTTGTACACCTTGGCTCTTGATGCGTGCTCTCCCCTGCCCATGCAAAAAGCACCGCAGCTGCCTGCGGTGCCCTTATGTGCTCATTCTTCCAGATAATCCCGCAGACGCTTTGCGCGGCTGGGATGGCGCAGCTTGCGCAGAGCCTTGGCCTCGATCTGCCGGATGCGTTCCCGGGTCACGTTGAATTCCTTTCCCAGCTCTTCCAGGGTGCGGGCCTGCCCGTCCTCCAGCCCGAAGCGCAGAGTCAGCACCCGCTCCTCCCGGGGTGTCAGGCTCTTGAGGACGTTTGCCAGCTCCCGCCGCAGCAGTTCCCGCCCGGCCTCGTCCACCGGAACGCCTGCTTCCTCATCCTGAATAAAATCCTCCAGGTGGGCATCCTCTTCCTCACCCACCGGTGTTTCCAGGCTGATGGGGTCCTGCGCCAGCTGCAGCAGCTCCCGCACCCGGTCAGGCTCCATGTCCAGCCGGACGGCGATCTCTTCGGCTGTGGGTTCCCTGCCGTTTTTGCGCAAAAGCTCCCCTGTCGTCTTTTTCACCCGGTTGATGCTCTCCACCAGATGCACCGGGATGCGGATGACCCGCCCCTGATCGGCAATAGCCCGGGTGATGGACTGCCGGATCCACCATGTCGCGTAGGTCGAGAACCGGAACCCCCGGTCAGGTTCAAACTTCTCCGCCGCCTTCATCAGGCCGAGGTTCCCTTCCTGAATGAGGTCAAGGAAGGGCAGCCCCCGCCCGGCATAGCGCTTGGCCACCGAGACCACCAGCCGCAGGTTTGCTTCGCTCAGTTTCCGCCGGGCATCCGCGTCCCCGGCCTGCGCGGCCCGGGCAAGCTCCAGCTCCTGTTCCATTGTCAGCAGCGGCACCCGGCCGATCTCCTTCAGATATGCCTTCACCGGGTCATCCAGCGCTACGCCCTCGGCTGAGAGCTCGTGCTCCAGTTCCCCGATCTGTGTTTCATCCAGCCTGGGCATGTCCGCTTCTTCTTCGGTTACACGGATGCCCCGGGCTTCCAGCGCCGCATACAGCGCATCCAGCCCGGATACATCGTATTCCTGCTCATCCATGGCCCGGCTGATCTGCTCGGGTGTCAGGGTATGGCGGCGGGCCCGGCCTGCCAGGATCTTTACCAGTTCTTCCGTCTGCGACAATTTCCGCATGATTCTTTCTCCTTCCAGCTCCAGCCGGAGGAGAGGAACGGTCAGTCGTCCGCAGGGTCTGTGCCCTGCTTCTTTTCTCGCATCGACTGGAGATACCGTATCAAATCATCATTGGACATTTCGGCCGCCTTGCCTGCCACAGGGGTACCCCGGGCAATGCGGTCCAGATAGAGCCGGATATCGTCCGGCGTACAGTTCACATCGCTGTATTGTGCCGCAAGGCGGCTCAGCTCATTCAGCGCCTCTTCGCTCACAAAGGGGCGCAGGGTGGAAAGGCTGATTTCGATTCCCTGCTCCTGGCACTGCAGAAACGCTTCGTACAGCTCCTTCTGCTGGGGCAGAACGAACTTTTCCGGGCTGAGCTGGGCCCGCACCTGCGGGATATAGCTTGGCTCCCGGAGCATGGCGGCCAGCAGCCGCTGTTCTGCCGAGGCAACCCCCAGCGCCTGAGAGCCGCCCGCACTGTAAGGCACGCTGATCTGGTGCATCTCACCGGACTGCAGCCGTGCCTGATTCTGCGCCCACCGGCGTTTGCTGTTGGAGCGCTTTACTGCATCGGCAAGCTGGGTCATAATGGCGTTCTTGGAGATGTTCGTTTCCTCAGCCAGCCGCCCGGCGTAGACCTCCTGCTCGGTGGGGTTGGAGCGCTCCGCCAGCATATTCACGGCTTCTTTGACATATTCCAGCCGCTGGGCATCCTGCTTGAGGTCGTATTTGTTCTTGAGCCGCCCCAGCCGGAAGTCCAGCGCGTTGCCCACGCCGTCCAGCAGTGCCTTGAACCGCTCGGAGCCATACTTTTTGATGTACTCATCCGGATCTTTTGCACCCGGGATCTGCAGCACGCCCACCTTGACCGGGCTGTTGCGGAACAGTTCCAGCGAGCGCAGGGTGGCCTTCTGGCCGGCCTCATCCGAGTCGTAGCTCAGAATGACTTCCTCCGCGTACTGGCTGATGAGCTTTACCTGATCCGGAGTCAGGGCCGTGCCGCAGGCGCAGACCGCCGTGTCGATCCCCGCCTGATGCATGGAAATAACGTCCATGTAACCCTCGCAGAGAACGAACCGCCGGGAAGCGCTCTTCTTGGCGATCTGCAGTGCGAACACGGTATCCGACTTGTGGTAGACCAGTGTCTCGGGGCTGTTGACGTACTTGGGTTTGGAATCGTCCAGCACACGCCCGCCAAAGGCAATGATGTTGCCCCGCAGGTCAAAGATGGGGGTCATCACCCGCTTCCAGAACAGGCAGTAGATCCGGCCCGACTGGCTGCGCTTGAACAACCCGCTGGCATCCAGCTCCTGCTGGTTGTACCCCTTATCGCGCAGATACTGGTACAGCCCCTGCCCGTCATCCGGTGCATAGCCCAGCCCGAACCGGACGATGGTCTTGTCGTCCAGACCGCGCCGCCGCCAGTAAGCCCGGGCCTGCCGGGCTTCCTCGACCGTGGAATTCAGGCAGGCGTGGAAGTACCGCGCGGCTTCCTTGTTCATAGAAAGGATGCGGCTGCGCAGACGGCCCGTCTTGTCGTCCTCCTGCGGCTCCGGCATTCCCGCGCGGGCAGCCAGCATCTTGACCGCCTCGGTGTAGTCGATGCTGTTGATGCGGCGGACGAAGTGGATGACATCGCCGCCCACGCCGCAGCCAAAGCAGTAAAAGCTCTGGGTATCCGGGTAGACGTAGAACGAGGGGGTCTTTTCGCTGTGGAAGGGGCACAGGCCGCCGTACAGCCGCCCCTTCCGCTTGAGCTGGACATAGTTGCCCACCACATCCACGATATCGGTGCGGCGGGTCAGTTCCTCAATATATTCGTGTGGGATCATTTTGGTATTCCGATGCTCCTTTTATAACACATGCCACTTGCGGGGCACAAAGACATCCTCAAAGGTACGGATGGCGAATTCATCGCTCATGCCGCTGATATAGTCCGTCACTGCGCGGTCGCGTCCTTCCTGATAGGCCAGCTGCAGGTAGAAGTTGGACATCTGTTCGATGTGGGTCAGGTAATACTCATACAGCTCGGTGAGCACCTTTTCCACCTTCTGTTCTTCCTTTTTGGCGCTGCGATCCACATAGACGGTGCGGTACATGAAATCCTTGAGGGCCAGGAAGGCTTCGTTTTCCTCTGCGCCCACCTGCACATCCCCCTCGCTGCTGCGCAGGATGCTGTTGATCATGGTGGTAATGCGCTGAGACTTCGTCTCACCCAGCACGGCGGTGCATTCTCTGGGCAGGGTGGCCGGGTCCAGCACACCGGCACGCACGGCATCCTCGATATCGTGGTTCACAAAGGCGATCTGATCCGCCATGCGGACGATGCGTCCCTCCGGGGTAGCCGCCCAGGTGCCCTTGGTATGGGTCACGATGCCGTTGCGCACCTCCCAGGTCAGGTTCAGGCCCCTGCCGTCCTTTTCCAGCTTGTCCACCACACGCAGGCTCTGCATATAATGCCGGAATCCCTCCGGGCAGAGCTTGTCCAATGCGCTCTCCCCTGCGTGGCCAAAGGGCGTGTGCCCCAGGTCATGGGCCAGGCTGATGGCCTCGGTCAGATCCTCGTTGAGGCGCAGGGCGCGGGCGATGGTGCGGGCGATCTGCGCTACCTCCAGCGTGTGGGTGAGCCGGGTGCGGTAGAGGTCGCCCTCCGGCGAGAGGAACACCTGCGTTTTCTGCTTGAGCCGCCGGAACGCCTTGCAGTGGATGATCCGGTCACGGTCCCGCTGGAACACCGGACGGATAGGGTCCTGCTCTTCGGGTCTCACCCGGCCCCGGCTGGCATCGCTGAATGTTGCCCAGGAGGCCAAGGTCAGCCGCTCGATCTCTTCGGTGCGCTGTCGTACATCCATCAGGAACCCTCACTTTCTGTTTTCTCCCCCTCCTCTCGCACGGCGCAGCCGATCCCCATGCCGCGTCTGCGGCAAGTATAGCACACCCGCCCTGTCGAAGGGGGAAAGTATTTGTCTTAGAACGAATAAAACTTCTCGATCTTGCTGCCGCTCCCCAGCCTTCCCCGCAGGGAAGTCTGTGTCATAACGGCAGGCAGTCAGTTTGTAGGTCAGAACGGAGCGTAGAACGGCTGTGACACACTTACCTGTGCACCGCCCCGGGTCAACTCCCGGAGCTGCTCCAGCAAGGGCGGCTCCGTACCCTCGGGCATCTGCCAGCGCAGGGTGACACGATCGGTGAACTGGGGGTCTGCAAGCTTTGCCCCCGCCGCCTGGATGAGCAGCGCCGCCCGCTCATAGAGCGAGTAGTCCACCGTCACTTCCAACTCCACCACACTGCGTACCGTGACCACCTCGGCAGCTTCCAACGCGCGGGCGGTGGCGGTGGTATAGGCCCGCACCAGGCCGCCGGTGCCCAGCAGCACGCCGCCAAAGTACCGGGTGATGACCACGACAAGGTCGGTCAATCCGCTGTGCTGCAGTACTTCCAGCGCCGGGGTTCCCGCCGTCTTGGCCGGTTCACCGTCATCGGAGTAGCGCTCCCGGTTGCCCTCCCGCAGGCGGTAGGCATAGACATTGTGCCGGGCCGTGCGGTTGGCTGCCCGCACCTGCTCCAAAAAGGCCACCGCCTTTTCCTCGCTGTCCGCAAAGGAGAGCTGCGCAATAAAGCGGCTCTTCTTTTCCTCATATTCGCCGGTGGCCGTGCCCCGGATGGTGCGGTAATCCTCCACGCTGGTTCCTCCTGCCCATTGATTTGATTTAATAAGTATAGCATAAATCCCGGCAAAGAAAAAGCCTGCTTGCTGGCACTGCGTACCGTAAAACTCCCGTTTCAATCTTCACGAGTGATTTTTCTTGGAAGAAGCCCCGCCGAAGAACATCTGCCCGACATTATACAAGCGAAAGAATGTATGAAAAAGAAGAAACACATCTCAGAAGAGCAGCATTATCTCTGTGAAATCGGTCTGGAAAAGATGCCATATGGATCTTCCTGGCTCTACAAATCTTATACAGAGGAAAGCCTCACGCACATCACGATTACGGCCTATTATAATGTGGGCGAGACGTTTCTTCAAACTCCCACTGCAGCATGGGGAAATCTATGGGATTGCCGTGCCGCGCTTCGCAAGTTGGTATCCTCCGTCTATCTGGAAAGCGATTTGAACCTTCTATTCGGAAAAAACGGAAAATTCTTATTCCAACTTGGGTATACTCCTGTTGTGTCCGACATGAAGAAAATCGTTCAGAAAACTGCCGCATTGTCTTTCCCCAAATGGGCGTTAGCCGTATGGGATATGGATACTGCCAACATTATATATGGTCAAATACGACAGAAGTCATTGATTTTCTTTGTTTATCTGTGATACCATTCGTTACGAGACCAACGGCGTTGCTCTCTTCGCTTATGGTTGAGACTCCGGCACTCAAAGAAACTTTCCAAAAAACACAACGAGGTGACCATTTTTGAAACGTCGAACTTTTCTTGTCTGCACCGCTGCACTTTTTTGCGGTGCGCTTCTGGCAGGAGGCTGCACTCAAAAAACTTCTCAGCCCGTCCTTCAGCAAATTGAATACTCCAATTTGGCAGATTCGGATACACAAGCTCTTCTTTCCAAGCTTTTGCAGGATGCCGGCGTATCCGACCTACGGATACAGACCTTCTTTGATCATGTGCAAAAGTTCAACAATGCTGTGGACCCGGCATGGCTCACCACAGGGTTTGAAAATGCCAAGCCTTCGGATCTGAAATACGATCCTTACTCCATGCAGGACGCATGGACAGAAAAATACGATACCTTCCCCGGCTGGAACTGTCGGATTACCGCTTGTGGGCTGTTCGGTGATTTTATCACTGTCACGGGCAAGGCAGACCTTGACTCAGCCGAGGACACCCTGTTTATGGACTATGAAACACTGGATTCTGACCCAGAATCCCTTTGCGGCGATGAACGGCAAAAATTTGATGCGCTGTTCGCCCCAGTTAAAACCACTAATACGACCGATATTCCTACCCATTTGAAAACGATTCAGCAGGAATGGAAGAAACGCGGTCTCTCCTTCGTGGACGATGATAAGATTCGTCTTGTCTCCGTAGTCCTGCACGACCAATTCTCTGAAACGGACAATTCTCTTATGATCGGTCATGTCGGCGTTATGCTTCCCACATCGGATGCAGTATATTTCGTTGAAAAGGTCGCTTTTCAGGAGCCGTATCGCTTGTTGAAGTTCAAAAATCGAACCGAGTTGAGCGATTATCTGATGCTGAAATACGACAACTCGTGGGGACAGGATACCGCCCACACCTTTATTATGGAAAATTCAGACCTGATGGACGGCTGGCGCATTCTTGACGAACAGGAAAACGCAAGCTAAAAGCATCGCATTCATTGGGAACCGTTCGGTCTGACAGATCATTCGCCCTCTGATGTCAAAAGGACGCTGCAACCTCTCACCCAGAGGCGGCAGCGTCCTTTTTATATCGGAATGTTTGGTTCGCAGGGGAACTCCGTGCTTATGACAGCGTGTTGATGAACTCCACAAAGGAGGACATATTTGCATTGAGCCAACCGATTGTATGAGGCTCTTCATAGGAGCATTGCATTATCCAGTATGAGGCTAGAAGAACTGACACTGCTCCCTAAAGTAAAAAATGGTAGATACCACTTTTTCAATAAGCATACAGCCGCTCCATGCAAAGTTCCCGCTCTGCCATGATGGATTCATCCGTTGGGTCGTAGACTTGTTGGCTGTGGATCGCATTTTTTATCGGCACGGTTCTACTCTCCTTATTTATAAGGAATCTTTCTCATTTTTCAGTAGATTCCTCCAGATTCTTTCGGTACTGTGCCGGACTGACACCATACTCTTTCTTGAATACCCGGCTAAAATAGAGTGGGTTATCATACCCTACGATCTCTGCAATTTCTCCAATATTGTATTCGGTGTTCTCCAATAAGCTTTGTGCATTTACCATCCGAAGGGACAGGATGTATTGTGCAGGGCTTATTTTCATGTACTGCTTAAAATTACGGATAAACCAGTTCGTACTGATATGCAGCGATTCTGCGTAATCGTCCACACTGACCTTTGTATTATAATTCTCGTTAAAGTAGGCAACGGCGGCTTCGATTTCTTCGGGGATGCTTGTAGTTGTTTTCTCGCTTTCCTGCTGTTGCCTGCTTACTAAAAACAGAATGATGTTGAAGAGAGAAGCAATATAGTCTTCATAGCCATATTCACATTGTTGCAGTTCCCGGATGATCTTTCGGAACAGCATTTTGTAATCCGGCAGTGTGCCGCTGTAAAAAACGTGCTTATCCAAGGGTATTCCGTGATAGTTCAGGATGTTTTTGACATCATATCCTGTAAAGTGAATCCAGAACACCTCTGGATGATCTTCTACATAGTAGACATACTTCTGGATTTCTTTCGGCTGATAAAGCACCATGTGTCCAGAAGTCACCACTTCCTCAACACCATCGAACCAGAAGTGTGCTTTACCAGATGCCACATAGAGGATTTGATAGTCTCTGCGACCCTTTGCCCAAAAAGTAGGCAGCTTAGGGCGTTTTTTCAAGCGATAAGTGCCGCAGCTGCCTACGACCAGCGGCTTTGAGTAGTCTTTGAAATCCAAACGGGAGTTGTGCAAATATCCTGAGTTGAAATACATCCCTGCGTCCTCCTCATCTTCAGAGATTTTACAGTGATTTGGGAAATGTTCTATCAAAAAATCACAAACTCTTTGATTTTGTGCATATTTTGTTTCATCTTGTCTATATCTTTTCGTTCCATTAGATTCTATAATATTTTCAGACGAAACGCAAGAGATTTGGGCAACTTGCGTAATGAGAATTCCAGTCTGAAGTGCGCAGCAGATTGGTCGCGCCCACACAAAACATGCAAGATGGGAGAAAGCACAATGACTGGGAAACGTTATCTAAAGTGGTATAATAAAGTCGGCTATGGTTCAGGCGATATTGCAGGCAACGTGGTGTATGCATTCCTGTCCTCCTTCGTCATGATCTATCTGACCAACACCATTGGCCTGAACCCCGGTATTGTCGGCACTCTGATTGCAGTTTCCAAGCTGCTGGATGGTGTGACGGACATTTTCTTTGGTTCTTTGATTGACAAAACGCATTCTAAGATGGGCAAAGCCCGTCCTTGGATGCTGTACGGCTACATTGGCTGTGCCATTACGCTGGTGGCAATTTTCGCCATCCCGACCAATCTGGGACAGTTTGCACAGTACGCATGGTTCCTGATCGCATATACTCTGCTGAACGCTGTATTCTACACTGCCAACAACATTGCTTACTCTGCACTGACTGCTCTCGTCACGAAGAACAGTGCCGAACAGGTCGAGATGGGTTCTTGGCGTTTCATGTTCGCCTTTGCCACCAGCCTGCTCATCCAGTCCATCACGCTGGGTGCTGTTACGGCATTGGGCGGTGGTGCTGCCGGTTGGCGCACTGTTGCAATCATCTACGCCATCATCGGTCTGCTTGTCAACACCCTCTCCGTTTTCTCCGTGAAGGAACTGCCGGAAGGCGAATTGGTGGATACCACCAACAAAAAGGAAATCGAGCAGGACGAAAAGTACAATCTGGTTCAGGCTGCAAAGCTGCTTGCTGGTAACAAATTTTATATGATGATTTGCGTCACCTACATTTTGCAGCAGATCTACGGTGCCATGATCAGCATGGGCACCTACTATGCAACCTACATCCTTGGCAACCAGAATCTGTTCGGTGTATTCTCTTGGGCAATCAACATTCCTCTGATCATCGCACTGGTGTTCACCCCGACCCTGGTTGCAAAGTGGAATGGAATGTATAAGCTGAATGTAATGAGCTATACTCTGGCAACGATTTCTCGTGCACTGGTTGCTGTGGCTGGTTACATGGGCAGCGGCAATGTGACCTTGATGCTGCTCTTTACTGCAATCGCAGCTCTTGGTCAGGGTCCTTGGCAGGGCGATATGAACGCTGCGATTGCTGCTTGCTCTGAATATACTTGGCTGACGAAGCATAAGCGCGTGGATGGCACGATGTACTCCTGCACTTCTCTCGGTGTGAAGCTGGGCGGCGGTCTGGGTACTGCCATCACCGGCTGGCTGCTGGCTGCAAGCCATTTTGACAGCGCTCTGACCGTTCAGCCGGATTCCTGTATCTCGATGCTGAAAATCATGTATCTGGTGATTCCGTTTGCTCTGGATGCCATCATCACCTTCATTCTCTCTCGTATGAAGGTCGAAGAAGCAAATGAAAAACTGCGTGCAGCAGTCTGATCACAAGCCATTATCATTTCTCCTTCATCTGCTGTTCCCCGGAGGAATCCAACGATTCCTCCGGGGGAGGCTGGAGAAATATTATAAAATTATAAAAGGTAAATGAGGAAATACTATGGCTGCATTTGATTTTACAAAAGTAAAAGACCCCACCTTTTTCAAGGAAAACGTGCTGAATGCTCATGCAAGTTTCCGTACTTACGCTTCCCGCGAAGAATATCTGGCAGGAGAATCTTCGCTTGCGCTGAAGCTGGACGGTATCTGGAAATTCGCCTACGCAAAGAACTACACCAGTGCCATCCCCGGCTTTGAAGAGACGGATTACGATTGCAGCGGCTGGGATGACATTCATGTTCCGGCACACATCCAGATGGAGGGCTACGACATTCCCCAGTACGCGAATGTTCAGTATCCGTGGGATGGCCGTGAAGAAGTACAGCCGGGTGAGATCCCGCAGCGGTTCAATCCGGTGGCAAGCTATGTAAAATACTTCGAGCTGCCGGAATCCATGCAGGGCAAGCCCGTCCACATCGAGTTCGAGGGTGTGGAAAGCGGCATGGCTCTTTGGCTGAACGGGTCTTATGTGGGTTACACCGAGGACAGCTTCTCCGCACACGCATTCGATCTGACTCCCTATCTCCAGCCGGGCGTGAACAAACTTGCTGTGCAGGTGTTCAAGTGGACTTCCTCCAGCTGGTGCGAAGATCAGGACTTCTTCCGCTTCTCCGGCATCTTCCGCAGCGTGTGGCTGTACGCCATCCCCACCGTGCATCTGGAAGATGTATCCGTCAAAACGCTGTTTGCCGGGGATGATTTTACGCATTCCACGCTGGAAGTTGCACTGCAGGTAGAGGGAAATGGCGCGGCCCGTCTGACCCTGCGCCGCAGTGAGCTGGAAGTGTTCTCCGAAAAAATCCCGCTGAACGGCGGCTCTGTTCTGTTCAGCCATGCGGTGGAGAACCCCCACCTGTGGAGTGCAGAGGACCCGGCTCTGTATGAACTGGAAATCGAGCTGCTGGACGATGCAGGCCATCTGGTAGAGGTGACTGGGCAGAAAGTCGGTTTCCGCAAGTTCGAGTTGAAGAACAATCGGATGCTGCTCAACGGCAAGCGCATCGTGTTCAAGGGTGCCAACCGTCATGAGTTCAGCTCCATTACGGGTCGTGCTGTGGGCGTACACACCCATGAGGAGCTGCTTCGGGATATCATCACCATGAAGCAGAACAACATCAATGCCATCCGCACCAGCCATTACCAGAATCAGGATGCGCTGTACGACCTGTGCGACGAGTATGGTCTGTATCTGATCGCAGAGAACAATCTGGAATCCCATGGCACATGGGATATTCATCAGGCTGGCATTCGCGGCATCGAGGGCGTTTTGCCCAACGATAAGCCGGAGTGGAAAGCTGTCTTGTTTGACCGCATGAATTCCACTTACCAGCGTGACAAAAATCATCCTGCTGTTCTGATCTGGTCTCTGGGCAACGAATCGTTTGGTGGTGAGACCCTGCTCCAGATGGCAGAGATGGTCCGCCGCTTTGATGACACCCGTCTGGTGCATTACGAAGGTGTGGTCAATGATCCCCGCTTCCTCGAAACCACCGATATCGAGAGCCATATGTACAGCACTGTGAAGGACATTAAAGAGTATCTGGCACAGGGCGATAAGCGGCCTTATATCGAGTGCGAATATTCTCATGCTATGGGCAACTCCAACGGTGCTTTGCACAAGTACACGGAACTTGCCGACCAGAAGGACTGCGGCTATCAGGGCGGCTTCATCTGGGATTACATCGACCAGTCCATCTGGAAAAAAGACCGCTACGGCAAGTGGTTCCAAGCCTACGGCGGCGACTTCGGTGAGCGTCCTACCGACTATAATTTCAGCGGAAACGGCATTGCCTACGGTGGTGATCGTGCTCCTTCTCCCAAGATGCAGGAGGTCAAGTTCTGCTATCAGAACATCGCCATTTCCATCGACAACTCTGGCTTCGAAGTCTGGAACAAGAACCTGTTCACCTCTACGGATGCTTTCGACTGCGTTGCACTGCTGCATCGTGATGGAAAGTTGTATCAGCAGCAGGAACTGACCAATATTGATGTTGCTCCCGAAGAGCGTTCCAGCTTCCCGCTGCCGTTTATGGTTCCTGCGCTCCCCGGTGAATATGCAGTGACCATCAGCTTCCGTTTGAAGGAGGACACCAGCTGGGCAAAGAAGGGCCATGAAGTCACCTTTGGACAGGGTGTGATCGCTGTGGTCCGTTCCACTCCCAGCAAGAAGGTCACGCCGTTTACCGTTACGCACGGTACACACAACATCGGTGTCCGGGGTGAGAATTTCGATGTTTTGTTCTCCGATCTGAACGGCGGCCTGACTTCCTACCGCTATGCCGGCAAGGAGATGATTCAGGAGATCCCCCGGCCCAACTTCTGGCGCGCTCCCACCGACAACGACTGCGGCAACAACATGGGCGGCGTTCGCGGTCAGTGGAAGCTGGCAAGCCTGTACGCTACCGCCAAGGGCATCGGCAAGGAGATTCCGTCTGTTCATGGCGGCACCATCCTCCAGAACCCCACCTGCGAGGTGGAAGCCGACAGCGTAGTCGTGACCTATCTCTATAACCTCCAGACCAGCCCCGCAGCAGAGTGCAGCCTGCAGTACCGTGTGTTCGGTGATGGCCGCATCCAGACCACCCTGCACTATGACCCGGTGGAAGGACTTGCAGCAATGCCGGAGTTCGGCGTACTGTTCAAGATCGACGCTGACTACGACACGGTGGAGTGGTACGGAAACGGCCCTGCGGAGACCTACTGGGATCGCCAGCATGGTGCCAAGCTGGGCATTTACCAGAACAAGGTCGCAGACAACATGGCGCAGTACCTTGTGCCGCAGGAGTGCGGTGCAAAGACCGCTGTGCGCTGGGCAAAGGTAGTGGACCGCAAGGGTCGCGGGCTGCTGTTTACCGCAGATGCCGCAAAGCCCATGTTCTTCTCTGCGCTGCCCTACACTCCCCATGAAATAGAGAGTGCCAAGCATCCCTACGAGCTGCCCCCGGTCCATTACACGGTGATTCGTGCTATGGGCGAGCAGATGGGCGTTGGCGGCGATGACAGCTGGGGTGCCAATGTCCACCCGGAGTATATTCCTGATGTAACCAAGCCTGTGGAGTTCACCTTTACGTTCCGTGGCATCTGATGATTGCCCGCAAATGAGGTGTTCTCTGTGAAAAAAGCGAAAGATCAGCCTGAATCTGAACCAGCCGAACTAGCATCCCTTGTTGGAGAACGGATCAGAAAGATCCGCAAAGAAGAGGGGGTCAAGCCTAAAGCTTTTTGCTTTATTGTCGCATAGACGAATGCCCTGCTTGCTACAATCGCATACCGCTTATCTCGCTGGAACACTTCTTGATTTTAACACAATCGGATGTTATCCTATTCTTATAGAAATCTCCGAAGGGCAGGTGTTTTCATGTACAATCATCAGCTGGAAACCTTCATCCGTGTGGCGGATGCAGGCAGCTTCAACAAGGCGGCAGAGGAAAGCTACATCACGCCAACGGCCATCATCAAGCAGATCAACCTATTGGAAGATTCCCTTGGTGTCAAGCTGTTCAAGCGTACTCGCCGGGGACTAACACTGACCAAAGCAGGCCGTTCCATGTATCAGGATGCCAAGTACATCATTCAATACTGCCATGATTCTGTCATTCGTGCCCGGAACGCAATGCAGGAGGATTCCAACGTCATCCGCATTGGTTCCTCTCCCATGACACCTGCCCAGCTGCTCATGGAACTGTGGTCGAAAGTGCAGACCATCTGCCCGGACATCAAATTCCAGATTGTGCCTTTTGAAAACACCCCGGAAAATGCACGGGAAATTCTGGCGAACCTCGGCACGAACATTGATGTAGTAGGCGGCATCTTTGATGAAACGATGCTGCATCTGCGCAAATGTGCCGGTCTGGAACTGGTTCGCAGGCCGTTTTACTGCGCGGTTTCCATCCATCATAAACTTGCGGCAAAAGACCGCTTGCAGATCACAGACCTGTACGGCGAAAATCTACTGCTGATGCACCGTGGATGGAGCCACTATGTAGATGAACTGCGGGATGATTTATGGCAGCACCATCCACAAGTAAACATCGTGGATTTTGAATTTTACAGCATGGACATCTTCAACCGCTGCGAAAACACCAACGATGTGCTGCTGGCAATTCCGGGCTGGGCCAATGTCCACCCATTGCTGAAAGTGATTCCAGTAGATTGGGATTACGGTATCCCCTATGGTATCCTGCACTCCCCGAATCCAACACCTGCCGTTCAGCGTTTTCTGGATGCGGCTAAAATAGCCAGCAAGGAATTGTATCGCTGATACGCCACTGCAACGAGAAGCTGCTGCATGAGAAATCATGCAGTGGCTTTTTCTTTTTACAAAAGATGCACTTGACCTAAAGCTGACTCTAAGTGTTACAATCAGGGGGTCAAGCGGGTTGTTTGAACCTTTGAGTTCAAACAAGTGAACAAAGTGGAGATTCCGGGAAATGCAGACTTGCGCTATACTGGAACCAGAAAAAGAGAGTACCTCAAAGGAGGAACGACCAATGAAGAAAGTCTTGATTTTGTCCGGCAGTCCCCGCAAGGACGGCAACTCCGACCTGCTGTGCAGTGAGTTTATGCGTGGTGCGCAGGAGAGCGGCAACGAAGTGCAAAAGATCTTCGTGCGCAGCAAGAAGATTGTGCCCTGCAATGCCTGCTATTACTGCCGCGACCACGGCGGCAAGTGTGCCCTGAACGATGACATGAGCGAAATTCTGGACGCAATGCAGGCGGCAGATGTTATCGTGATGGCAAGCCCAGTGTACTTCTACTCCATTGATGCACAGATGAAGATCATCATCGACCGCAGCCTTGCCCGGTGGACGAACATTCCGAACAAGGAGTTCTATTTCATCATGACCTGCGCGGACGATAACCGTGCTGCCATGGCCTGCACCTTGGAGTGTTTCCGGGGCTTTACCGCCTGCCTGAATGGTGCCAAGGAAAAGGGGGTCATCTACGGCACCGGCGTATATCGGCCTGGCGAGGTGATGTCCTCCCCGGCCATGAAGGAAGCCTACGAGATGGGCAAAAACGTCTGATTTCCCAATTTTATATAAAGGAGTGTAACGGCTATGAACAATTTTCTATTTGAAAACAAGACCAAGGTTTATTTCGGCAAGGGTGGCGTGAAGGAATATCTGGGCTGTCTGCTGGAGCACTACGGCGATACCGTGATGCTGGCCTACGGCGGCGGTTCTATCAAGCACAATGGTGTCTATGATGAAATCGTCGGTATTCTGAACGCCGAGGGTAAGCACATCGTGGAGTTTCCCGGCATCATGCCCAATCCCACCTACGCCAAGGTGCAGGAGGGTGCAAAGCTGGCCCGTGAGAACCATGTGGATTTGATCCTTGCCGTGGGCGGCGGTTCCGTGTCCGACTGCTGCAAGGTGGTGTCCGCACAGGCCAAGGTGGACGAAGATTTGTGGGAGCTGGAAAACACCAAGCATACTCGTCCCACTGCGTTCATCCCGCTGGGCACCATCGTCACGGTGTTCGGTACCGGCTCCGAGATGAACAACGGCGCGGTCATCACCCATGAGGAAAAGAAGATTAAGGGGGCTCTGTGGGGTGCACAGGCCGACTTTGCTTTCCTCGACCCCACCTACACGTTGTCCGTTCCCATGAAGCAGGTCATTTCCGGTGCGTTCGACACCCTGAGCCACGCGATGGAAACTTACTTCGGCAAGCCGGACGAGAACAACCTCTCCGATGACATCAACGAAGCCGTCATGCGCAGCGTCATCCGCAACATCCGCGTCCTGTTGACCGACAAGGACAGCTACGAGGCCCGCAGCGAGCTGGCATGGGCTTCGGCTATGGCCGAAAACGGCATCCTGAAAATCGGCAAGGTCACCGACTTCCAGTGTCACATGATCGAGCATCAGCTGGGTGCCTACACCAACTGCAACCACGGTGCTGGTCTGGCTGTCATTCACCCGGTGCTGTACCGTCACCTGCTCCCGGCCAACACCGCACGTTTCGCCCGCTTTGCACAGAACGTCTGGGGCATCGACCCGGCGGGCAAATCCGAGCTGAAACTGGCACAGGCTGGCGTGGAGGCTCTGGCGGCCTTCATCAAGGAGATCGGGATGCCCACCACCTTTGCAGAACTGGGCATCCCTGCCGACACCGACCTCAAGGCTGTGGCCGATTCCACCGTGCTGACCGGCGGCTGCTGCAAAAAGCTGAGCCATGACGAGATTTACGAAATTTTGAAGGAGTGCAAGTGACCATGAAGAAAATTACAGCAGGCAGAGATGTGCTTGGTGAATTTGCGCCGAAGTTCGCACAGCTCAATGATGATGTTCTTTTCGGTGAGGTTTGGAGCCGGGAAAGCGAGCTTTCTGCACGCGACCGTTCCCTCATCACCGTGACAGCACTGATGGCGCAGGGGCTGACGGATACCTCTTTCGGACATCATCTGCAAATGGCCAAGGAAAACGGAATAACCCGCAGTGAAATTGCGGAAATCCTGACGCACGCTGCGTTTTATGCGGGTTGGCCCAAGGCTTGGGCGGCATTCCGAATGGCAAAGGACATCTGGGCAGATGCGGAAAACACTGATGAAAAGCAGCTGCACCAGAACAGTATGGTCTTCCCCATCGGCGCGCCCAATGACGGCTTTGCACAGTATTTCAGCGGGCAGAGCTATCTTGCGCCAGTCTCCACGGAGCAGGTCAAAATCTTCAATGTGACCTTTGAACCCGGCTGCCGCAACAACTGGCATATCCACAAGGGCGGCGGGCAGATCCTCGTCTGCGTGGCAGGCCGGGGCTACTATCAGGAATGGGGCAAAGAGCCGCAGGAGCTGCACCCCGGCGATGTGATCAACATTATGCCCGGTGTAAAGCACTGGCACGGCGCTGCGCCGGACAGCTGGTTCTCCCATCTGGCTGTGGAAGTACCTGGAGAAAACTGTCGCAGTCAGTGGTGTGAACCAGTGAGTGAAGAAGAATATCAAAAACTGAAATAAGGAGCATGGCATGACCTACGGCGGCATGGCGACCAATAAAAACGAAGCCACGAAACTTGGAAAGAACATTTAAGGAGGAATCTTTTATGGAATACGCAACTCTCAATAACGGCGTGAAAATGCCCATGGCCGGTATTGGCACATTTCTTTTGACCCCGGACGAGGCAGAGGCCTCCTGCGTCAGCGCCTTGCAGAACGGATACCGCTTGATCGACACCGCCAACGCCTACTGCAACGAAAAAGCCGTGGGCCGCGCCATGAAGAAGTCCGGCTTGCAGCGGGAGGAAATTTTCCTCGAAACCAAGCTGTGGCCCAGCTTCTACACCGATGCCGATGCTGTGGACAAGACGCTGGCACGTCTGGACACCGACTACATCGACCTGCTGCTCATTCACCAGCCTGCCGGTGATTACGTTGCCGGTTATCGCCTGATGGAAAAGGCTTACAAGGAGGGCAAAGTCCGTGCCATCGGTCTGTCCAACTTCAACGAGGAGCAGATCAAAGAAATTCTGAGCATCTGCGAAGTCAAGCCCACCATCCTCCAGACCGAAGTTCACCCCTACGCCCAGCAGAAAGAACTGAAAGCCTTCCTCGCCGAGAATGGTATGGTGATTCAGGCATGGTATCCGCTGGGCCACGCTGACAAGGGCCTGCTGGAAGAGCCGTTGTTCACCCGCCTTGCAGCAAAGTACGGCAAGAGCAACGTGCAAATTATTCTGCGCTGGCACATTCAGGCAGGCAATGTGGTCATTCCCGGCTCCAAGAACCCGGCCCACATCCACGACAACTTCGATGTGTTCGATTTTGCGTTGACCGATGCAGAAATGCAGGAGATCACCACGCTGAACAAGGATAAACGGTATTATGAGGTCACGGAGGATAAGCTGGCGGCATTCGCCACCATGTTTCCTCCCGTGGACGATCAGAAGTAAATTTCAAGCAGTTTGTAGCTGGGTGCGGAGAGTTTTTTGCGGAAAATGAACCAGATGAAAGGGTAAATGCAGATGAATAAGATGAAGAATAAAATTTTCCGCCGCCAGTTTTTGCAGGTTGCCGGCGCATCTGCTGCCGCCCTGCTGCTGGCTTCCTGCTCCGGCAATTCCGCTAGCAGTGTGAGCAGTTCTTCTGTGGCTTCCTCGGCGGCATCGTCTGTTGCCGCTTCCAGTGAAGCCGCATCCAGCGCGGCTGCTTCTTCGGAAGCTACCAGCACGGTAACGACTATGGGCAAAACGCTGGTGGTGTATTTCTCCGCCACCGGCACGACGGAAGGTGTGGCGCAGGCCATCGCCGACACCGTGGGTGCTGACCTGTTTGAAGTCGTTCCGTCTGACCCTTACACCTCCGATGATTTGAACTGGACGAACAATGACAGCCGCGTTTCCCGTGAACACAACGACGAGGGCCTTCGTGCTGTGGCTTTGGAAAGCACCAATGTGGACGGCTGGGACGATTACGACACCGTGTTCATCGGCTACCCCATCTGGTGGGGCATTGCCGCATGGCCCATGAGCAGCTTTGTTGCCGTCAATGACTTCACCGGCAAAACGGTCATTCCGTTCTGCACTTCGACTTCCTCCGGCATCGGTCAGAGCGGTGAGCTGCTGGCAGAATTAGCGGACGCCGGCACTTGGCTGGACGGCCAGCGGTTCAGCCGCGGCAGCAGTGAAGCTGACATTACAAGCTGGGTAAATGGCCTGAACCTGTAAGTAGAGCTTTTGTGTGAGGAGAATTTTCTCTTGCGGTAATTTTTGAAATCAAAAGGAGAATGTTTGTATGAAAGCATTGCTCATCAACGGCAGTCCGCGGCCCAACGGCTGCACCTTTACGGCCCTGACCGAACTGGCAAATACGCTGGAAGCCGAGGGCATTGAAACCGAGATCGTCCATGTGGGCAACAAGGACATCCGGGGCTGCATCGCCTGCCGCCGCTGCCACAGCACCGGCTCCAACAAGTGCGTCTTTGATGATATTGTCAACGAAGTAGCCCCCAAGTTGGCTGAAGCCGATGCCTTTGTCATTGGCGCACCGGTGTACTTTGGTTCCCCGGCAGGCGGCGCGATCTCCTTTATGGACCGCCTGTTCTTCAGTACCCTGAACATCGACAAGACCATGAAAGTGGGTGCTTCGGTCGTGACCTGTCGGCGCGGCGGCAACACTGCTTCCTACGATGTGCTGAACAAATATTTTACCATGTGTGGGATGCCAGTGGCCAGCAGCCAGTATTGGAACATGGTCTACGGCGGCTCTGCCGAGGAGGTCAAGAAAGATGCCGAGGGCTTGCAGACCATGCGCACCCTTGGCCGCAACATGGCCTTTTTGATGAAGAGTATCCAGATAGGCAAGCAACAGATCGGCCTGCCCGAAAAAGAACCTGCTATCTTCACAAATTTCCATCATTGAGGAAGTGTTCCATATTTCTCCTTCTTTGTTGCAGGGAAAGCCGGGACGGAAACGTCCCGGCTTTCCCATTCATATAGAAAACCACAAGCTATGCTTGTGGAAGAATAGAGCCGTACGCCGCCGCAGGCTGGACGGATGAACAAATCGACACCGTGCTGCAAATGCAGACCCCGGATAACGCCTTTTTCGATGCGAAGGGGCTTCACGTCTACCATGCTGCCGCAAATGTTGTCTTTGATGATGCCGATATTCTGAACTGGATCGTTTCCAAACACAAGTGATAGGAGAGAAATTTTGAACCGACGGCAATTCACAAAACTTCTGGCGGGTGCAGGGCTGCTTCTGGCAGGCTGCCGGGCAGGTGCTGCACCCAGTTCCTCCACCCCGGAAAGAAAGGATTCTATGCAAACGACCACCCAAACTTATACCCGCACCACGCCCATCGAAACCGTACGGAATGACCCGGTTTTCGGTGATTATGGGCGGCTGATCTTCCCTGTGGAACGCTCTTATTACAGCGGCGACACGCTGGAGCAGCTGCATCTTACCTACTATAACAACATCGACCCGGACGAAACAGTGGACATCTGCAACACCCTGCGCCAGCGTGCAGCGGACGGGCAGACCATCTTTTACGATATTTACACCGAGGACGAAAAAGCCGCTGACCCGGACAAAGCTGACACCGGCTTATTCTACTTCAAGGGTAATCCCGGCGCAAAATTTGCCATCTGCAACGCAGGCGGTGCGTTTGCGTATGTGGGGGCCATGCAGGACAGCTTTCCTCATGCACTGGAACTTTCCCGCAAGGAGTACAACGCTTTTGCGCTCATCTACCGCCCCGGCGCACAGACCGCCTGCGAAGATCTGGCACGGGCCATTGCATTTGTCTTTACCCATGCGGAGGAACTGGAAGTAGACACCAGCGGCTACTCCCTCTGGGGCGGTTCTGCCGGGGCACGGATGGCGGCGTGGCTGGGCAGCTACGGCACGGCATCCTTCGGTGAACAGGCGTATCCGCAGCCGGGAGCCGTCATCATGCAGTACACCGGGCTTGGGGAAGTCTACGGCAACGAGCCGCCCACTTATGCCTGTGTGGGTGACCGGGACTACATCGCAGACGAACGCGTGATGCGCTGGCGCATTGAAACCATCCGCTCTCAGGGCACCCCTGCCAAGATCGAAGTCTTTCCGGGCCTTGCCCACGGTTTTGGCTTGGGCACCGGCACCTCTGCCGAAGGCTGGCTCGATCATGCCGTAGCGTTCTGGGAAGAAAACACCTGAAACCGTGAGGAAACTGTTATGACGAAAAAATGGACTGCACTGCTCTGGATGAAAGCTATGTACCCGATGCGCTGGATGCTGTTCCGGCTCACGCTTCGGCGGCGGGCATGATCTATTCGTTCTATGGGCGGCTCAGCGTGGGCAACATGGACCCGGACTGGCTGGCCGAGGGTGATCTGCCGCCAACATTCTACGTTTACGGCACGGAGGACCCCTTCTACCGCCAATTCCAGCAGCAGTATGATGTGATTCGGAATATGGGCATTTCCACCGGACGCATCGTGCTGAATGGCTGGCCCCACGGCTTTGGCTCGGATGGCGGCTGGGTGAACGATTACGCCGCATGGCTGGAAAGTGTTTTTGCAAATAAGGAGGAATCTTAACATGGAATATCGTACTTTGGGCAATGACCTAACCGTTTCTGCTGTTGGTCTGGGCTGTATGGGCATGAGCCATGCCTACGGCGCACCTGCCAACAAGAAGGAAATGACCGAACTGCTGGCGCAGGCCGTGGGTATGGGCTATACGTTCTTTGACACCGCCGAAGTCTACGGCACACCGGATAATCCCCACGACAACGAGGAACTGGTGGGTGCTGCCCTGAAACCCTACCGAGATAAAATCGTTCTGGCGACCAAGTTCGGCATCCATTTTGACATGACCAGTACGGCAGTCAACAAGCCGCTGGTGCCGGATTCCCGCCCGGAAGTTATCCGTGCATCGGTAGATGCCTCCCTCAAGCGGCTGGACACCGACCATATTGACCTGTATTATCAGCATCGGCTTGACCCCAAGGTGCCCATTGAGGAAGTGGCCGGTGTAATGGCTGACCTGATTCGGGAGGGCAAGATCACTCACTGGGGCCTTTCGGAAGCCACCGAGGAGACCATCCGCCGAGCACACGCAGTCTGCCCGGTAACGGCCATCCAGAACCGTTACTCCATGATGGCCCGCTGGTACGAAAGCCTGTTCCCGGTTCTGGAAGAACTGCACATTGGTTATGTGGCATTCTCGCCGCTTGCAAACGGTTTTCTCTCCGGCAAATACGATAAGACTTCCAAGTTTGAAGCAGGCACGGACTACCGCAGCGTCATGCCGCAGTTCCAGCCAGACAGCATTGACCAGAACCGCGCCCTGCTGGAACTGTTACACCGTCTTGCCGCCGAGAAAAATGCAACACCTGCCCAGATCTCACTGGCGTGGATGCTGTGCAAAAAGCCTTATATCGTACCAATCCCCGGCACCCGGAAACTTAACCGTTTACAGGAAAACGCCGGTGCAGCAGATATTGTGCTGTCTGCCGCAGAAGTGGCTCTCATTGACGAAGCACTGGCGCACATGGAAATGTCGCATGTGTTTGGCGGGAGCCGCATTGTGAAAGAGTAAGAGAGCAGCTTTGACGATGAGCTTCAATAGATCATGCGGAGGTAATTGTTTTTGATAATGCAGGAACTTCTGGCTTTGGAGCCGCAGTTTATTGAAGAAGATGGCTCTGTCATTCACATCCGGCAGGCAGTAAAGGTCGTAAAAGGTACAGTCAGCATCGGCAGTCCGAAATCCAAAGACAGTATCCGGGATATTCCGGTGCCGCTGAATGTCCGCCCGTGTGCCATCAAGCTGCGGGATACCACCGATCAGTTCATCTGGGAAAGCCCCAAGACCGGCTTGCCCTGCAATCCCACCCATTTCCGGGATGTGTTCCGCAAATCTCTGGAAGAAGCGGGCGATGTCCGCTTGCTCACGCCGCACAGCTGCCGCCACACCTATGTGTCGCAGATGCAGGCGTTGGGCGTGGATATCCAGACCATCCAGAGCATCGTAGGCCATGCCGATACCGAAATGACTGAGCATTATCTCCATGTTCAGGAATCCATTCGGCAGAGTGCGATCCAGTTGTTCAGCGAGGCATTTTCGGCCTAAAAATTGGACGGAACGGCACTAATTAGACCAGATAAAATCGTTGGCATTGTGGTCAAAATTGTGGTCAAAACCAAATGAGGTCAGCCCACAAACAAAAAAATCCAACGATTTCTAACGTGAAATCGTTGGATTTATGGTCCGAGTGGCGAGAATCGAACTCACGGCCTCTTGAACCCCATTCAAGCGCGCTACCAAAACTGCGCTACACCCGGATATCGTCCTCTGCCTCCCTACCGAAGCATTGGCGACAAAAGATATTATACGCATCTTTCCGGGTTTTGTCAACACTTTTCTGCATCTTTTTCTGATTTTTTCAAGAAAAGTATGATTTTCGTCGTATGAGCGCCGCTTTACTTTTTTGCTTTTGCAGCAGTTTCCGCTTCCGCGGCCCGCAGCTGCCTGTCCTTTTCCAGCAGGGGCTTGAGGTACTGGCCGGTAAAGCTGCCGGGCACCTCGGCCACCTGCTCGGGCGTACCCTCGGCAATCACCAGGCCGCCGGCGCTGCCGCCTTCAGGGCCAAGGTCAATGATGTGATCGGCACACTTGATGAGATCCAGGTTGTGCTCGATGACAATGACCGTGTTGCCCGCATCCACCAGCTTCTGCAGCACCTCGATCAGGCGATGCACGTCCGCAATGTGCAGGCCTGTGGTAGGCTCATCGAGGATATACACCGTCTTGCCGGTGCCGCGGCGGGCTAGCTCATTGGCCAGTTTGACACGCTGGGCTTCGCCGCCGGACAGGGTGGTGGCGCTCTGACCCAGGGTCACATAGCCAAGGCCCACATCCAGCAGGGTCTGCAGCTTACGGGCGATCTTGGGCTGGTTGGCAAAGAACACCACCGCCTCCTCCACGGTCATGTTCAGCACATCGGAGATGGTCTTTTCCTTATACTTTACCTCCAGCGTCTCGCGGTTATAGCGCGCGCCCTTGCACACCTCGCAGGGGACATAGACGTCCGGCAAAAAGTGCATCTCGATCTGCAGGATGCCGTTGCCCTCACAAGCCTCACAGCGGCCGCCCTTGACGTTGAAGCTGAACCGGCCCGGGCCATAGCCGCGCATCTTTGCATCCTGGGTCTCGGCAAAGACGGCGCGGATATCGTTGAACACGCCGGTATAGGTGGCCGGGTTTGAGCGGGGCGTGCGGCCGATGGGCTGCTGGTCGATGCCAATGACCTTATCCACGAACTCAAGGCCCTCCACCCCGTCGCACTTGCCCGCACGGCTGCGGGCACCGTTCAGCTCACAGGCCAGCGTCTTGTACAGGATCTCATTGATCAGGCTGGACTTGCCGGAACCGGAAATGCCGGTCACACAAACGAACTCACCCAGCGGGAACCGGACATCAATGTTGCGCAGGTTGTTTTCCCGGGCACCTTTCACGGTCAGGAAGTTTCCATTGCCGGTGCGGCGGGTCTGGGGCACAGCAATGCGCTTGCGGCCGGAAAGATAATCGCCGGTGATGCTCCGCTTGGCCTTACAGATATCCTTCACGGAGCCCGCCGCCACGATCTCGCCGCCATGAACGCCCGCGCCGGGGCCCACATCCACGATATAGTCCGCGCTGCGCATGGTATCCTCGTCGTGCTCGACCACGATGACGGTATTGCCGAGGTCCCGCAGGTTCTTCAGGGTCGCAATGAGCTTGTCGTTGTCACGCTGGTGCAGGCCGATGCTGGGCTCGTCCAGCACATAGAGCACGCCGGACAGCGCACTGCCGATCTGGGTGGTGAGGCGGATGCGCTGGCTTTCGCCGCCGGACAGGGTGCCAGCCGCACGGGCCAGGGTCAGGTAATCCAGACCCACGCTCTGCAAAAACTGCAGGCGGTTCCGGATTTCCTTCATGATCTGACCGCCGATCTGTCTCTGCTTCTCGGTCAGGTGCGGCTCATTTTCGGCAATAAATTTCAGCTCATCCCGGATGGACATTTCGCAGAACTCGCTGATGTTCCTATCCCCAACGGTCACTGCCAGCACCACCGGCTTCAGGCGCTTGCCGTGGCAGTCCGGGCACTCCACGCCGGACATGAAGCTGCCGATCTCTTCCTTCATCCACTCGCTGTTGGTCTCCCGGAAGCGGCGCTCCAGGTTCTCCACGATGCCCTCAAACGTATTATAGTAGACACCGCTGCCGAACTCGTTGGTTCGGTGCATCTCGATCTTTTCGCCGTTGGTGCCGTAGAGCAGGGCGTTCACTGCCTCGGTGCTCATATCCTTGATGGGCGTGTCCAGCGTAAAGCCGTATTTTTTACCCAGACCAAGGTAGTACATTTCACTGACAGAGCCCTCGGCGTAGTACCAGCCGCTGGCCTTGATGGCCCCCTGCCGGATGGACAGGTTCTTATTGGGCAGGATGCGCTCCTCGTCCACCCGCATGAACGTACCAAGGCCCGTGCACTTCTCACAGGCACCCTGGGGGTTGTTGAAGGAGAAGAGCCGGGGCGACAGATCCCCGATGGAGATGCCGTGCTCCGGGCAGGCAAAGTTCTGGCTGAAGGTCATGCACTCCCCACCGATGACATCGATCTCAGCGATGCCTCCGGTCAGGGCCAGCGCAGTTTCCAGCGAATCCGCCAGACGGCCCCGGATGCCCTTGCGCATGGCAAGGCGGTCCACCACGATCTCCACTGTGTGCTTGATGTTCTTTTCCAGCGTGATTTCTTCGTCCAGGTCGTACAGATTACCGTCGATTCTCACACGGGAGTAGCCGCCCCGCCGGGCGGCATCCAGCTCCTTCTGCTGCGTGCCCTTGCGCTGGCGCACCACAGGAGCCAGCACCTGGAATTTGGTGCCGTCCTCCAGCTTGAGCACGGCATCCACCATCTCATCCACGGTCTGCTGGCTGATGACACGGCCGCACACCGGGCAGTGGGGCACGCCCACCCGGGCATACAGCAGGCGCAGGTAATCATAGATCTCGGTCACGGTGCCCACGGTAGAGCGGGGGTTGTGGCTGGTGGTCTTCTGGTCAATGGAAATGGCCGGCGACAGGCCGGTGATCTCATCCACATCGGGCTTATCCATCCGGCCCAGGAACATCCGGGCGTAGCTGGAAAGGCTCTCCACATAGCGGCGCTGGCCATCGGCATAAATGGTATCGAAGGCAAGGCTCGACTTGCCGGAACCGGACAGGCCGGTCATAACAATGAATTTTTCGCGCGGGAGGGTCAGATCAATATTCTTCAGGTTGTGCTCCCGTGCGCCTTTGATGACGATCTTATCGTTTGCCAAGGTACTTTCTCCCTCTTCTCTGTGTCTGTGCATGGTTCCGCCTGCGCTCGGTCTCGGCATCCGAGTCCACGGTGGGGTTCTCGCCCCGGCGCAGGCGGTCGATCTGGTCACGCAGGAAGGCCGCATGCTCAAATTCCAGCAGCTTGGCAGCCTCCTTCATCTCCCGGGTCAGGCGCTCAATGGCAGCTTCCCGCTCCAGTTTGCCCATGCGGCGGGTATTCCGCTTTGCGTTCTCCGCCTTATCGCTGATCTCAATGCTGTCCGCAATGGCCTTGACAATGGTCTTAGGCACGATGCCGTGTTCTTCATTGTAGGCCATCTGGATGGCACGGCGGCGCTCGGTCTCGGTGATGGCGCGTTCCATGCTGTCCGTCACCTCATCGGCGTACATAATGACCAGACCCTCGGCGTTGCGGGCCGCGCGGCCAATGGTCTGGATGAGGCTGGTCTCACTGCGCAGGAAGCCTTCCTTGTCGGCATCCAGGATCGCCACAAGGCTGACCTCGGGCAGATCCAGGCCCTCGCGCAGAAGGTTGATGCCCACCACCACATCGATGGAGCCCAGGCGCAGATCTTTGATGATCTCCATCCGTTCAAAGGTATCCACCTCGTGGTGCATATATTTGACCTTGATGCCCTGCTCAGTCAAAAAGTCGGTCAGGTCCTCAGCCATCTTCTTGGTCAGGGTGGTCACAAGAACACGCTCGTTCTTCGCCGTGCGGGCGTTGATCTCGCCCAACAGGTCAGTCACCTGCCCCTCCACAGGCCGCACCGAGATCAGCGGGTCCAGCAGGCCGGTGGGCCGGATGACCTGCTGTGCGATCCGGGTGCTGTTCCGGCGCTCGTACTCGCCCGGCGTGGCCGAGACGAACACCATCTGGTTCAGTTTGCTTTCCACCTCCTCAAACTTGAGGGGGCGGTTGTCAAAGGCCGACGGCAGACGGAAGCCGTACTCCACCAGCGTCTTTTTGCGGGCGTAGTCGCCGCCGTACATAGCACGCACCTGCGGCAGGGTCACATGACTCTCATCCACAAAAAGCAGAAAATCCTCCGGGAAATAATCCAGCAGGGTGGTGGGCATGCTGCCCGGCGCACGGCCCGACAGCACCGCCGAATAGTTCTCGATGCCCTTGCAGATTCCCACCTCGGTCAGCATCTCGATGTCGTAGTTCGTTCGCTGCTGGATGCGCTGGGCTTCAATGAGCTTGCCCTCTGCGGTAAACTTCTTCACCTGCTCGTCGCACTCGGCGCGGATCTTTTCAATGGCCGCCGCCTTTTTATCGGCACTGACGATGTAGTGGCTGGCCGGGAAGATGGCCACATGCTTCACCACGTTCTGCCGGGTGCCGGTAACGGGGTTGAACTCCGTGATGCGGTCGATCTCATCCCCGAAGAACTCCACCCGGATGGCAAGGTCACTCATGTAGGCCAGATAGATATCCACCGTGTCGCCGTGAACGCGGAACTTATTGCGGATAAAATTGATGTCGTTCCGCTCATATTGCAGGGTGACCAGCTTTTTGCACAGGTCATCCCGCTCCATCTGCATCCCGGGCCGCAGGCTGATGACCATGCTGCGGTAATCGATGGGGTCGCCCAGAGAGTAGATACAGGACACCGATGCCACAATGATGACATCCCGCCGCTCCGAAAGCGCCGCCGTGGCCGAGTGGCGCAGACGGTCGATCTCATCGTTGATGGCGCTGTCCTTTTCAATGTAGGTATCGGTGCTGGGGATGTAGGCTTCGGGCTGGTAGTAATCGTAGTAGGAAACAAAATACTCCACCGCATTGTCCGGGAAGAACGAGCGGAACTCGGTGCAGAGCTGGGCCGCCAGCGTCTTATTATGGGCCAGCACCAGCGTGGGGCGGTTGCACCGGGCGATCACGTTGGCCATGGTAAAGGTCTTGCCGCTGCCGGTCACACCCAGCAGGGTCTGGCAGCGGTCGCCCCGCTCAACGCCCTCTACCAGCTGCTCAATGGCCTGGGGCTGGTCACCCGTGGGGGCATAGTTGGAGACGAGATGGAACTGTTCATCGGCCATGTCTCGGTTCTCCTTTCTGTTCTCAGATAGAACTACAAATAGTTGTGCTTTTCATGTTAATTATAACACAATTATTTTATAATATCAATACGGCCTGAGCATCTCCCCGGTCTGGAAATCGTAAAACGGCAGGCGGTTGGCCTCCCGCATGGAGAAATATTCGCTCTCGGTCAGGATGATGTGATCCCGCAGATGCACCTTGACCAGCCCCAGTGCCCGGACGATATTCTCGGTGGCCATCAGATCCTCCCGCGAGGGCAGGGCCACGCCGTTGGGGTGGTTATGGCAGAGCACCACACTGTCGGTACCGCCCTTGAGGGCTGCCGCCACCACATCCTTGATCTCCAGGCTCACCCGGTCGCTGGTGCCGTCCCGCAGCCAGAACAGCCCCTTGATGCGGCTGCGGCCATCCAGCGCAGCCAGCAGGGCGCGTTCCTGCACAGTCCCGGCAAACTGTGCCATCAGGTATTCGACCAGCTGGTCGGTGGTCTTCATGCACTTTTTGCCGTTGACCACACATTGGGTATAGTATCTGCCGATCTGCGGCAAAAGATGCAGCATCCGGGCGGTGGAGGGGCCTACGCCCTCCACTGTCAGCAGATCCTCCTCGGAAGCATCCAGCACCCCGGCAAAGTCTCCGAACCGATTTATGAGGACATGGGCAAGGCCGTTGGTGTCCTTGCGGGTGTTGGTGATGTAAAGGACATATTCCAGCGCTTCGTGGGGTTCCAGACTTTCCAGTCCGTACTGCTCTACCCGGGCGCGCATCCGCTGGCGGTGCCCCTTATGCTGGCTGCTTTCCTTCGCCATGGTCGTTCTCCTTTTGCGTTATTACTTTAATAGTACCGTTTTTTCAGCAAAACACAAGGGGGCACAGGAAATATTCTGCGTTGACTTCAAAGAAAGGGTGGTTTATTATAGAGAAAAGGCTTTTTTATGAATCAATATGCCCTCTCAGTCAAAGCCTGCGGCTTTGCCAGCTCTCCCAAAGGGAGAGCCCCTTGTGGCTCTCGGTCAGCATGTACTGAACCCGGGAGATGCATTGCCTCTCCCTTTGGGAGAGGTGGATTTGCGAAGCAAAGACGGAGAGGGCTTGTCTTTCATCCAACAAAAGGAACAATTTTATGAAACAATTTACTGCCACCGCAAACGACGAAGGCGTGCGGCTTTCCCGCTTTGTCCAGAGCGTGACGCGCGATTTCCCCACCAGCCTGCTGTACAAGAGCTTCCGCAACAAGCGGGTCAAGGTCAACGGCAAAAAGGGAGCCCCCGAGGATCGGCTCAAGGCGGGCGATCTCATTGAGCTGTACATCAACGATGAATTCTTCCCGCCCGAGGGCGCAAAGCCTGCAGCCCGCAAGTCTGCCCCCAAAAAGCAGCAGAACCAGCCCAAGGTGACCGTCATCTATGAGGACGAGAACATTGCCGTGCTGTACAAGCCCACCCACCTGCTCTGCCACAGCGACCGCACCGGCGATGCCAACCTCGTGGACGCATTCACCCAGTATCTGGCCCAGAAGGGCGAGTATGACGCAGGCGGTGAGAACCGCTTCAAGCCCGGCATCTGCAACCGGCTGGACCGTGGCACCGAGGGCCTTGTCATCGCTGCCAAGAGCTACGCCGCCCTGCGGGACATGAACGAGATCATCCGCACCGACCTGCTCAAAAAGGAATACTACACCATCACCGTGGGCATCCCGCAGTCGGGCCGCTTCACCGCCTGGTGGGAGCACGACGAGAAGAACAACAAGGTCAGCATCCACGCCCACCAATCTCAGGATGAGCGCCGTAAGCAGATCATCACCGATGTGGATGTTCTGCGCACCGCCGGGCCTTTTGCCCTGTGCAAGATCGGCCTGGTCACGGGCCGCACCCACCAGATCCGCGCGCATCTGGCCTACCTGGGCAAGCCGGTGCTGGGCGACATCAAATACGGCAACCGCAAGATGAACGAGCGCACCGGCACCCGGACGCAGGCTCTCTGCGCCGTCCGCATCAGCTTCCTGGATATCCCGGAGGAAAACAGCCTGCGCTATCTCTCCGGCAAGGTCATCAAGCTGAAAGACCCCCAGATCCTCAAACAGTTCGACGCGCTGGACAAGAGCAAAGAACCCCATGAATAATATTTTTCTGGAAACTGACCGGTTGATTTTGCGCAGGTTGGAAGAATCTGATTTTCCCGATTATGCCGCCTATGCTGTGGATAATGAAATGTCCCGGATGATGGGACGGCCCATCCTGAAAACAGAAGCGGATATCCGCACCAATTTCGGCTGGCTCAAGGACAAGGAACCTCGTTGTTACGGCATTGTAGAAAAAACCGGCGGTCATCTGATCGGCAACCTGAGCATCTGCGCTGTGCCTGCACTGCTCACCAGATTGGAGCAATTGCAGGGCAGGCAGGGCCGCACCCTCTCCTACTGCATCTGCCGCACTGCCCAGCGCAGGGGCTACGCAGCCGAAGCAGTCCGTGCTGTCATTGCGGAGCTGTTCAACACTGAGCAGATAGATTTCGTCCAGTGCGGCTGCTTTGCCTTCAACATACCATCCCAGCAGCTGCTGAGTAAGCTGGGCTTTACGGAGCTGGCGCACCTGCATATCCCCATGCCGGAAGGTGAAGTGGAAACGATCGAATCAATTTTATGGAATCCCGGGAGGACACCTAAAATGAACCTGAATCCTTATTTCAAGAGCATCATCGACCAGGACCGTGAATCGGTGGTCATCTGCGATCTGAACCACATCATCATTTACATGAACCCTGCCGCTGTGGTGGATTACGGCAAATACGGCGGAGCCGCCCTGCTGGGCAAAAGCCTTCTGGCCTGCCACAACCCCCATTCGGTGGAAGCCATCCGCAAGGTGGTGGACTGGTTTGCCGCTGATGCAGGCCATAACATCGTCTATACCTACTACAATCCAAAGCATGTCCGTGATGTCTACATGGTTGCCCTGCGGGACGAGGACGGTACCCTGATCGGCTACTACGAGAAGCATGATTCCCGAAAAGCTGAAACTATGAAGCAGTACGATTTGTTCTGACAAAGAAAGGCGAACTCCACACAAAAAAGACTTTGCCGCCGACCCCCGTGCGAAGATGCTACTCTGCTATACCTCCCGCATAGACAAAACGAACGCCTGCCGGGCTTTTCTCACTCGGCAGGCGTTCGTTTTGCTTATGGGGTCGATTCGTTACTTTGCCAGCAGCTCGTCAGCCAGCACATCCATCTGTGCCTCAGCGGCGGCATTGGCGGCAGAGCGGATGGTCACAACGGCATCACAGACGGTGATGTTCTTCATGCCGTCCAGCTCAGCACGCATCAGCTTTGCAGCCATGGGGGCCCAGGTGCCGTTCTCCATCAGGCCAACGGTGCGGCCCTGGAAGTTCTTGGTCTTGAGGTGGGTCAGCAGATTCTCCATCGGCGGGAAGAGGAAGCCATCGTAGGTGGCGCAGGCCAGCACGATCCGGCCGCAGCGGAAGGCCTCAGTGACGGCATAGGAGACATCGGTGCGGGTCAGATCCATCTCCACCACCTTGGCACCCTTGGCGCGCATCTTCTCAGCCATGGTGTGGGCGGCGGCTCTGGTGTGGCCGTGGATGGAAGCGCTGGCCACCAGGATCTTCTCCGGCTCCTCGGCCTTGTAGCTGGACCACAGGTCATAGTAGTTCAGGTACTTGCTCAGATCGCCGGTCAGCACAGGGCCGTGCAGGGGGCAGATGGTGGCAATATCCAGCGCGGCGGCCTTTTTCAGCAGAGCCTGCACCTGCGGGCCGTACTTGCCCACGATGTTCAGGTAGTAGCGGCGGGCCTCGCTGGCCCAGTCGGCGTTTTCGTCAAACCTGGCCACTGCACCAAACCGGCCAAAGCCGTCTGCAGAGAAGAGCACCTTTTCACTGCTCTCATAGCTCACCATGACCTCGGGCCAGTGCACCATGGGGGCAAGCACAAAGGTCAGGGTGTGGGTGCCCAGGCTCAGGCTCTCGCCGTCCTTCACCACCACGCGGCGCTCCTTGGCAACGGCATCCGCCCCAAAGAACTGATCCATATACAGGAAAGTCTTGGCGTTGCCCACCACCTGCATTTCCGGGTAAAGGGCGGCCAGTCTGGCGATATTAGCACCGTGGTCAGGCTCCATGTGGCTGACCACCAGGTAATCCGGCTTGCGTCCGGCCAGTGCCTCGGTCAGGTTGGCAAGCCAGGGCTCCGTGGCACGGTTGTCCACCGTATCCAGAATGGCGGTCTTTTCGTCCAGAATGACATAGGAATTGTAGCTCACACCGGTGGGCACCGGGTACTGGCTCTCGAACAGGTCAATGGTGGTATCGTCCACACCCACGCCCAGAATGGCTTCGCTGATCTTTTTCACGCTCATAGCAGACATCCTCTCTATCCATATTGCTGTGCCGAAAAAGCGGCAATATAATACTAATAACGGTTCCTAGTATAGCACATTGTTAAAGATTATTCAAGCTCCTCCGGCAGTCTTGCTGCCACCGGCCGGCCGGGCTCGGTGGCCAGCTCCAGCAGGGCTGCCGCGCTGGCATCATCCAGGCTCTGGACACTGCGGAGCTTGCGGCTGATGGCCCGGCTGCGGACACCAATGAGGTTGTCCAGCTCTTCATCGGTCTGGCGCAGGCGCTGCTGCATCTTGGAGAGCCCCTGCCCGAACTTGTCGAACTCCGTCTTAACGGCACCCAGCAGCTGCCAGACCTCGCCGGAGCGCTTCTGGATGGCAAGGGTCTTGAAGCCCATCTGCAGGCTGTTGAGCAGAGCCGCCATGGTGCTGGGACCTGCAATGTTCACCTGATAATCCCGCTGCAGCACCTCCAGCAGACCGGCGTTCACCACCTCGGCGTACAGCCCCTCAAAAGGCAGGAAGAGGATGCCAAAGGTCGTGGTGTAGGGCGGTTCCACATACTTTTCCCGGATATCCTTTGCCTCGCTCCGCAGCACCAGTTCCAGCGCATGGCGGGCATTCTCCACCGCCTGCGCATCGCCGGAGGCCTGGGCATCCTGCAAGTGCGCGTAGGTGTCGCCGGGGAATTTGGAGTCGATGGGCAGCCAGACCGTGCCGCCATCCGTGCCCGGCATCTTGATGGCATATTCCACCCGCTGAGTGCTGCCCGGGATGGTGGCCACATTGGTCTCGTACTGCTCCGGGGCCAGGATCTCTTCCAGAATGGCCCCCAGCTGGATCTCTCCCAGAATGCCGCGGGTCTTAACGCCCGAGAGCACCTGCTTCAGCCCGCCCACATCAGCGGCAAGGTTCTGCATCTCGCCCAGCCCCTTGTACACCTGTTCCAGCTGGTCGTTCACGGCCTTGAAGCTCTCGGTCACCCGCTTCTGCAGGGCATCCTGCAGTTGCTCATCCACGGTGTGGCGGATCTCATCCAGCTTTTTGGCGTTCTCGGCCTGCAGGGCGGTCATGTTTTCCGCAAGGGTCTTGCGCAGCTCTTCCAGCTTCTGGGTGTTGGCGGCCTCCAGACTCTGGAGCCGCTGGGTCAGGATCTGCTGCTGGCCGCTCTGGCCCTGTGCCAGCGTGGTGCTCATGCTCTGCACTGAGGTCTGCAATGTCTCACTGACGCTGCGGATGGCGGTATAGTTCTGCTCCGCCATTGCCGCCTGTCTGGCCGCAAAGTCTTTTGCCTGTGCATCGAGCTGCTGCTGCATCCAGCGCTTGAGCTCCTCGTAGTCTCCCCCGTTCCGGAGCTTGTTCAGTTTCCAGAGCACCACTGCCAGCAGCAGGCAGATGGTGACCAGCAGCAGGGTGTACAATCCAGCTAAAAATTCCATTGATTATAAGTCCTCGAAATCGACCAATTCTTTCCGGGTATCCAGCGCATCGCCATAAAGGCCCACGCCGTCCACCTCGCACTCGCCCGACTGGTTATCATAGGGGTCGGAGCGGAACCCGTACATCGGCGGGTCAAAGGGTGCCTCAAAGGCGCGGTTTGCCACCATGCGCCCGGTGTCCAGACTGCCGAAGTAGTGGCGGCGCAGCTCTTCCTCGCCCTGCCGTGCCATGGAGGCACCAAACGAGCAGTCGGCATACATCCAGCCCTTGGGGGCAATGTAGAACATGGCCCAGTCGTGGCAGCCCACGCCGGTGGGCGACACCGACAAGCCGCTCTGCCAGCGGGCCGGAATGCCCACCAGACGGCAGAGTGTGATGAAGGTCAGGGCCATAATGCCGCAGTCACCGCGCCGGTCCCGCGCGCAGCGGTCGGGCAGGCAGTCCTGCACAAAGTAGGCGGGCTGATAGTGATACCGCACGTTCAGGGTAACGTAATCATAGATGCGCTTTGCCTTTTCCGCCGGGTCGGTGATCCCTTCGGTCAGCTGTGCGGCCAGCGCCCGCAGGTAGGGCGTGAACACGATATGCGGGGCCTGCTCCTCGGTATCAAAGGTCGGCTGTTCCGGTGCAGGCACAAAGTCCAGCGGGTCAGCATAAACTGCCGTTGTCTTGTAACGGTACTGCACCCCGAAGCGGCGGTTTTCGGTCAGATCAGCCTCCCAGCAAACCGTGCGCTGGGGGGCGTTTGCATCAGCGATGCGGCCCGGCTGCTCGGTAAAGCTCTGCAGCTCGATCTCGCTCTGGGCCAAGCATTCCGCCGGGATGGGCAGCCAAGCGCGGACGTGTACGCTCTCCCGGCCCTCTGCCTTTGCCTTGGCCAGAGCAGCGGCAAAGGCCTCATCCGACATTCCCACGCTGGTCTTCAGCGTGATGCGGGCACTGGCCTGCCCTTCCCGCTCCATCTGGTCATGGATGCGGCGGCGGCGCTCCCGGGCCAGCGTAGCCGGGGCGGGCGGGTCGAGCTGACGGGCGGCAAGATCGGCGTGGGTGGCGATCAGCGTTTCGGCAAAGCGGTCAAGGTAGTGCTTTTCCCCTTCCACGAACCGCCAGTCCACCCGGCCCTCATGCACCAGCTGGCGGAACTCCTCCACCGTGAAATCCCGCACAAGGCCCTGCATCCGGGCCACGGCCTGTGCCTCGTTCCAGCAGTATTCCTGCGGCAGACGGCACATGATCTCCTTCTGCACCAACAGGGCATCCCGCAGCGCGTCCACACCGTGGGGCACAGGGTTGGCGGGTTGCTCGTACTCCGGCATTTCCAACCCCTGACTGCGGGGGCTGTTCTGGGTCTCCGTCCAGTCCTCGGCCAGATATTCATCGATCCGCGCCACGGCTTCTTTGTAATAGCCCGCGGCCTTCAGCCGCTCCACATCATCGGGCAGACCGACGTTCAGATGCACAAATGCTTCGTTCAGATCTTTCATCCTGTTTCATCCTTTCTCTCAGGCGCACTGCTCCTCCCAGAAAGCAGTGGCTTCCACCAGCCAGTTCTCGGCATCTGTTCCGGTGCCGATGCCGCAGACGTGAGGTGCATTGTTGAATACCCGGTAAACATGCTTGACGTGATTGGCCTGCAGGGCAGCTTCCAGCTGCGGTCCCTGCCGCCAGTAGACCAGCTCCTTCAGCAGCGTGTCGTTCACACCGTGCCAGTGATAGGTAGCGGGGTAGTCCGGCGTGATCTCATCCGAAAGATTCCGGGTATAGTATTTGGGGCCGTATGCACCGATATCCTGAATGACATGGTAGATGGGCTTGATGTAGGTCATATCGTTGATGGGGTAGCCCAGCAGCAGGGCGGCAGGCTTGGGCACATTGTAATGCTGATACCCCACCGATTCCGTGCCGAACAGACCCGTCAGGTGGCCGCCCATGGAATATCCCACGATGGCGTACTGCTCCGGCTGGATGCCAAACTCCGCAGCGTGTTCCTCAATGTACTGCATGGCCCGGCCGATGTCCTCCAGCGGAGCATCATCGGAAGCATCCGTCCAGACGCGATACCGCAGAATAAAGGCGGCATAGCCCAGCTCATGCAGCTGCCAGGCCGTGCAGGCCCCCTCCTCCAGCTCGGCGCTCTCATTGGCACCGCTGCCAGCCAGGATCAGCGCAAACTTGGCATTTTCGGCCTTGGCCGGGAAATAGAACAGGCCGGTGTTGTTTTTGGTGCGGTCCGCCGCCTTTTCCGCATCCGTGTAGAACGAGTGGGTGACCTGAACGCCATTGTTGTAGTTCTCAATGACCAGATTCAGCCCCTTGGCACAGCCTTCGGCCACATACTCGTTGGTGTAGCCCTCCACAGTGGTCATTTCCCACAGGGCCTGACCCGGCGGGCAGTCCTTATCCTGCGAGTAGGTGTAGAAGCCGGAGTTCTTGATGCCCGGGTTGTTGCGCACTTCCTTCATGGTGGTCTGGGCCGTGATGTTGGGCTCTCCCTTTTCCATTACGGCACCGGCGGGCAGGGCCAGCAGAGCCAGCAGACACAGCATCACCGCGACGATTCGTTTTGCCTGTTTCATGTTCCGTTCCTTTCCCCCGGCACCGCCCTGATTGCATTTTCCCGTACAGAGGACTATAATATGAGACTGCACAGGCGACACCGGTTGGTTTTTGTTCTATTGTATCACACCCGCCGGTATTGTCAAAACAAATCTGTCCGCAAAATCCATGCGTTGTGATCTCCACGCTTCCGAGGGGCCGGGTATTCAGATTTCGGACACTCTGCCCGGCCTGAGGTGAACAGGTTTCCATTGTGATTTGCGGCAGATTCTGCTATACTGAAAAGAGATATTGCACACGCAATGAGGGGAAACCGGAGCATTGCGGCTCCGGTCAGGATAGGAATATGAGTGAGATCACAGTCCGGCCCATGATGCCGGAGGATTGGATTGCTGTGTCCAAAATATATCTGGAGGGCATTGCCACCGAGCACGCCACTTTCCAGACCAACTGCCCGCCCTACACCGCCTGGGACGCATCCCATACCCGGGAATGCCGCCTGGTGGTGCTGGACGATGGGGTCGTGGCCGGCTGGGCAGCCCTGCATCGGGTAGATCCCCGCTGGTGCTACCGCGGCGTGGCCGAGGTGAGCATCTATGTCGGGGAGAAATTCCGGGGCAAGGGGCTGGGCTATCACCTGCTCACGGCGCTCTGCCGCGAGGCCGAACAGGCCGGGTACTGGACGCTGCAGTCCACGGTGCTGCAGGACAACGCCCCCTCCCGGGGCCTGCACCTGAAATGCGGCTTCCGCGTGGTGGGCCGCCGGGAGCGCATTGCCCGGGACTGCCACGGCCGCTGGCTGGACACTTACCTGATGGAGCGGCGGTGTGCAGCGGACGAACCGGCGGGCTATAAAAAGCTGTAAGGCGCTTTTTGCGGGAAAGATTTACAGTTTCTTCAAAAAGCGGCCTTGAAAATCCACAAAAATATGATATACTAACGTAACGATACCAAAGCGATAGAAAGGAGACGCGCGGAATGGCACCGACCAAAGAGCGTCCGGCAACCAAGACGATTGCCACAAACCGGGAAGCGCGCCACGAGTATTTCGTTCTGGAAGCGCTGGAGACCGGCGTTGAGCTGAAAGGCACCGAGGTCAAGAGCCTGCGTGCCGGCGGCGTGAACCTGAAAGACAGCTGGGTCGATATTGAGGACGGCGAGCTGCTGGTCAAGGGAATGCACATCACCCCCTACGACCACGGCAACATCTTCAATCAGGACCCCATGCGGGTGCGGCGGCTGCTGGCCCACAAGAACGAGATCCGGCGGCTGCACCAGCAGTGCAAGCTGCAGGGCTACACTCTTGTGCCGCTTTCGCTCTACTTCAAGCATGGCCGCGTCAAAATGGAGCTGGGCCTGTGCAAGGGCAAAAAGCTCTACGACAAGCGTGCAGATGCCGCCAAGCGTGATGCCAAGCGCTCCATCGACCGGGCCGTTAAATCCAACGGCGTTTACTATTGATTTCAGGCAGCATTCCTGCCCGGAAACTTCAAAGCTTACCCACACCGCAAGGTGTGTTTTATGGGGGCGTAAAGGTTTCGACGGGGGGAGCGAGGCCTGGGCAGCGGGTAGCAGTGGGGGACCTGCTCTAAACTCCTCCAAAAAATTAACTGACAACAATAATTATCAGTTGCTCGCAGCCTGAGTGCTGCGCGTTCCGCCCACTCTTGTGTCGTGTGGGGCCGGGGCGTCCTTTAGACACAGCACCTGAACGGACCTAAGCTTTGCGGACCGGCAGGAACTCATGAAGCTACCAATGCGTTAGCCTGGCGACCGGCGTGACGCGGAGGGAATGTTGTTGATCGCCTGCACCCGGAGACACCTACGCTGAACTCTTTTCGGACATGGGTTCGACTCCCATCGCCTCCACCACACAAGAAAAATCCGAACCTCTTCCCATCGGGAAAAGGTTCGGATTTTTTCATTTGCCGTATTTCTTACCGCGTCATTTTCATTTCCAGTCTCAGCAGCGCGGCTTTTTTATCGATGCCGCCTGCATATCCGGTCAGGCTGCCGTTTGTTCCGACAACGCGGTGGCAGGGAATGATGATGGAGATCACATTGTGTCCGACAGCCCCGCCCACAGCCTGCGCAGACATCCGGGAAAGGCCGCGCTCCGCGGCCAGCTGTCTTGCCAGTGCCCCATAGGTCGTGGTCTGGCCGCAGGGGATGCGGCGCAGCAGCGCCCACACCTCCTGCTGAAAGGCAGAGCCAGCGGGATGGAGCGGCGGGGTAAAGTCCGGCTCCTGCCCGCCGAAATAAACATCCAGCCAGCGTCTGGCCTCGGAGAGCACAGCGGTCTCCTGCTCCTGATGCACCGCATCCAGGGTGCGGGCAAAGTACTTCTGCCCCTCGAACCAGAGGCCGGTCAGGCCGATGTCATCAGCGGCCAGCAGGATGCCGCCCAGAGGGGACTCATAGTGCTGTGTAAAGATCACCGTTTACCGGATCTCAATGCCCAGCTTGAACTTCAGGTTGCCCAGCACCTTCTTGACGGTACGCTCGACCTGCTCAGCGGAGATCTCCGCGCTGGGGTCAGACAGGGTCAGGGAGAAGGCCATGCTCTTCTTGCCCTCGCCCAGGTTTGCGCCGCGGTAGATATCGAACAGCTTGACCTCGGTGATGAGGGAGCTTGCCTTCTTAATGGTGTCCTCGATCTCGCCGCAGGTGACCTTTTCCTCGCAGACAAGGGCCAGGTCACGCTTGACGGCAGCGTAGGGGCTCAGCGGCTTATAGCGCAGCTCACCGTCCACACAGGACATCAGAGCCTCATAGTCCAGCTCACCCAGATAGATGTTCTGGCTGTCCTTCTGGTCCTTGGCGATCTCCAGCTCGCCGTTGATCTCATTGGAGAGCTTACCGAACACGCCCAGACGCTTGCCGTTGCAGTAGACAGCGGCGCTGATGCCCGGGTGGAGCCACGGGGTGGTCTCGCGCTCATAGGTAAAGGTCAGGTCAAAGCCTGCGGCCAGTGCCTCCATTGCACCCTTGACGGTGAAGAAGTCCTCCTCGGGGCCAAAGGCACCAATGCAGAGGGTCTGACGCTCATGGGGATGCTCGCTGATGGGCAGCTCCTTGGCCAGATAGACGGGAGCCATCTCGAACAGGCGGCCCTCGGCATTGCCCTTCTTGAGGTTGTCCACGATGACATTCAGCATGGACGGGGTCAGCAGGGTGCGCATGATGGACAGGTTCTCGCTGATGGGATTCAGGATGCGGATAGCCTTGCGGGCGGCATCCTCAGCGGGGATGTGCAGCATATCCAGCTCCGCGTTGGAGTAGAAGGCCAGGGTGGAGGCCTCATAGAAGCCCTGTGCAGCCAGCAGGCGCTTGGTCTTGAGCTGCTGCTTCTGTGCATAGTTCAGGCCGCCGTTGGTGACAGAGGCGGTGTTCAGGAAGGTGGGGTTGATGTGGTCATAGCCGTACTCACGGATGACCTCCTCCGCCAGATCGGGGAAACTCTCCACATCCTCACGGTAGAGAGGAGCAGACACATCCCAGCTGCCATCGGCCTGCACATCCACAGTGAACTCCAGGCGCTGCAGGATATCGATCATGGTCTGCTCGGGCACAGTGATGCCCAGCACGCCGCAGATCTTGGCAGGGGTGGTCACGATGTGCTTGCGCTCCAGCGGGCGGCCATCGGTCAGGTCATACTCGAGGGTGGTGATATCGCCGCAGTCCAGCTCCTGGATCAGGTGCAGGGCACGAGCCAGGCCCAGCTCGGGAGAGTTGCGGTCCACACCCTTTTCATAGCGGGCAGAGGAATCACTGTTCTGGCCCAGGGCACGGCTGGTCTTGCGGACGCAGTCACGGGCAAAGGTAGCGCACTCGAACAGCAGGCTGGTGGTGTTCTCATCCATGCCGGAGTTGGCACCACCCATGATGCCGGCCAGAGCCACAGGCTTCTCGGCATCGCAGATGACCAGATTGTTGGGGTTCAGGGTGAACTCCTTTTCATCGAGGGTCACGATCTTCTCGCCCTCGTGGGCACGGCGCACATCAATGGTGCGGCCGGCGACCTTGTTCAGGTCAAAGGCGTGCATGGGCTGGCCCATTTCCAGCAGGGTGTGGTTGGTGATATCCACCACGTTGCTGATGGAGCGCAGGCCGCACAGGGCCAGATGGCGCTTCATCCAGCGGGGAGATTCGCCCATGCGGATGTTGCGGACGTAGTGCGCCATATAACGGGGGCACAGGTCAGGGGCCTCCACCTGGACGGTGATGGGAGCATCCGGCTCGCAGACAGCCTTGTAATCCATGGCGGGCATGTGCAGGGGCTTGCCCAGAATGGCAGCGACCTCGCGGGCAATGCCCAGCACGGACTGGCAGTCGGGGCGGTTTGCGGTGATGGAGATATCGAAGATATAGTCATCCAGACCGACAACGGGTGCGATGTCGGTGCCGGGAACAGAATCCTCGGGCAGGATGAGCAGACCATAGACCTCAGAGCCCGGGAACAGGTCATCGTTCAGGCCCAGCTCCTCGCCGGAGCAGAGCATACCGTTGGACTCCACGCCCTGCATCTTGCGGGCCTTGATCTTGATACCGCCGGGCAGGGTGGAGCCATCCAGAGCGGCGGGCACACAGTCGCCCAGCTTCATATTGGCAGCACCGGTGCTGATGCGGATGTCGTGGCCGTAGTCACCGCAGTCCACCACACACTTGGTCAGGTGGGTGCCCTCCTGCTTTTCCATCTCCACGATCTTGCCAACGACCACCTTGCTGATGCCTGCATCCAGCGGGATCAGCTCTTCCACCTCAAAGCCGCAGGAGAACAGCTTCTCCTCCAGCTCCTGAGCGGTAACGTCGATATCAACGAATTCTTTTAACCAACTGAAAGGTACTTTCATTGTCTGTTCTCTCCCCTCTTATTCATGGAACTGCTTGAGGAACTGCAGGTTGTTCTCGAACATCAGGCCGATGTTGTTGATGCCGTACTTCAGCATGGCGATGCGCTCGATGCCAATGCCGAAGGCGAAGCCGGAATACTCATCCGGGTCAATGTTGCAGTTCTCCAGCACCTTGCGGTTGACAACACCGCCGCCCAGAACTTCGATCCAGCCGGTGTGCTTGCACAGAGGGCAGCCCTTGCCGCCGCACTCAAAGCAGCTGACATCGACCTCCACACTGGGCTCGGTGAAGGGGAAGTAAGAGGGACGCAGGCGGGTGCGGGTGTCCTTGCCGAACAGCTTCTGCACAAAGGTGTTCAGCGCGCCCTGCAGGTCGCCCAGGGTGATGCCCTTATCCACGACCAGGCCTTCCATCTGGTGGAACATGGGGCTGTGGGTGGCATCGGAATCGGAACGGAACACACGGCCGGGGATCAGCACCTTGATGGGCGGCTTCTGGCTGTCCATGGTGCGGATCTGGCCGCCGGAGGTCTGGGTGCGGAGCAGGAACTCGTCGGACAGGTAGAAGGTATCCTGCATGTCGCGGGCGGGGTGATCCTTGGGCACGTTCAGGCGGGTGAAGTTGTGGTCGTCGTCCTCGATCTCAGGTGCGTCAGCCACGGCAAAGCCCATGCCGGAGAACACGTCGATGATCTGGTTGGTGACCAGCGTCAGGGGGTGCAGACCACCCACCGTGCGGGTCTTGGCGGGCAGGGTGATGTCCACGGTCTCAGCGGCGTTGCGGGCGGCCAGCTCGGCCTCCTTTACCTTGGCAGCGGCGGCATCGTAGTCTGCCTGCACCTTCTGCTTGAGCTCATTGATGATCTTGCCCATGGCGGGGCGCTCTTCGGGCGCGACAGAGCGCAGATTCTTCATCAGCGCGGGGATCTTGCCGTTTTTGCTCAGATATTCCTGCCAGAACGAGGCCAGCGTCTCCTTGGAAGAGACCTGACCGAGGCTCTCTGCGGCCTGTTTGGCCAGCTCGTCGATCATTGCTTGCATGGAAATTCTCTCCTTCTCAATTCGTGTTTTCAAAGCGGGGCAGCAAAAAAGGCCCCGTCCCCTGCCGGGCCATTTCTGGCCGGACAAAAGGGACGAAGCCTTTGCAAATCCAATGCTCCGCGGTACCACCCGGTTTCCGCCCTGCACAAAGAAGGGCGGCTCTCAAACGCCGTAACGGGGCGCGCCGTCCTGCCCTAATAGAAGCCGTTCGGGCAGGCCGCTCAGGAGCGAACTTCGGCACACACCCACGCGGAAGCCCTTTCAGCCGGTGAAGCTTCTCTCTTTGCTGTGGAACTGCATGCGTACTCTCTCCGTCGCTGCGTTTTCAAGATATTCAGGTTTCATAACCGGATATCATCTTACCACACTTTGGGCCTGTTTGCAAGCCGGGGCGGCACTTTTTCCCTGAATTTCACGGTTTTGCTTGTGTTTTGGCCGAAAGTATGGTATTGTAAGCGTAACGTTTTACTGAAAGGAGGGTACACCCAGATGGGTTGGAATGGCTGCATCTTTTTCAAAAAAGGTCAGATTTAATACGTTACGGCTCGAAGTGTACCCTTTTGTCTCTTTCAGCAAAGCGTGGAGCATGATTTTCAGCGCCGCGCAGCTTTGCTGTGGGGCGCTTTTGTTTTGCCTGAACCCCTCAGACTCGCTTCGCTCGTCAGCTCCCCTAGTAGGGGAGCCTCTGGCGAAACCGGAAATTCTGCACGGATTGCCAAGGCCTCCACTATTAGGGGAGGTGGCAATGCGTCAGCATTGACGGAGGGGTTTGGTCACAGCAAACTTCCGTTTGCAAGGGTACACTTTCTATTTTGAATTATTCACTATAAATAGAAAGGGTGTTCCCCATGAACCATAAACGTAAGCTCAATTTGAAAAAGCAGCTTGCCTGCATTTACACTGCCGATCTCTTCTCCGGCCTGCGCATCACGGATGCGGTATGGGTGGCGCTGCTGGCGGCCCGGGGCTTCTCCCTGTGGGAGATTGGTCTGGCCGAGAGCGTGTTCCATGTTGTCAGCCTGCTGTGTGAGGTGCCCAGCGGCATGGCGGCAGACCTGCTGGGCCGGAAAAAGACCCTCGTGTCCGGCGGCGTGTGCATGGTCCTGCAAAGCCTGCTGATGGCCTTTGCGTCAGACCTGTTCACCATCTGCTTTGCCATGGGGTTGAACGCGCTGGCCATGACCATGTTCTCCGGCACCTCCACGGCGCTGCTCTACGACAGCCTGAAGCAGGAGGGCTGCGAAGAGGAATACATTCAGGTCTCCGCCAACGGCTCTCAGATTTCCATGCTGGCCAACGCCGTGGGCTCCATGGCCAGCATTCTGAACCAGTTTCTCGGCTACGCAGGCTTTTATCTGCTGAACGCCGCTTTTGAGGGCATTTCCGCCCTTGCCAATATGCTGCTTGCGGAGCCCATCGTCACTGAGTCGCAGGCCAGCCGGGAAAAGCACGCGCTGCGCGCTCTGCCCGAACAGTTCCGCCAGCTGGTGCGGGACAGCCTGCATGTCCTGCACACCTGCCCAATGGCGGTGAAGCTGATCGCATCCAGCGCCCTCATCAGCGTGCCCAGCTACCTGACCAAAATGTTTTTGCAGCAGCGGCTCATTGAGCTGGGCTGGCCCACGGAGCTGCTCTTCCTTCCCCTGCTGCTGGGCGGTCTGGCCTGCGTGGCGGGTACCGAGATCGGCCGCCGGGTGAGATGCCGCTCCATGCGGCGGCTCTACACGGCCTGTGCCCTGCTCTGCGGTGTGGGCACTCTGCTGGTGGGTACTGCGCCCGCCTGGGGCGGCATCCTGGGCATGATGCTGGTGCAGGGTGTGCTGGAGGTCTATCTGCTCCACGAGAGCCAGAAGCTGAACGATGCCATCCCCAGTGACCAGCGGGCCACCCTCATCAGCGTGGACGGCATGGCCTACAGCCTGCTGATGATCCCCGCAAGTCCTCTGGTGGGTGCCGTCGGCGATGCCTTCGGGCAGGCCGGTGCGGGCCTTGCCCTGCTGGGCGGAGTCATCGTGCTGAGCGGCGCGGCGCTCTTGGGGAAAAAGCCGCAGGAATCCTGATACAGCAAAAAGCGGATGCGTTCCGGTGGGAGCGCATCCGCTTTGTTATTTTGCTCAGAACCGCCGCCAGGTGTCCGGCATAAAGAACACCAGCATGGGGAAGATCTCCAGACGGCCCGCCAGCATGTCAAAGATCATAACCAGCTTGGCGGGATTGGAGTAGCTGCCAAAGTTCATCATGGGGCCCACCTGGGCAAGGCCGGGGCCGATGTTGTTCAACGTGGCGGCAATGGCGGTGAAGTTGGTCACCATGTCAAAGCCATCCAGACTGATGAGGAAGAAGGATGCCGCAAAGATGAAGATGTAGGCTGCCACATAGACATTGGTGGCGCGGATGGTCTCATGGTTAACCACCTTGCCGTCCATCCGGACGGGGGCCACCACCTGCGGGTGAAGGGCCTGCTTGAGCTCCTTGCCCACAGTCTTGCCCATCAGCAGGAGGCGGCTGACCTTCATGCCGCCGCCGGTGCTGCCCGCACAGGCACCCACAAACATCAGCATGACAAGGATCTCCTTGGAAAGGGTGGGCCACAGGTCAAAATCACAGCTGGAAAATCCTGTGGTGGTAATGATGGAACCCACCTGGAAGGCGGCGTGGCGCAGAGCCTCGCCCAAGCCGTTGTACATGCTGTAAATGTTGGCCGTGATGATGACCACAGCCACACCGATGATCACAAAGTAGGCGCGCACCTCCTCGCTGGCGGCAGCGCGGCGGAAGCGGCGCATCAGCAGCAGGAAATAGGCGTTGAAGTTCACGCCAAACAGGATCATAAAAATGGTCACGACCCACTGGACATAGGGCGACATGCTGGCAAAGCTGTCATTGCGGAAGCCGAAGCCGCCGGTGCCCGCTGTACCAAAGGAGGTCAGCAGAGACTCAAACACCGGCATCCCGCCGAACAACAGGAACACAAACTCGATGACCGTCAGGCCAAAATAAATGCCATAGAGGATCTTTGCCGTGGACTGCACCTTCGGCACCAGCTTATCCACCTGGGGGCCGGGGCTTTCGGCTTTCATCAGGTTGACATGGGAGCCGCCGGTCAGGGGCAGCAGGGAGAGCAGGAACACCAGAACGCCCATGCCGCCGATCCAGTGGGTGAAGCTGCGCCAGAACAGGATGCCCCTGGGCAGGTCCTCCACGGCGGGCAGGATGCTGGCACCGGTGGTGGTGAAGCCGGAAACGGTCTCAAACATGGCATCCACCGGGTTGGGGATGCTGCCCGTGAGCACAAAGGGCACCGCGCCCACCACACTGATGAGCAGCCAGCAGAGCGCCGTGGTGGCAAAGCCCTCCCGCATATAGAAGATCTGGCTCTTGGGCTTGATGCGGTGGAGCAGAGCGCCCGCCACAGCAGAAAGCGCTGCCGTGAGCAGGAACACGCCCAGCACCATCCATTCACCATAGATCAGGCTGGCCATGGCAGGCAGCAGGAGCAGCGCGGCTTCGCAATAGAGGATGTAGCTCAGCAGCCGCAGAACGATCGCATAATTCATGCCGCGCCTCCGTTAATCTTCCACGATGTCCCGCAGGTCATGCAGGCCGTGCTCCAGCGTGACTACGATGACGTTGTCGCCCACCTGGATCTCATCGCCGCCGCGCGGGATCTTGATCTCGTTGCCGCGGGTGATGCAGCAGAGCAGCAGGTTCTTTTTCAGGTGGAGCTGGCTCAGGGGCACACCGGTGGCGCGGCTCTTCTCATGGACCGTGAATTCCAGCGCCTCCACACGGTCGTCCAGAATGCGGTACAGGGTCTTGATGTTGCTGCCTGCCTCGTTCTGCAAAGCGCGCACATACTGCACGATGTAATCGCAGGTCATGTACTTGGGGTAGACGATGCTGCCCAGATCAAGCCCGGCCAGGATATCGTCAAATTCCAGGCGGTTGATCTTGGTGACCAGCTTGCCATTGGAATGCTTCTTGGCAAACAGGGTCAGCAGAACATTTTCCTCGTCGATGTTGGTCAGGGCCACAAAGGCCTCGGTGGAGGTCAGGCCCTCGGAGAGCAGGAACTCGCGGTTGGAGCCGTCCTCACACAGGATCTGTGCCTCGGGCAGGGCCTGGGCCAGCACATCGCAGCGGGCGGGGTCCCGCTCCACGATCCGCACCCGGACATGGTTTTCCAGCAGCTCCTGGCTCAGGTAGAAGGCAATGGCACCGCCGCCCACGATGAGGGCATTGCGCACCGGGCGCACGGCCAGATGGATGCGCTGGAAGAACTCGTGGGCCTTTTCCTGCGTTGCAAGGAAGGTGACCTGATCGCCGGTCTGGAGCACAAAATTACCGTTGGGGATGATGACCCCGCCGTCGCGCTCCACGGCGCAGACCAGGATATCGCTCTTGAGCCGGGTGGGGATCTCCCGGATGGCCACGCCGTCCAGTGCCTGTGCCTCGGTCAGGGTGAACTTGATCAGCCGCACCCGGCCTTCCGCAAAGGTATCGATCTTGCTGGCACCGGGGAAGCGCAGCAGGTGGGAGATCTCCCGCGCCGCCGCCATCTCCGGGTTGATGATGGCCGAAATGCCGATCTGCTTTTTGATGAAGTCCAGCTCATGGCTGTAGGAGGGGTTGCGCACACGGGCAATGGCGTGGCAGTGGCCCGCCTTTTTGGCAAACATGCAGCAGAGCAGGTTCAGCTCGTCCGAGCCGGTGACTGCAATGAACACGTCCGCCTCCTCGATCCCTGCCTCGGACAGCGTTGTGATGGAGGAGCCGTTGCCGGTAATGCCCATCACGTCATAGGATTCGCTGATATGCTCCACACGGGCCTTGTTGGTATCGATGACCGTGACATTGTGGCCTTCCTCGCTGAGCTGACGTGCCAGCGCTGTGCCGACCTTGCCGCAGCCCACCAGAATGATCTTCATAGAAAATGTCCTTTCCGTTCCTCCCTCCTTGCGGGAAGGATGCTTTCTCAGTAGCGCTCCACGCCGTCCTTGGTGACAAGGGCGTAGACCAGCGGGGCCTCCTCGGGCTTTTCCGCACCATAGACCAGACCGCTGCGGTACTCCGCAGCAGCGGCTTCAAACTTATCTGCCGCACCGTAGAAGGTGGCCAGGCTTTCGCCCTTGTGCACATAGTCGCCGCGCTTTTTGTGCAGGGTGATGCCGGCCGCAAAGTCCAGCGGGTCTCCCTTCTTCTGGCGGCCAGCGCCCAGCAGCACACTGGCAGAGCCGATCTTCTCGGCATCGTTGGCCACGATGTAGCCATCCTGCTCGGCCAGCAGCTCAAAGCTGGCTGCAGGCTGTTCAAACAGGCTGTAATCGTCCAGCACACGGGTGTCGCCGCCCTGGGCCGCAAACATCTCCTTGCACTTGGCAAAGGCAGAGCCGTCCGCGATCACAGCCTGTGCCATGGCACGGCACTCCGCTGGGGTACCCTTGCCTGCCAGCACCAGCATATTGGCGGCCAGCTGCAGGCAGACCTCGGTCAGGTCGGCAGGGCCCTTGCCCTTGAGCACGTCCATGCTCTCCATGACCTCAAGGCTGTTGCCGATGTTGTGGCCCAGCGGGGTGTCCATATCCGTGATCATGGCGGCCACCCGGCGGCCATGGTGGGTGCCGATGGCGACCATCAGCTCAGCCAGCTCAATGCTCTGGTCCACGGTCTTCATAAAGGCACCGGTGCCGGTGGTCACATCCAGCAGGATGGCATCAGAGCCGGAAGCCAGCTTCTTGGACATGATGGAAGAGGCAATCAGCGGGATGCAGCTGACCGTGGCGGTCACATCCCGCAGGGCGTACATCTTCTTATCCGCCACGGCAATGCCCTCGCTCTGGCCAATGACCGACAGCCCGATCTTGTTCACCTGGGCAAAGAACTCCTCCTGCGAAAGGGCAGTTCTGGTGCCGGGCACGCTCTCCATCTTGTCAATGGTGCCGCCGGTATGGCCCAAGCCGCGGCCGCTCATCTTGGCGATCTTCACACCGCAGGCCGCCACCACAGGGGCGATCACAAGGGTGGTCTTATCGCCCACGCCGCCGGTGGAGTGCTTATCCACCTTGATGCCGGGGATGGGGGAAAGATCGACCATCACGCCGCTGTGAGCCATCACGTCCGTCAGCTCGGCTGTTTCCTCGTTGGTCATGCCGCGCAGGTAGACCGCCATCATCCAGGCAGCCATCTGGTAATCGGCCACTTCCCCACTGACAAAGCCGTTGACAATGGCCTCCAGCTCTTCCCGGGTGTGGGTACCGCCATCGCGCTTTTTCGCAATCAGATCATAAATACGCATCGCAATTCTCCTGTCTGACAGTATGACTTTCAGTAAATTCCATTATAACAGACTTTTTGACAAAGGCAATCCACATTCCGTCTCCTTTGTCGGGTTTTGAACACCAAGGGCGCAGCTGCCCGGAAAAGCAGCTGCGCCCTTGGAACAAACCTCGCTCAGCGGGAACCCTTGTCGTAAGGGATACCCTCAGCCTTGGGGGCCATGCTGTTTTTGGAGGTAAAGGCCAGAATGATCATGGATGCGATGAACGGCATCATGTTATAGATGTTGCTGGACCAGTGGAGCTGTGCCAGGAAGGTGGAGTCCGCAATGTTTGCCAGACTCTTGAACACGGCAAAGAACATGGCGGCGGCACAGATGTTGAAGGGCTTCCACTGACCAAAGATCATAACAGCCAGTGCAAGGAAGCCCGCGCCAGCCACGCCGACCTCAAAGTTCCAGGTCTGCACCGGGGGCACGATATATGCCAGACCGCCGATAGCGCCCAGCGCACCGGAAAGCAGCACACCCGCGTAGCGCATCTTGTAGACGTTGATGCCCACAGAATCGGCTGCCTGAGGATGTTCGCCGCAGGCGCGCAGGCGCAGGCCGAAGCGGGTCTTGTACAGCACCACATAGCTGATGACGAGCAGCACGATGCCCAGCGGCACAAAGATGCTCAGCTCCAGGCCGCCGATGCTGAACAGGAACGGCTTGTTGGAATAGTTCAGCTTGGCGCTGCCGCTGTCGCTGAAATACTTGGCAATGACCACGGCTATGGCGGTGGCCAGCAGGTTCAGGGCCGTACCGCCGATGGTCTGGTCCGCTTTCAGGTTGATGGAGGCAAAGGCCAGCAGCAGGCTGTACACCATGCCGGCAAGAGCGGCCACCAGAACCGAGATCAGCACCACCAGGAACGGCGACATGTCGGCCGGAAGCATGGTCAGGGTCAGAACACCCGCCACACCGCCGATGACCATGATGCCTTCCAGCGCGATGTTGATGATGCCGGAGTGCTCACTGAACATACCGCCCAGTGCCACCAGCATCAGGACGATGCCATACAGCAGGGTATATTTGATCAAAAGCAGCATCTTACTTGCCCTCCTTCTTCGCGTTGGCCTTTTCCGCCGGGGCAGGCTCTGCGTTCACATTGGTCTTGTCCGCATTCTTGAACAGCAGCTTCTGGATCTTGCCGCGGAACAGCATGGAGAATGCACACAGGTAGATGATGATGCCGCTGATCAGGTCGGCGATCTCCGTGGGGTAATACTTGGTGGAAAGGAAGGTGCCGCCCACCGAGATGTGGGAGATGAACAGGGCCGAGAAGATGGTGCCAATGGGGTTGGAGCTTGCCAGCAGGGCAACGGAAATGCCGTTGAAGCCCATGGCGGGCAGGCTGGTGGAGTTCAGGGGGTTCCACTGGCCCACGTTGGACAGGTAGAACAGGCCCGCGCCAAAGCCTGCCAGCGCACCGGCAATGGCCATGGAGAGGATGATGTTCTTCTTTTCGTTGATACCGGCGTAGCGGGCAGCGCTCTTGTTCAGGCCGACCGCCTTCAGCTCATAGCCAAAGGTGGTCTTGTTCAGCACCACCCAGATCAGGATGGCCACCGCAGCGGCCAGGAAGATGGCAATGGTGGTGCTGTTGGTCTGGAACAGCTTGTTCAGGCCGAAGTCCGGGATGACGGACTGGGCGAGATCCGCGTTCTTGCCCAGGTTCAGGGTGCGGGTGTTGCGCACATCGTACATGGGGCCGGTGCCGTTCTGGTAGACCAGCTCATTGACGAGGTACAGGCCGATCCAGTTGAACATGATGGAGGTAATGACCTCGTTGATGTTGAAGTAGGCCTTGAAGAAACCGGGGATGGCACCCCACAGACCGCCCAGAATGGCCGCAGCCAGCAGGCAGACGAACCAGGGCAGCTTGAGCATGATGGCACAGTAGAGGGCACCGTAAGCGCCCAGCGTGTACTGACCGGCGGCACCGATGTTGAACAGGCCGGTCTTGAAGGCAAAGCCCACGGAAAGGCCGGTCATGATCAGGGGCGCGGCGTTGGCCAGCTCCTTGCCGACACCATAGGGGGCATCATGGAAGCCTCCCTTGAGGATGCGGACAAAGCCGTCTGCCCATGCGTGGGCCGGGTTGATGGCCAGCAGCACAAGGAAGCCCACAAACAGACCGATCAGGATACACAGCAGGGCAGCCATCACGCTGGTGACAGAACCCTGCAGCCCGTTGTGGGAAAGTTTTTTGTTTTTCATTTCTGCTTACTCCTTTCCCTGCTTGCGGGCACCGGCCATGTACAGGCCCAGCTCCTGGACCGTGGTGGTCTTGGGGTCAAACTCGCCCACGATCTCACCCTCGTACATCACAAGGATCCGGTCAGAGAGGTTCATCACCTCGTCCAGCTCCAGACTGACCAGCAGCACGGCCTTGCCTCTGTCGCGCTCATCCACGATCTGCTTGTGGATATACTCAATGGCACCGACATCCAGGCCGCGGGTGGGCTGCACTGCCACCAGCAGCTTGGGGTCTTTGTCAATCTCACGGGCAATGATCGCCTTCTGCTGGTTGCCGCCGGACATGCTGCGCACGATGGTGGCGCTGCCCTGGCCGCTGCGCACGTCATACTGGGCGATCAGCTTATCGGAGTACTCCCGCACCTTTTCACTGCGGATAAAGCCGTTGTGCTGGAACTCGGGCTGCCAGTAGCGCTGGAGCACCATGTTGTTTTCCAGGCTGTAATCCAGCACCAGACCATGCTTGTGGCGGTCCTCAGGGATATGGCTCATGCCGTCCTTGGAACGCTGACGGATGCTCTCGTTGGTGATCTCCTTGCCGTCCAGCAGCACCTTGCCGCTGTTGAACTTTTCCAGACCAGTCAGGCCGTAGACAAACTCGGTCTGGCCGTTGCCCTCGATGCCTGCCAGACAGACGATCTCACCGCCACGCACCTGGAAAGAGACGTTCTTGACGGCATCCTTCTTGTGCTGGGCGTTGTGCATGGTAACGTTCTGCACGTCCAGCACCACCTCGCCGGGGGCGGCGGGCTTTTTGTCCACCTGCAGCTGAACATCGCGGCCGACCATCATGCGGGAAAGCTCTTCCTTGGTGGTGTCCTTGATGTCCACAGTGCCCATATACTTGCCCTTGCGCAGAACCGTGCAGCGGTCTGCCACTGCCATGATCTCGTTGAGCTTGTGGGTGATGAAGAGGATGGACTTGCCCTCCTTCTTGAACCCGCGCATGATCTCCATCAGCTCGTCGATCTCCTGCGGGGTCAGAACAGCGGTGGGCTCATCAAAGATCAGGATCTCGTTGTCGCGGTAGAGCATCTTCAGGATCTCAACACGCTGCTGCATACCAACAGAGATATCACTGATGAGTGCATCGGGGTCCACACGCAGGCCGTACTTCTCGCTCAGGGCCATGACCTTCTTGCGGGCTTCAGCCTTCTGCAAAAAGCCCAGCTTATTGGGCTCCACGCCCAGAATGATGTTATCCAGCACGCTGAAGCATTCCACCAGCTTGAAGTGCTGGTGCACCATGCCGATACCCAGCGCGTTTGCATCGTTGGGGTTGCGGACAGCGACCTCCTTGCCGTTCTTGAGGATCTTACCGGCTTCCGGCTGGTACAAGCCGAACAGCACGCTCATCAGCGTACTTTTGCCAGCGCCGTTTTCGCCCAGCAGGGCATGTACCTCGCCCTTACGCAGCTGCAGGGTGATATCATCGTTTGCCTTGATTCCAGGGAACTCCTTGGTAATGTGGAGCATCTCGATCACAAAATCCTCTGCCAATCTGCTCACTCTCCTTTCGTGTCAAATCGACACCTATACTATTCTGTGTACCATTATACCGTATTTTTGCGGTTTTGCACACTTCTTTTTGATTTTTTGGCGGGATGTACTCTTATAAGTATTACTTTTGTGCAAGCTGCACGATTTTTCGCGAGACAAAAACGACCCTCTCTGTCAAAGCCTGGCGGCAATGACGGAGAGGGTCGTTCCCTGCAGCCCTTGCGGACTGTTCAAATTTTACTGGATGTAGGTGACGTTGGTGAACTCGCTGACGGTAGGCTTGGTAGCGTCGTCAGAGCTGTTGTCAACAACGATCTCGCCGGAAGCGATCTTCTGCTTCAGCTCCTCGTACTCCTCAACCGTGAAGGTCTCGAAGTTCCAGCTGTCCTCATCGGTGGGCAGGCCGATGTAATCGCCGTCCTCCAGACCAAAGTTGCCGTTGGTTGCTGCGATGGTGCTCCACTCGCCTGCCTCGATGTCGGACAGAGAAGTAGAAACAGCCTCAGACAGGCCCTTCATAGCGGAGGTGATGAACGGGTTGTAAGCATAGGTGCCATCAGCAACGCCGTTTGCGCCGATGTAGTTCTGGTCAACATCAACGCCGATGACATAGCCGTTGTTCTTCAGGGCAGCCTCAACAGCGGAGGTGTAGATACCGCCGCCGCAGGCAAAGACGACCTGAGTGCCGTTGGAGTACCAGCCCTCCATACGGGAGGTGATGTTGGCATCGCCGTAGAACTGGCCACCGTAGAAGTAGTTGATGTCGATGTTCTGGCCCAGCTCCTGAGCAGCAGCATCAGCGCCCTGCACAAAGCCGTAGCCGTAACGGATGACAGCGGGAACAGCCATGCCGCCCAGGAAGCCCAGCTTGGTCTTGCCGTCCTTGGCAATGGCGTAACCTGCCAGATAGCCTGCCTGCTCCTCCTTGAAGGTGATGCAGTAGCAGTTGGAGGGGATCTCATCGGTGCCGATATCGCCCTGGGTGACATCGACAGCGACGAACTTGACATCGGGGTACTGCTCAGCAGCCCATGCCAGAGAAGCACCATACAGGTAGCCGACGCAGACAATGACCTCAGCGCCATCGTTGACAGCCTGACGGATCTTGGTCTCACGATCCTCATCGGAAGCGTCAGCCTCGGGGATGTAGTACTGGCAGTCATCGCCCATGTAGCTGGAAACAGCGCTCCAGCAAGCCTGGTTGAAGCTCTCGTCATCGATCGTGCCGGTATCGCAGGTCAGAGCGACCTTTGTGATCTTGCTGGCAGCCTCAGAGCCAGCCTCAGAAGCTGCAGAAGAAGCAGTGGAAGAAGCGGTGCTGGTGGAAGAGGAAGAACCACCGCAGGCGGTCAGAGCGGCAGCAGCAGCTGCAGCGCCAGCCACAGCCAGGAAGTTACGACGAGAAATCATCATAAGAAAACTCTCCTTTTTATACATTAAAAATTGCGCTTTACAAAGGGAATGCGCACACTTGCACATTTACTGACCCAAGTATAGCCGGGTCATGTGAGGAAAGCAAGGCATTTCCGATTACAAAATCTTTACAGATTTTTTGTAAAATTCGCGTAAAAGTCGTACTATTTCGCCAATTTTGGCAAAATATCCGCTTCCCGCCTCACTCTTCCACGGCTTTGTTGCCCGCCACGTTGGAGGGGCCAAAGCCGAAGGGCAGCAGCTCGTCCATGCTGCGCTCGATGAAATCATCGGGGGTCTTTGCCATGATGACATTCAGCTCCGGTCCGCCGAACTCAAACAGCGCCTGACGGCAGACCCCGCAGGGCGAGGTGATCTGCTTGTTCACCTCGCCGCGGCGGGAACCCACCACGGCAATGTCGGTGAAGCGGGTCACGCCCTCGCTCACCGCCTTGAACAGGGCCGTGCGCTCGGCACAGCTGGTGGGGGTGAAAGCGGCGTTTTCCACATTGCAGCCGGTGAAGATGCGGCCATCTTCGGCCCGCAGGGCAGCGCCCACCATAAAGTCGGAGTAAGGCACATAGGCCTGCTCCCGGGCTTCCAGTGCCATCCGGATCAGGGCTTTCTTTTCGTCTAAAGTCAGATTGGTCATAGGGGCCTCCTTTTCATTCTAAAGTATAAACAAACGTTTCTGCGTCTTTCTGAACAAATCCTATACTTTCAAACATTTTGCGGGACTGCTTGTTGAAGGAATAAATTTCTGCATAGCATTGCGGATATTTCTTCTCTTTTGCCAGTGCAAGAATCTTCCCAATCACTGTTCTCCCAATGTGCCGATTCTGATACTCTTTGCAGACCACAATCGAAATTTCTCCGCTTGTCTGCAAGCATACATCTCCGCACAAAATGCCCTTATATCCAATGTAGAACAAATCACCATGACTATCCAGATACTGGTACATATTTTTCAGGATAGACAGGTCATAAATGCGATTCTGATTATCTACATGATGGCACAGTTCTGCGTCCTGATACCACGGAAGGGCAATTTCATAGGCCGGGTAATAAGGTACAAGGCGGATATCCTGATTTGGTTGAAAGTCATTCATCTTTCATCCCCTCTTTTGCACTTCAATTATACGGCGTGTTCTCAAATTCTTCAAGAGATTTCTCGTTATTCATTTATTATGTAACGAAAGTTCTTGCATTTTTCATTACAGACGCATATAATAGAATCAAGAAGGAGGTGTATTAGAATGGCAAATGCAGTCAATGTGAACTTCCGGATGGACCCAGACCTGAAACGCAACATGGAAGAGGTTTGCGCCGAGATGGGACTTTCTATGACAACGGCATTCACGATTTTCGCCAAAAAAGTTTCCCGGGAGCACCGCATTCCCTTTGAGGTTTCCGCCGACCCGTTCTACTCGGAAAGCAACATCAATCATCTCCGCCAGATCGTCCATGACATCGATACCGGAAAAGCCAAGCTCACTGAGCACGATTTGATCGAGGTAGATTAAATGAGTTGGCAATATCATTATCGCATCCTGTTTCGGTCATTATAGTGACACTTAAAACATAAAAGGGTTGTTGTCGTGTGACAACAACCCTTTTTGTGAATGCAAATCAGTACTCCGCGCCCAGTGCGACCTTCATCATGTTGGTGAAGCTGGTCTGACGCTGCTCGGCGGTGGTGATCTCCGGGGAGACAAAGCTGTCGGAGATGGTCAGCAGGCAGGCGGCGTTCTTGCCCAGGACCTGAGCGTTGGCGAAGAGGGCAAAGCTCTCCATCTCCACACACAGGCAGCCGCGCTCATCCCGCAGCTTTTCCCAGTAGGTGGGCTTTTCATCGGAGGGCTGGCGATAGAACACATCGGAGGAATGGATGTTGCCCTCGATCAGGGGGATGCCCTGCTTTGCGGCGGAAGCGCGCAGCTTGTCGTTCAGGGTCTGGCTGGGCAGGGTGAGGTCCCCCTCAAAGCCGCTCTGGACCCGGGCATAATTGCTCTCGCTCACGGCACCGGCGGCCAGCACCACATCGAACAGCTTGGCCTTGTCGGTGTAGCTGCCGGCAGAGCCGATGCGGATGATGTTGTCCACATCGTAGAACTTGTACAGCTCGTAAGAGTAGATGCCGATGGAGGGCATTCCCATGCCGCTGCCCATCACACTGATGGGGCGGCCCTCATAGGTGCCGGTAAAGCCCAGCATTCCACGGACACCGGTGACCTGGCGGACATCCTTGAGGAAGGTATCCGCGATGAACTTTGCCCGCAGCGGATCGCCGGGCATCAGGACGGTCTTTGCGAAATCGCCTTTTTCAGCGCTGATGTGGGGTGTTGCCATAATCATTCTCCTTTTTGTTTGTAAAATAAACCTCTCAGGCGCTTCACGCCAGCATACGAGTTGCGGCTCCCAGCGTCCACTTCGTGCAAAGTATTGCACTCGTGTCCTGCTGGCCGCTGCCCCAACAACGCCTCCCTTCATCCGCCAATGGCGGCGGTCGTCGTTGTTGCCTGATAGGGGAGCCAAGTTTATGCTTCGCATTGCCGGAGAGGTTCTGTTCTGATTTATCGCTTTCCGGGGAACACGCTCTGCGGTGCGATGTACGAGCCATTGCGGCGGATCTCGAAGTGGCAGTGGTTGCCGGAAGAGCGGCCCGTGCTGCCCACATAGCCGATGAGCTGGCCCTGCCGCACGGTCTGGCCCGCACTGACCGCCAGAGACAGGCAGTGGGCATAGACCGTGGTATAGCCGCCGGAGTGACTGATGATCACAGAATAGCCATAGCCCGTACCGGCACCGGCCTTGTTATAACCCGCCTTAGTCACGGTGCCGCCCGCCGATGCATAGATGGGCGTACCGGCAGAGGCACAGATATCCACGCCCTTATGGCCGCTGCCATACCAACGCGAGCAGTAGCGGTAGCCCGGCACAGGCCAGATGAACTGACCGCTGCCGCCGATGTATGCCGCCGCACCGTTCTTCGTGACCTTCTTGGTGCCAACGACCACCTTTTTGTTCACCGGCTCACGGATGGTCTCGGTGGAAAGGATGGTCTGCTCCAGCAGCACGCCATTGGTATCGTAGACGTTCTGCATGGTGACGCGGCGCAGGCCGTTCTGGCCCTCCTGCAGGGTCTTGGTGGTACCCTTGGTGTACTCGTTGGACTGGGTGGTCTCGGTGCCGAAGGGGATCTCCTCCTCCCGCGTCTCCACCTTGGTGATGCGGACTTCCAGCAGAGCCTCCTGCTTGGTCACGATCAGCTGGTCGCCCTCCTGGATATTGGAGTTCTCGGTCAGGGGAGCACCCTTGAAATTCGTATTCAGGGCACACAGCTCCCGGAAGGTCAGGTCGTTCTTCTGGGCAATGTCCCACAGGGTATCGCCCGCCTTGACCGTATAGATCTTCTCCTGCTGCTGCACGCCGGTCAGCATATTCTCAATGGAATTGTCATCCTCAAAGCTGTCGTTGAAGTAGATTCCATCTTCCAGCGTCACATTTTTGTTAAAGCCCACGCTGATATTCTCGTCCGTCTGATCCTCGTAGGGGGCCAGCAGGCTTTCCAGATAGCTGCGCAGGGTGTCGCCATCGGAGCAGACTGCCGTCAGCTCCCCATCCAGATACAGGGCGGTGCCCTCACTGATCTGGTCACTGGCGCTCTGCAGAATGGCGTTTGCCGTCTCGCTCTCATCCATGGTCTTGTGGGTCACGGAGATGGTATAGGTCGGCTCGATGGTCAGCTCGGTCTTGTCCGAACCGGCGTAGTTGATGCGCTGCATCACATCCTCTTTTGCGAGGTTGAACACTTCCTCATTGGCCACATAGCCAACAGTCTGGCCGTTCACCTGCACAGCCAGCGCATAGGGCTGGGCCATCGTCCTGTTCCAGACCGTGACGAACACGGCCAGCATACACAGGGGCAGGATGTACATTGCTGTCCGGGGCAGCAGGCTCAGGTTGCGCTTGAGCCCGCCCACAAAATAGCGCCCAGCCGCTTTTACGGAAGCACCAAAGCCCCGCTCCCGGCGCACATCGTTGGCGTGGGCCGCCACAGCGCCGAGACCCTTGAAAAACAGGTAAAGCGGTGCCAGCAGATCCTTGAACATCTGCGCCGCACCGGGAAAGGCTGTTGCAATGATGGTATGCAGGGCATTCCTGCACCAGCGGGCCAGTCTGTGGGCCACGGCAGCAATGCCGCGCCCTGTGCGCACCACCATGTACTCTGCCGCAAAGCCCAGTGCATAAAATGCCTCGCCAACTGCCAGCACCACGGCACTGGCCCGCAGCTTTTTGGCCACATCATTCATGTGCCGCTGCGTTTTGCGGCGGAAACGGTGCCGCCGCAGCAGGCCGGAGATCTGGACCTTTGCCCAGAAGCTTCGCAGTTTTTCTCTGCCCTTCACCGGCGCTGCAGGAGCCTGGCTCTGCGGCTCCTTTGTTTTTTCTTCGATCAAAAGGGGTTGCTCCTTCCTGACGTTTTGGGTCGAAAGTTACAAATTCATATCAATTATACACTCTGCCCGGGCCGATACAAGGCTTGTCACAAAATTTGGGCAGAGCTTTCACAGAGGTTTCACCGTATTTTCATATTTCAGCATCCAGCAATGCCCGCATATCCTCAGGCAGGGGGCTCTCCACTGCAATGGTGCGGGCGTGTTCCTCCACCGGCGTTTCCAGCCGGATGCCGCCGGGCACCTCGGTGTAAGCCGGCACCCGGAAACTCTGCCGGGCACAATGGAGCGCCTGCCGGGCAATGCGGTCACGGTGCCCGCCGTAAAGGTCGTCCCCGGCCAGCGGGTGGCCGATGGATGCAAAGTGCACCCGGATCTGATGGGTACGGCCCGTCACGGGAACACAGGCGGCAAGGCTCAGGCCCTGCGCTGCCCTTAATATGGTATACTCGGTGCGGCTGGGCTTGCCCTCGGGGGTCACACACCGCCCGATGATGCTGTCCCCTCTTCGGCCAATGGGGGCATCGATGACTCCGGGGCCAAGGGGCAGTTCACCCTCCACGATGGCGTAATAGAGTTTCTCTACGCCCTCGGCCAGCAGGGGCGCGGCATAGCCGTTCTTTGCGGCCAGCACCAGCCCGCTGGTGTCTTTATCGATCCGGTTCACCGGGCGGAATACCGGGCTTTCGCCGTGGGCAGCCGCCCAAGCGGCATAGCCGTTGGCCAGGGTGTCCCGAGGGTAGTTCAGTGTGGGGTGGACCGCCAGATGGGGCGGTTTTTCCAGCACCACGGCAAAAGCATCCTCGTAAACGACCCTGACCGGGATCTCAGGCTGCGGCTCCACGCCGGGGCCGTCGGCGGGCAGCGCAAAGCGGATGGTCTGCCCCGCCTGCACGCGGCGGTTGGCCAGAATGGGCACATCGTCTGCAAAAAAGCCGCTGCCATGGAATTTGACCGCCCGGGCCAGCTCCGTGGAGACGGCACACCGGCGCAGAAAGCCGCGCAGCAGCACGCCATCGGCTTCGGGTGGGACATTGAAAAGCAGCTGCATCCTTTGTCCCTCCCCAAAAATTTCACGCCATATTTAAATTTATTATACCAAATTTTATCGTCACTTGCAAATCTTGTTTTTTTATGGTATTATGGGGAACAGAAAACGAGTGGAACATACGGCGGCGGGGCGGCTTTGACCGCTCTGAGGAAAGTCCGGGCCTCACAGAGCACGGTAACTGCTAACGGCAGCCGAGGGTGACCTCAGGGAAAGTGCAACAGAAAGGAAACCGCCGCAGCAATGCGGTAAGGATGAAAGGGCGAGGTAAGAGCTCACCAGCGCATGGGTGACTATGCGGCTTTGTAAACCCTACCGGAAGCAACGCCTATATGGGACGTACAGCGCTGCTCGCGTGTCCCGAAGGCGGCACGAGCCTGTCAGCAATGGCAGGCCTAGACAGATCGTCGTTTAATACAGAACCCGGCTTACGGTCCATCTCGTTTTCCATTTGGTGTATCTGCAGGGGGTTGTTAGAACCCTTCTTTGCCCCGCCGTCAGGCGCAGAGGCAGAGAGGGTTGATAACAGCCCTCTTTTCGTTTTGGCCAGAGTGTGGTATACTATCCTCACCACGGGAGCACAGTTGTTCGCCGTGGGGAAACAAGAGAGACAGGATGTGAAATCCTCCGATGAAAGATGGTTTTTTGAAAGCAGCAGCCCTCTCGCCCGCGCTTCGGGTGGCGGACTGCGCCTACAACACCCGGCAGATCCTCACGGAGCTGCGTGCCGCCGCCGCCCGCGGCGTAAAGCTGGCCGTGTTTCCTGAGTTCTGCCTGACCGGCTATACCTGCGGCGACCTGTTTTTGCAGCGCACCCTGCAGCAGGGAGCCCTGACCGGCCTGCAGGAGCTGCTGGATGCCAGCCGGGAGCTGGACACCGTGGCCCTTGTGGGCCTGCCCCTGATGGTGCGGGGCAAGCTGTACAACTGCGCTGCCGTGTTCTGCCGCGGGCAGCTGCTGGGTCTGGTTCCCAAAACGTATCTGCCCAACTACGGCGAGTTCTATGAAAAGAGGCAGTTCACCCCCGGTTCCACCGAGGTGGAGTGGGTGAATGTCTGCGGGCAGGATGTTCCCTTTGGCACCTCCCTGCTCTTCCGCTGCCGCCAGATGCCCAGCTTTGTGCTGGGCGTGGAGCTCTGCGAGGACCTGTGGAGCGCGCTGCCGCCTTCCACCTTCCACGCACTGGCAGGCGCTACCGTCATCGCCAACCTTTCGGCCAGCGATGAAACGGTAGGCAAGGCCGAGTACCGCCGGGCACTGGTAGAAAACCAGTCTGCCCGCCTGCTCTGCGGCTACCTGTACGCCTCGGCAGGCCACGGCGAAAGCACCCAGGACATGGTGTTCGCAGGCCACGACCTGATCGCCGAGAACGGCACCCTGCTGGCCGAGGTGAAGCCCTTTGCAGGCGGCCCTGCCGAGACGGAGCTGGACTGTCAGCGGATGGAATCGGAGCGGGCACGCAACACCAGCTTTGAGCCCAGCACCGAGGGCTACCAGACCGTGGAATTCGACCTGGCCCTGACCGACACCGTGCTGACCCGCTGGGTAGACCCCACCCCCTTTATCCCCCACAACGAGCAGCTGCGTGCCGAGCGCTGTGAGCTGATTTTGAAGATGCAGGCCGACGGCCTGGCCAAGCGTCTTGAGCACGCCCGCGCCAAAACAGCCGTCATCGGCATTTCGGGCGGTCTGGACAGCTGCCTTGCCCTGCTGGTGGCTGTCCGCGCCATGAAGCAGCTGGGCCGCCCCACCACCGATGTGCTGGCCGTGACCATGCCCTGCTTTGGCACCACCAAGCGCACCCGCAGCAATGCAGAGATCCTCTGTGACGAGCTGCATGTCAGCTTTACCGAGATCGACATTGCCGCCACGGTGCACAGCCACTTCCGGGACATCGGCCAGGACGAGAGCGTGCTGGATGTGACCTACGAGAACGGTCAGGCCCGCGTGCGCACCCTGGAGCTGATGGACACTGCCAACCGCACCGGCGGCCTAGTGGTGGGCACCGGCGACCTTTCCGAGCTGGCCCTGGGCTGGGCCACCTACAACGGCGACCACATGAGCATGTACGGCGTGAACGCAGGCGTACCCAAAACGCTGGTGCGCCACCTTGTCCGGTACGAAGCCGACATTGCCGCCACCCCGGCCCTGAAAGAGGTGCTGCTGGACATCCTCGACACCCCGGTGTCCCCCGAGCTGCTGCCCGCCAAGGACAACGGCGAGATCGCACAGCGCACCGAGGATCTGGTGGGCCCCTATGAACTGCACGACTTCTACCTTTATTATGTACTCCGCTTCGGCTTTGGCCCGGCAAAGATCTTCCGGCTGGCCAGGGCAGCCTTTGCAGGCCGGGAGGAATACCCGGACGCGGTGCTTTACAAGTGGCTGCGCAACTTCTACTGGCGGTTCTTTGCCCAACAGTTCAAGCGCAGCTGCCTGCCCGACGGCCCCAAGATCGGCAGCGTGACCCTCTCGCCGCGCGGGGACTGGCGGATGCCCAGCGATGCATGCGCCGCCCTGTGGCTGGCCGAGCTGGAACAGCTGTTCCCCCAGAAGGATGCCTGAGCCATGAAGCAGAAAAAAAATCTCTGGGTCAATTTACTGTTCGCCGCTGTTGTTCTGGTGATCGCGGGGGTGCTTTTTTACCTCCGCAGTGCCGGGCAGAGCGGCAGCACCCTGGGCGCGGAGCTGATCTACGGCGATGCGAACACGGTGCAGAAGATCTCTCTGGACAGGGATGCCGTCTATGACATCGACACCGGCTATCTGACGGTGCACATCGAGGTCAAAGACGGCGCGGCACGGTTCATTGATTCCCCCTGCCCTGACCACATCTGCGAAAGCTTTGGCTGGATCTCGCAGGAGGATCAGACGGCCACCTGCCTGCCGGCACGGGCCGTTCTGACCATCGTGCCCCTTGCCTGAGGACATGTCAAAAAGGAGAACTCCTATGTTTGATGAAACTTCCCGTTCCCACACGGACGATGACAGCACCCGGCACATCCACCGGGGCCACCGCCCACCGGAAGAAAAAACTGTGGAGGTGGACAGTGCGGCCTTTTTTGCGCCGGAAACTGCCGCTCCCACCCCGCCGCCTGCACCGCCCAAGCCGCCGAAGCATACCGGCGGGCCTGCCCCGGAGCCAAAGCCGCCCCGCCGCAGGCCGGATGCCAATACCGGCGCGGCCAACCCGAAACGAGGTACTGTTTTGCTGATCGTACAAGCCATCCTGAGCATTGCGGCCTTCTTCCAGCTCTGGCGCACCCAGATGCTGCCCGCACTGTATCTGGTCATCATTGCGGCGCTGCTGGTGCTGTTCTGGCTGCTGGTCAAGCGCTGCCAGGAGTACAGCGCCCCCCGCAAGGTATCCCGGGTGTTCTCGGTGTTCCTGTGTGCCTTTCTGGCGCTGGGCTGTGTCTGGGCGCAGCAGGGCCTGAGCGCACTGAACAACGTGACCTCCGGCCTTGTCACCGGCACCGAGGCCAACAAGATCACCAAGGAGCCCTTTGTGGTCTACCTGAGCGGCGTGGACAACCGCGGCGAACTGACTGAAAAGGCCCGCAGCGATGTGAACATCCTTGCCGTGGTCAACCCCTCCACCAAACGGGTGGCGCTCATCAACACTCCCCGCGATTACTACGTTGATCTGGCGGGTACCAACAGCAAGGACAAGCTGACCCATGCCGGTCTGTACGGCGTGGAGACCAGCATGGCAACCCTGGGCAACCTGTACGGGGTCAATGTGGACCAATACCTCCGCATCAACTTTGCGGGCTTCATCAGCATCATCGATGCCGTGGGCGGCGTGGATGTCTACTCCGATCAGGCGTTCACCTCGGTGGGCAGCCCCGGCTATTATGATCCCACCACCTTTGCCGAGGGCTGGAACCATCTGGACGGCAAGAGCGCTCTGGCCTTTGCCAGGGAGCGTCACGCCTTTGCCTCCGGCGATATCCAGCGCGGCATCAACCAGATGAAAGTCATCGATGCCATGATGAACAAGATCAAATCCCCCACCGTGCTGATGAGCTTTTCCAAGCTGATGGATGCTGTGTCCGACTGCTTTGTGACCAGCCTTTCTCAGGAGCAGATCTCCGCACTGGTGCGGATGCAGCTGGCAAGCCTGTCTGACTGGGACATCCAGAGCTATGCCGTGACCGGCACCAGCGGCAAGAGCTCCCAGTGCTACTCCGCAAAGGGTCAGAGCCTCTATGTGATGAAGCCGGATGAGAACTCGGTCAACCAGGCCAAGGAGCTGATTGCATCCGTTCTGGGCGGCGAGGGCACCGTGAGCGATACCCAGCAGACCCCCGAAAAGACCGAGGTATTCACCCCCACGGCTGACCCCAACGCGGGCACCTCTGTGGAGGAATCGCCCGACAGCATCATTGTGGAGGAACCTGCCGAGAGCGTGCCTGCGGAACAGCCTGCCGATGAGCAGCCCGCAGAACCCACCCCCGAAGCGCCTGCCGAGAGCGAGGCTTCCACCGAAGCACCTGCTGAGAGTGAATCCAGCAGTGAATCCACCGGCGGAGCAGAAACACCTTCTATCTCTCTGCCCACGCAGGAGCAGGTGGAATCTGCTGCCAACTCCCTGCATCAGGCCGCTTCCACCGTGCTGGATGCCCTGTTCGGTTCCAGCAGCAGCGGAGAATAAAACAGGATAAAACAGCACAAGCCCCGGGCCTTGCAAAAGGTCCGGGGCTTGTTGTCTTCTGATCTTACAGGGAAGCGCGATTACTCAGCGTCGCCCAGCTCAAAGGTCTTGACAGAAACAGTGCCGTTGCGGCCAGCCTTGTCGGTGCGCAGATACTGGCGGGTGGTCTCGCCGTTGCTGGTCACGTCAGCAACATAGATCTGCTCGGCCTCGGCCTCGATGGGGAACTCCTCGGCCATGCCCTTCATGGGCAGAGCGCTCAGGTCTGCGTAAGCGCCGTTCACCTTCCACAGCTTCATGGTGTCGCCGTTGGACAGGGTGAACTCGCCGTAGCAGTCAGCGGAGTAGGTGGTGCCGTTCACATCCAGATCCTCGGTGCTGACAACGCTGGCGGCAGCGGCCTCGCTCTCGGCAGCTTCGCTGGAAGCGGCCACAGAGGAAGCGGCCACAGAGGAAGCGGCCACAGAGGAAGCAGCCTCGCTGGAAGCAGCGGAGGATGCGGTGGAAGATGCACTATTGGAGCAGCCAGTCATGGCAACAGCCAGCACAGCAGCGGTCAGTGCCAGACCCAGAGTACGATTGATTCTCATGTGATAGTCTCCTTCTATTCTGAAACCATATCAATTCCTGCGCCCGGCGTAAACTTTGTACGCACCGGGCGTGCATGTGCTAGTCTACCACAACTGACTATATTGTTCAAGACTTTACACAAAAAATAGCCCTCTCAGTCGCGCTATCGCATGACTGAGAGGGCCGATATTACTTCAGGATCTCCTGCAGCACGCTGTGGCCGTCCAGGCTGGAAGCATCCACACCCAGATATTCACACACGGTCTGTGCAATGGTGCCAAAGCAGAGCCGGGTGCCCAGGTCCACACCGGGCTTCACGCCCTTGCCGCAGACCAGATACGGCACATACTCGCGGGTATGGTCGGTGGTCTTGGTGTAGGAGGGGTCGCAGCCGTGGTCGGCGGTGATCATCAGCAGGTCGCCCTCCCGCATCCCGGGGATGAAGTCGGCCAGGAAGCGGTCAAATTCGGTGGCGGCGGCATAGCCGGGCACGTCGCGGCGGTGGCCGTAGAGCATATCAAAATCCACCAGATTCACAAAGGCCAGACCCTCGAAATCCCGGGTCTGCAATGCCTTGGTGAAGGCGATGCCATTGGTGTTGCCGGTGGTCTTGATCTTTTCGGTCACGCCCTGCCCGTCAAAGATATCAAAGATCTTGCCCACGGCGATGACATCCCTGCCGGCCTCCTTCAGCAGGTCGAGCATGGTGGCACGGGGCGGCTTCAGGCTCAGGTCGTGGCGGTTGGTGGTGCGGTAGAAGCTCTCGGCGCTGCTGCCCAGGAAGGGCCGGGCAATGACACGGCCCACGCCGTACGCGCCCTTCAGCATCTCGCGGGCGATCTCGCAGTAGCGGTAAAGCTCGTGCACGGGCACCAGCTCCTCGTGGGCGGCCACCTGGAACACGCTGTCGGCGCTGGTGTAGACGATGAGGGCATTTTCCTTCATGGCCTGCTCGCCGTAGTCCTTCAGCACCTCGGTGCCGGAATAAGGCAGGTTGCAGAGGACTTTGTGGCCGGTTTTGGCCTCAAACTCCTGAATGAGCTCCTCCGGGAAGCCGTTGGGGAAGGTGGGCAGCGGGTTCGGGCTGACCACACCGGCGATTTCCCAGTGGCCGATGGTGGTATCCTTGCCCATGCTCTGCTCCTGCAGGCGGGCAAAGGCACCGGCGGGCGCGTCGGTCTTTTCGCCCGCGGTCACACCGTCAATGTTGAACAGGCCCAGCTTTTTCAGGTTGGGGCAGTTGAAATTGGGATGCCCTGCAATGGCCCCCAGCGTGTTGGTGCCCTCGTCGCCAAAGGCGGCTGCATCCGGCTCCGCACCGATGCCAAAGCTGTCTAGTACGATCAAAAATACACGCTTTTCCATATGTTTTCACTCCATTTTCCTCCGGGGCTGCCCCGGAACAGTCGCACTTTTGCTTACCTTCATTATAAGCAAATCCCGCCGGTTATGCAAGCGCTTTGTGGTGGAAAGTTTTTTGTTCAAACCTGATGAAATCTTAGCAGTTTCTTTGCAAAGATTTTTCTTGCGCTATTGTATCCAAGAGCTTATAATGTATAGTGGTATGGTTTGTTGAAACAGCCATATTGGCGTATACTGCCGCCGCGGGCGCAAAGCAATCACTGCCCGCCAGAGAGCAGCCAGCTTGGGCTGCTGCGTCAAGATAGAGAGCATTATAGCGTGAACGTTGGAGGTATTTTATGAGAAAAACGAAGATCATCTGCACCCTGGGCCCTTCTACCGATAAGGGCGATGTCCTGCGCGACCTGATCGCAAACGGCATGAACGTGGCCCGTTTCAACTTCTCCCACGGTTCCTACGAGGAGCACGGCGGCCGTCTGGCAAAGCTGAAAGCTCTGCGTGAGGAGCTGGGCAAGCCCGTTGCCGCCCTGCTGGACACCAAGGGCCCCGAGATCCGTCTGAAGGAGTTCAAGAACGGTGTGGAGATGCTGGAAGCCGGCCAGACCTTTACCCTGACCACCCGCGAGGTGGAGGGCACCAAGGAGATCTGCTCCGTCACTTACAAGGATCTGCCCCAGGACGTGCAGCCCGGCGGCACCATCATGCTGGACGACGGCCTGATCATGCTGCACATTGAGCAGGTCACCGACACGGACATCATCTGCACCGTGCTGAACAGCGGCAAGATCAAGACCAAAAAGGGTGTCAATGTGCCCGGCGTGCATCTGTCCATGCCCTACCTGAGCCAGAAGGACCGCGAGGACATCATCTTTGGCGTGCAGAACGGCTTTGACTTCATCGCTGCTTCCTTTGTGCGCACCGCGCAGGATGTGTACGACATCCGCAACCTGCTCAATGAGTACGATTCCAACATCCGTATCATTGCCAAAATCGAGAACCGCGAGGGCGTGAACAACATCGACAGCATCCTCTCCGCAGCCGATGCCGTCATGGTGGCCCGTGGTGACCTGGGCGTTGAGATCGACTTCACCGAGCTGCCCGGCATCCAGAAGGACATCATCGACCGCTCCTTCTCCTTCGGCAAGCCCATCGTCACTGCCACCCAGATGCTGGACAGCATGATGGTCAACCCCCGCCCCACCCGTGCCGAGATCTCCGACGTGGCAAATGCCATCTACGATGGCACCTCCGCCATCATGCTGTCTGGTGAGACCGCTGCCGGTGACTACCCCGTGGAGGCCCTCAAGACCATGTCCGCCATTGCAGAGCGCACCGAGAACGAGGAGCACTACCGCGCCCAGCGCCACGCCGAGATCCAGATCAGCGTCAGCGATGCAACCGCTCATGCGGCCTGCCTGACCGCCAAGGACGTGAACGCTGCCGCCATCGTCACCGTGTCCGAATCCGGCAACACTGCCCGCCTGCTGAGCAAGTACCGCCCCAAGCAGCCCATCATTGCCTGCGTTATGGACGAGCAGGTGCAGCGTCAGCTCTCCCTGAGCTGGGGCATCACTTCCCTGCTGATGGGCCCCGCCCACAGCACCGATGAGCTGATCGAGATGTCCACCGCTCTGGCCGAGAAGAACGGCTACCTGCACAACGGCGAGCTGGCTGTTGTGACCGCAGGCGTGCCCGTGGGCGTTTCCGGCACCACCAACATGATCAAGATCCACATGGTGGGCAACTGCCTGGCCACCGGTGTGGGCGTGGGCCGCGGCAAGACCGATCTGGTCTCCGCCAGCGGCAAGGCCTGCGTCTGCCGCACTCTGGAGGAGGTCAAGGCAAAGTTCCGCCCCGGCATGGTGCTGGTCGTTCCCTCCACCACCAACGAGATGCTGGGCTATGTCCGCGATGCCGCCGCTCTGGTGGTCGAGGAGCCCGGCCTGAACAGCCACGCTGCCATCGTGGGCAACTCCCTGCTCAAACCCACCATCGTGGGTGCTGCAGGTGCCTGCAGCCACATCCGCGACGGCCTGGATATCGCTGTGGATTGTGCCCACGGCAGTGTCCAGCGCCTGCAGGCCTGATCCTGAAGGAGAACATCATGGAACGCATTGCAAGCTTCTGTGTCGACCACACCAAACTGGACCGGGGCATGTACCTGAGCCGCCAGGATGGTGATGTGCTGACCTGGGACATCCGGATGAAGAAGCCCAATCAGGGCGATTACCTGACCACCGGTGCCGCCCACACGCTGGAGCACCTGTTTGCCACCTACGCCCGCAACAGCGCGGTGAAGGACGGCGTGATCTACGTTGGCCCCATGGGCTGCCGCACCGGCTTCTACCTGCTCACCCGCGGGCTGACCCCGGCGCAGGCACTGGAGTTGACCGTGGATTCCTTCCGCTTCATGGCCGCCTTTGAGGGGGATATCCCCGGTGCCAGCGAGGTGGAATGCGGCAACTACCGCGATATGGATCTGCCCGCCGCCAAGGCCGAGGCAGCCGCCATGCTGCCGGTGCTGGAAGCACTGACCGCTGACCAGCTGCACTACTAAGCGATACAGCAAAAGACCTCCCCATGCAGGCAGCACCTGCACGGGGAGGTCTTTTTACGTTTCAGGAAAGCTCTTTTGCAGAGTGCTTACTCCACGATGATGCTCTTGCCGGTCATCTCAGCGGGGACAGGCAGGCCGATATAGGGCAGCATGGTGGGGGCGATATCTGCCAGGCAGCCGCCCTCGCGCAGCTTCACATCGCCGCAGCCAACGGCCACAAAGGGCACCACATTGGTGGTGTGGGCGGTGAAGGGAGTGCCGTCCGGGTTCATCATCTTCTCGGCGTTGCCGTGGTCAGCCGTGATAAAGGCGCAGCCGCCTGCATTCAGCACAGCGGTGACCACCTGATCCACAGCGGTATCCACAGCCTCAACGGCCTTGACAGCGGCATCGAACACGCCGGTGTGGCCGACCATGTCGCAGTTGGCAAAGTTCAGGATGACCACATCATACTTGCCGCTCTCGATGCGCTTGACGCACTCAGCAGCCACCTCAGGGGCGCTCATCTCAGGCTGCAGGTCGTAGGTGGCAACCTTCGGGCTGGGGATGACGCAGCGGTCCTCACCCTCGTAGGGAGCCTCCACACCGCCGTTGAAGAAGAAGGTGACGTGTGCATACTTCTCGGTCTCGGCAATGCGCAGCTGGGTCTTGCCGTTCTCGGACAGGTACTGGCCCAGAACATTCTTCAGCTCCACGGGAGGATAGGCGACCTCGCAGTTGGGCATGGTGGCATCGTACTCGGCCATGCAGACATAGTTGACCTGCTTGCGGCCGCCGCGGCGCTCAAAGCCCTTGAAGTCGTCATCGCAGAAGATGCGGGTCATCTGGCGGGCACGGTCGGGACGGAAGTTCATAAAGATGACGGTATCGCCATCCTGCACGCGGCCGCCCTCACAGGTGACGCAGGGCAGAACGAACTCGTCGGTCTTATCGGCAGCATAGGATGCCTCAATGGCCTCGGCAGCGTTGGCAGCGTGGTTGCCCTCACCGTAAACGAATGCGGCGTAAGCCTTCTCCTCGCGGTCCCAGTTGTTGTCGCGGTCCATGGCGTAGTAACGGCCGGAAACGCTGGCGATCTTGCCAACGCCCAGCTCATCCAGCTTGGCCTGCAGGTCAGCCAGGAAGCCCTTGCCGGCGTGGGGGTCGGTATCACGACCATCGGTGATGCAGTGCAGGTAGACTTCCTTTGCGCCCATGTGCTTTGCCATTTCCAGCACGCCGAACCAGTGGTCAGCGTGGCTGTGGACACCGCCGGTGCCCACCAGGCCCATCAGGTGGATGGCCTTGCCTGCCTCAATGGCAGCCTTCATGTTCTTGACCAGCACGGGGTTCTTGAGCATCTCACCGTCCCGGATGGACTTGGTGATGAGGGTCAGCTGCTGGTAAACGATGCGGCCAGCGCCCATGTTGGTGTGGCCCACCTCAGAGTTGCCCATCTGGCCTTCGGGCAGGCCGACAGCCATGCCGGAGGCATCGATGGTGGTCATGGGATATTTTGCCATCAGGGCATCCAGATGGGGGGTCTTTGCGGCGACCACGGCATTGCCGTAGGTCTCGTTGGGCACCCAGCCAAAACCATCCATGATGCACAGAAGTACAGGTTTCTTGGACATAACGTTGAATCTCCTTTGATTTAGAACAAATAGCGCCCGGCACAGCGCTGGAAAAACGGCGCAGCCGGGCGCTGGGAAAACAGGTCAGAGGGCCTTCTCAGCCGTTGGAAGCGGCATTGACGATAACAGCAAAATCAGGAGCCTTCAGAGATGCGCCGCCGATCAGGCCGCCGTCCACATCCTTCTTGCTCAGCAGCTCCTCGCAGTTCTTGGCGTTCATGCTGCCGCCGTACTGGACCGTGACAGCCTCGGCCACAGCCTCGCCGTACACTTCGCCGATGACCTTGCGGATCTGAGCGCAGACCTCCTCGGCCTGGTCAGCGGTCGCGGTCTTGCCGGTGCCGATGGCCCAGATGGGCTCGTAGGCAATGACCACGTTTGCCATCTGCTCGGCGGTCACGTCGCGCAGGGCGATCTTGGTCTGCATTCGCACCAGCTCCTCGGTCACGCCCTCCTCGCGCTGCTGCAGGCTCTCGCCCACGCAGATGATGACCTTCAGGCCTGCATTCAGGGCAGCCAGAGCGCGCTTGTTCACGGTCTGGTCGGTCTCTGCAAAGTACTGGCGACGCTCGGAGTGGCCGACGATGACGTACTCCACGCCCAGATCCACCAGCATATCGGCGCTTATCTCGCCGGTGAACGCACCGGACTTCTCAAAGTGGACATTCTCAGCACCCACATGGATGTTGGTGCCCTTGGTCTTTTCCACAGCGGTGACCAGATCGGTGTAGGGGGTGCAGATAACGACCTCACAGGAAGCATCCTTGACGGCGGGGATCAGCTCGTCCACCAGCTTGGCTGCCTCAGTGGCGGTCTTGTTCATCTTCCAGTTGCCTGCAATGATTGCCTTACGCTTTGCCTTATCCATTCTAACGATCTCCTTATCACAAAATATCTCCCCGCCGCCTTCGGTGCCACCTCTCCCGGCAGGAGAGGCAGGATAAACGACATCTCCTGCCTCCCGGATGGAGAGCTGGCGAACGTCGGCAAGGCTGAGAGATCTTATTACCCAAAATAAAAAGTGCGGCGGCGTATATGCCGCCGCACCTCAGTGATGCTGGTTCAGATGCTTATGCGTTCTGGATCACAGCGATACCAGGCAGCTCCTTGCCCTCCAGATACTCCAGAGAAGCGCCGCCGCCGGTAGAGATGTGGGTCATCTTGTCGCCCAGGCCCATCTGCTGCACAGCTGCTGCGCTGTCGCCGCCGCCGATCACGGTGGTAGCATCGCTCTCAGCCATAGCCTTGGCAACAGCCAGAGTACCAGCTGCCAGGGTGGGGTTCTCGAACACGCCCATGGGGCCGTTCCACACCACGGTCTTGGATGCCTTGACAGCATCGGCAAACAGCTTCATGGTCTCGGGGCCGATGTCGCAGCCCTCCATGTCAGCAGGGATGGCGGTGACGGGCACCACAGTGACATCCACGGGAGCATCGATGGGATCGGGGAAGTCCTTGATGCAGGCTGCGTCCACAGGCAGCAGCAGCTTCACGCCCTTCTCCTTGGCCTTGGCCATCATTTCCTTGCAGTAATCCAGCTTGGTATCGTCGCACAGGCTCTTGCCGACTTCGTAGCCCTGAGCCTTGACGAAGGTGTAAGCCATGCCGCCGCCAATGATCAGGGTATCGACCTTCTCCAGCAGATTGGAGATGACGTTCAGCTTATCGGCGACCTTAGCGCCGCCCAGGATGGCGGTGAAGGGACGAACGGGATCGTTGACTGCGTTGCCCAGGTACTTGATCTCCTTCTCCATCAGGTAACCGACAGCGGTATCCTTGATGTAGTCGGTGACACCTGCGGTGGAGCAGTGTGCACGGTGGCAGCTGCCGAATGCATCGTCAACGTATGCATCTGCCAGAGAAGCCAGCTCCTGGCTGAACTCAGGCATGTTCTTGGTCTCTTCCTTGCGGAAACGGGTGTTCTGCAGCAGAACGACATCGCCGTTGTTCATTGCGGCAACAGCAGCCTTTGCGTTCTCGCCCACAACGTTGTCGTCATCAGCGAACACAACGGTCTTGCCCAGCTTTGCGCTCAGAGCCACAGCAACGGGTGCCAGGCTGAACTTTGCCTCGGGGCCGTTCTTGGGTTTGCCCAGGTGGCTGCACAGGATGACCTTAGCACCATCGTTGACCAGCTTCTGGATGGTGGGCAGAGCCGCATTGATGCGGTTCTCGTTGGTGATCACGCCGTCCTTCATCGGGACATTGAAATCGCAGCGGACAAGGACCTTCTTGCCGCAGTAATTCTGATCGTCGATCGTTTTCTTACCTAAACCCATGGTAACAAACTCCTCTCAAATTCTTTTCGTTCGGAATCGAATTTTGCTCTTCATCGGGGGCCGCGCACTGCGAACTTCCCCGTACATCCTTATTATAAACAAAAAGCGTGTGTATTGCAAGGACGGGGGATGGATAATTTATTAACAAACATTTGTTGCAGAAGCAAAGAAATGTGGTGATTTTGCCGGAACGCACCAAAAAACGCCGTTTTTTCTGAAAAAGACCCGCCGCAGGGAGTGTTCGCCCCCACAGCGGGTCCTGTCCATTCAGGATATTTTCCGGAACTTCTGCTTCGCTTTTTCCAGATATTCCAGCACCAGCGGATTTTTCATGCCCAGCAGGATGGCTGCGTATGCAGCCACTGAGCCCAGCACTGCCGCCAGAATGCAGATGAGATTGGGCAGAGCCAGTGCCTTGACCCCGGTACAGACAAGAACGATGCCCACACAACCGCAGAGCACCGAGCCAACGGTGCGCCGGTCAGCTGAGACCGCGACCAGACCCCTGGAGCAACGGATACAGAGCATCATGGAGCACAGCTCTGCCAGCAGGGTGGTAAAGGCTGCCGCATTCTCCCGGAACCGCGGGATGAGCAGGATGTTCAGCCCCACGTTCAGCAGACCGCTGACCAGCGTGATCCAGAACAGTTCCTTTTCTCTTCCGCAGGGCAGAAGCGCGCAGGAATTGTACAGCCAGCCAAACAGGCAGACGATCAGGGCAAGGCTCAGGATCTGCAGGGGCATCACCGCATCCAGATAGCTTTCCCCGGAAATAAAGAGGACGACCTCCCGGCTGAGGGCAAACAGTCCCACCACAGCCGGAGCCACCACCACGATGAGCGCGTTGAAGATATTGTTGAACAGCTTGTTGAAGTTTGCCTTGTCCCCCACGCCCGCATAATGGGACAGCCGCGGAATAGACACCACCAGCACCGCCGAAAGCAGATTCTTTACAATGCCGTAGATCTTACCCGCCACCGAGTAAATGCCCACATTGTAATCTGTTCCCAGAATGCCCAGAATCGTGGTATCCGAGCTGACGTAAAGGGTCGTTGCCAGCGTGGATGCAAAGATGATGAGGATGGGCTTGAGGTGCTTTTTCCAGTCGATCTTTCTTGTCAGCCGGATGGTGCAGTACCGCCGGGCCCGGAAAAAGTTGAGCACATTGGCACCTACCGCCGCAAACACCGTGATGCCTGCATAGATGCAGTAGTCATCCCGGGTCTTGACGAAGGCAAACAGCATGAAAATGGACAGGACCTGAAATAGCATACCTCGGATGGTGATATAGGTATACTCCTCAAAGATCGTGAACACCCATTCGGTGCCGATGGTCGTAAAGAAGATTTGTAAACTCAGCACCAGCATCAGGTCGGTATAGGCATGGAGCTTTGTCCAGAAAAGCATCGTCACCGCCAATGCCGCATAGGTCAGGGCCGTGGAGATCATATTAATGGAGAACATCTCCGATGCAAAAGCCGACAGCTTTTCCCGATCGTTTACATAGCGGGAACCCTCACGCACCGCATAGGAGGAGATGCCAAGGCCTGCAAACAGCAGGAAATACCCGCAGACGGAGCTTGCAAAGTTCACTTTGCCCAGGTTTTCCACCTGAAGAACATTGGAAGCGTAAGGGAATGTGATGAGCGGGAAGATAATATTCATCAGTGTCTTGAACGCGCTCATTGCTGCATTCAGACTGAGGGATTTTTTCATTCAGATCTCCACTTCGTAAGTTTTTCTGGCCTGTTTCTTTTTCAGCCAGCTATTCCAGAGCAGATACGAATACAACGTTTTTATAAAATACCGATACTGCCCTGCACGAAGCCTGCCTGCCAAAAGGGGGCCGGCATTTCTCTTAAACTCCCGTTCCGCTTCAGCACACGCCTGCTCCATAAAAGCATCATCCTTGCAGTATTTCACCACAATTTCTCTGCACCGGAGCGCATATCCGGCCCGTGCAGACCGATACACGAACGGTTCATCTGCAAACACTTCACAGATACGCCGCCATGCCTTCAGCTCTGTCAGTTTTCCTGCCGAATAATGCCCGCTCGTCACCGAGTCATCGTTGACATAGTAATAGTAAAGTGCCTTGTCGATGCAGGCAATTTTTTCTGCCTGTCGGATACATTTTGCAAGAAACAGCGTATCCTCACCAATTTTTAAATCAGTATCGAACACAACGTCTTGTGTAACCGCACGGCGGTAGAGCGCACCCCAGCACACTGTATGTGCCTTCCGGTTGTTCCAGTCATATCGTCTGACCGGCATAACACTGACTTTCTCCGTCTCATCGCTCTTCGTCTGCGTTCGTCCGGTCGTGCCCAGAAGATCCAGACCGTAGCAATAAGCAATCTCCGCACCGGTCTCATCCAGCACTCTTTTAAGCCGTTCTATGCACTCGGCGTGGAGTGAATCATCCGGATCAGCAAAAGAAATCAGCGTGCCTGTACTTTTTTCCAATCCCAAGTTTCGCGCAGAAGAAACACCACCGTTTGGCTTGTGGTATATCTTGATCCGCAGATCTTTTTCCGCGTAGCGCTGACAGATGGAAAGAGAGTTGTCTGTTGACCCATCATCCACCAGAATGATCTCCAGATCCCGATAGGTCTGACCAAGGATGCTGTCCAGACATTTTTCCAGATACTTTTCTTTGTTATAGATCGGCACAATGATACTGACGGTATCGTTCAGCACAAATTATCCTCCCTTATTTTGCCGCCGGGCCGTTTTTCAGCAGGAACAGTTTTGCATACAGCCTCCGGCTGCATCTGAGCAGCTGATACTTCCGCTGGCTGCTGGTGCAGAGCAGCTTTGCCGCCGCCGGGTCACACTCCTGCAGAAAGGCCTCCATCTTTGCGCGGCGCTCCGTGTCCTGCATCAGATACGGATAGCAGTGCTCCACCACGCTCAGCATGGCGGCATCATTTTCTGACATTCCCGGGTATGCTTCCCGGATGGCCTGATATTTCTGATAGCCCATATCCAGCTTATCCTCGTAGAACTTCATGTTCCTGCGGTGAAGGATGCTGTCCGGGCGCTGATAGTAATAATACAGCGGCACCGGGCGGTATACGACCTTGCTGCACTGCTGAAAAATGCGGTATGTCGTGCCCTGATCCTCCATCATCCGCCCCAGCGGATAGCGGATATCCCGGAACAGCTCCCGCTTGTAGAGCTTGTTCCAGGCAAAATCCCCCAGCTCATCCGAGACAAGGGTGCTACGGATGGCCTCCCGGCCTGTCATACACTGCACCGGTACAGTGAGTTCAGCCGGGGCAAGCGCTTCCTCCCGTTCAAACATCCGGAAGCCCACCACAGCCACGTCCGCATCCTGTTCCTGCAGGTCACGACAAAGCGTTTCCAGCATCCGGCTGTCCAGAAAATCATCACTGTCCACAAAGCAGAGATACGTTCCCTGTGCCCGTTCGAGTCCCGCGTTGCGCGCTGCAGAGAGTCCCCCGTTTTTCTGGTGGACTGCTGTTACACGTTCTTCCTGTGCGGCATATTTGTCGCAGATGGCTCCGCTGGCATCGGTGGAACCATCGTCCACCAGCAGGACCTCAAGATTCCGATAGGTTTGGTGCAGGATGCTGTCCACGCAGCGGCGAAGATATCGCTCCACATTGTAGACCGGGACAATGACACTGATCAACTCTGTCTCCATGTTCAGTTCCCTCAGAAGAATGTTTCTCTGCCGATGTGGAGGATCTCCGAGGTGTACGGACAAATGGCATTGTTGCCCTGAATATACGCCTGATAGATCCAGATGATGACCAGCATTCCCCACATGGCAGCCTTCAGCAGCTTGCGCAGACGCTCATCCTCCACGCACTTAACCACACGGCCAATGGCGAGATAACGGAAGAACGCAAAATACAGGCAAATGCGGTAGAGCGGCACATTGATGTTGCGCAGCTGGGCCGTTGCCATTTCGATCAGGATCATCACGATCCAGAAATCGGCATCCGAGCGGGTAAAGTGGCGATGGCCCGCCCCTTCCTCTTTTGCGTACCAGCGGTACAGCACAATGGGCAGGATCAGGAACGGCAGACGCACAATGATGGGATTCAGCGTGAAGCCGCCCGCATTGGCATCATAATAATATCCGTAAAGCCGATCAATGAAGTCCACATTCAGGGCCAGCCTGACCACAGCCTTGCTGAAGAAGGCAAGGTAGACCGAAAATGCCGCCAGGCCACCCTTGACCCACCAGTTGTCGAAATGCTGAAGCAGGATATAGATCAGCAGCGCACCAAACGAGATAAAGGTGGCATTGTGGAACAGGCAGGAGACCGCCAGCAGTAAGACCGCCCAGTGATACTTTTTCTTCCACGCAAAGCTGAACGCCAGAAATGCCACACCCAGCGCCACAGACTGCCGCTCGGCATTATAAGTATCGCCATAATACAGGCAGAGGTAAGCCAGCCAGCCATAGGGTACAGAGACATACTCCTTATACTGCACCAGCCCGATCATAAACAGGCCGCAGGCCAGCAGGTCCACCATAAAGTAGAGCCAGTGGACATCACCAAAAACATGGGCCGCCAGATAGACCAGCGTCATAAACAGCGGCTCTGTTTTGTGCCGCTGCCGGATGCAGGCCAGCAGACCATCCTGCAGCTTTGCATCCGCCACCCATCCCTCATACACCACGCTGTCCGTGCCAATGGACGGGTCCCGCAAGCCTGCCAATACCGCCATCACCAGCACCGCCAGCGCCAAGCAGAGATAAAAGCCCTTCTCGTTGTTTTTCTTCGTCCGCAGGTGCTCGCCATAGGCGGCAATGCCCACAGAAACCGCAAAAGCCCCCAGATAAATCAGCATAACTTCTCCATTTTATTTTTCGACTGTGTGTTTATTTTTCCATTCTCCCAGCCCATAAACGGCATAAAACAGCCGCTTGCTGATCAGAAGTGTTTCCACCTTGATCCGGTCTGCTCTTTTGGCCCAGGGCCGCCGGGCAAGCGCCCGGTGTTCCTGCACAAAGCGGCAGATCCGTGCCTGAGCCTCCGGATAGCTGCCAAAGCCGCCATCCAGAATGCCTTTCAGTGTCTTCAGGTATGTAACCAGCTGCAGGTATTCCGCTTCTGCTTTCAGCACAGGGACCGTTTCCGCAATAAAGCGGGTCACGTCTTCGCCCACATCCAGAATGACCAGATTCTTCTCGGCAATGCCGCTCTTCATGGTCGAACCGGTATGGATGCGGTAATCGTACATCGGTTCCGGAAACACTTCCACTTTTGCACAGCGGGCAATGGCCCGGTACATCACCGCATAGTCCTCGTACAGGATGCCAACGGGGAACTGCAGATCTCCCCAAACCTCCCTCCGGAAGAAAACGCCGCCTGCCCCATGCCCGATGCCCTGATGCAGCAGCATCCGGCGCATGGTCTCTTCCCGGTTCAGCAGCTCTGGGATCTGGTGCGGATTTTCCGTCCGTCCCTCCGGCTGCTCTGTCGAGAACATCTCCAGCGGGGTCAGGGCTGCATCAGCACCATCTGCCTCACAGCGCTCCACAAATTGGTCAAACGCTGTGGAGCGGATCAGGTCATCGCTGTCCAGCAGGTAAAAATATTTTCCCTGCGTCTGTTGCAACCCAACGTTCCGGGCATCAGACTGCCCCCCATTGGGCTTATGGAACACCCGGATGCGGCCATCCTCCACAGCCAGTTCATCACAAAGTTCCCCGCTGCCATCGGTGGAGCCGTCATCTACCAAAAGCAACTCCCAGTTCTGGTAACTCTGCGCCTGCACGCTCTGCACACAGTCCCGCAGATACGGGTAAACATTATAGACCGGCACAATGACCGATACAAGCGGTTTTCTTTCCTCCAACCGGATCCCTCCACTTTACTTTTTTCCACGCCACTGCGTTTTTTCATAGACCCGTCGGGTCATGGCATAGCCGCTGTAGGAAAGTGCCGCCGCCAGCCTGGCCTTTTTGCGGGCCTGCGGATCCAGCAGAACGTTCCGGCGGTATTTTTTCACTTCCTGCCAGAGGGCCTTTTCAATCTTTTCATGCTGCCTGTCCTGAATCTGGAACAGGATATTGCAGACATTGCTCAGATAGCGGCATTCTGCCGCACGGCTCAACTGGGGGAAATCACGCTTCACATTTTCCATCAGCGCGTGGCAGTGCCGCACACTATCCAGCTTTCTGGGGTTGAAGGCCATATTCTGGATGCTGCTGCCCCGCTGGAAATAATAGTAATCCCGGTTTGCGATATGTGCCGCCTTATGGGCACGCTTTGTCACCTCGTAGGCGACCGGGATATCCTCATAGAGCTTGCCCACCGGGTAGCGCACGCCCTCAAACAGTGCACGCTTATAGAGCTTGGTGGGGGTGGTCACCTCCATGCCCTCCTGATACAGGATGCGGCGCAGGCATTCCTCCCGGCTCAGGATCTCGAATGCTTCCAGACGCTCTGTGGGCACGGACTGCATCGGCTGGCCCTCGAACACCTCTTCAAAACAGCTGGTTGAAAAATCCGCTCCCGCCTGCTCCAGTGCCCGGTACAGGTTCTCGATGTAATAAGGTGACACCCAGTCATCGCCATCCACAAAAGAGAGGTATTCCCCCTTTGCTGCGTCCACACCAGCGTTGCGGGCATCGGACAGACCACCATTTTTCTTGTGGAGCACCCGCACCCGGGCATCCTGCGCAGCATATTCATCACAGAGGGCCTCGCTGCCATCGGTGGAGCCGTCGTCCACCAGCAGCAGCTCCATGTTCTGATAACTCTGCCCCAGTAGACTGTCCACACAGCGGCTCAGATATGGCTTTACATTATAAACAGGAACGATGATGCTTACCAAAGGGTCCATCTTATCTCCTCATTTCAGCAGGTCGAAGTAAAACTCTTCCAGCTTCTTCGCCTCGGTGACGATATCAAAGCCGCCTGTCCGCATCTCAGCAGAGGTATCCCGCCGCCGGGCATTTTCTGCAGCCCGGATCGCCGCATCCGCCCAGACTGCCGGGCTTTCCTGCAAGCTCAGGTACTGCATCTCGGGCAGGACCTGAGCCTCCTGCGGCACCTCTGTGGAACAGATGACCGGCAATGCCGCCGCTTGTGCCTCGATCAGCACGATTCCAAGCCCCTCATACCGCGAGGGCAAAACAAAGGCATCCATGGCCTGATAGAACTTTGCGGGATCGCTCTGTCGGCCCAGAAAGCGGACATTCCTTTGCAGCCCCAGCGCCTCCGCTTTCCGACGGGCAGCGGCCTCGTTTTCCCCTTCTCCGATCAGCAATAAAACGGCATCCGGCCGCTGCTTGCAGACCTCCGCCATTACATCCAGCAGAAATTCGTGATTTTTGGCATAGCAGAACCGTCCGACATGGCCCAGCACCAGTTCATCCCCCAGGCCAAGCTCCTGCCGGACGGCTTTCCGTTTGGCGGCATCATAAGTAAAGCGGTCGAGCTCAATGGCATTGTTGAACACCCGGAAAGGCTTTTCACCATAAAGCCAGCTGCCTGCCGTTCTGGAGCAGGCACAGAGCCGGGTGGGATACACTGCGGCAAAGGGACGGAGCAGGTACTTCATCACATTTTTTGCTCCTTCTCCCCTGCCCACCGTAGAATGGTTATGCGCGATCCGGTTGGGCACCCCTGCACGCTTTGCCCCCCAGAGGGAAAGCACGCTCAGGGTGTTCATGTGGGAGTGAACGATCTGGTATCCGTTCTGACGGAACAGCCGCCCGATCTCCCGTTCATACTGCGTCAGGTGGGTATATTTTGGCACCACATACACCCGGCCGCCCAGCCGTTCGATTTCTTCCCGCTGGGGCAGGGTCGAACCTTCCAGCGCGAAAAAATCAAACTGAACTCTGGAACGGTCCATGTGGCGGTAGTAGTTCATCACCACCATCTCCACACCGCCGTAGTTCATATCCGTCATCATCTGAGCCACACGGATGGGCTGTGCATTCTGCTCCATGGTCATACCAGCTCCTTGCGGTCACAATCCTCGAACCAGTCCCGGAAGCTCTCCTCCAGCGTATAGTGGAACTTGTAATCAGTGGCGGCCAGCTTTCTGCCGCAGACATTGGTGGATACCATCAGTTTCCGGACACGGGCGGGATGGATGCCCACCTTTTTGCCCCCGATGGGTCCCAGAATGCCCGCCGCAAACAGCAGCAGTCCGGCAGGCACCAACGGCACATGGCGGTGCAGGCCGGTCGCCTTCTGCATTGTATCGCAGATCTCTTCAATGGTATAGGCCGGCTCGTAGGTACAGTTATAGATCTCTGCTCCGGGGAAAGAATGATCCAGCATCCGGTACTTGAAGAAGCGCACCAGCTCCTTGACATAGATGCACGCCTTGATGGTGTCCTTCCGGCCGGCATAAAAGAAGTAGCCCTTCTTCTGCCCCCTGTACAGGCGGGTCATGTTGCCGTGCTCCCCTTTGCCATAAACGATGCCTGGCCGCACGATGGTCAACTCCCGGGCCAGATCACGGGCCTGCCAGATCTGGTGGATCTTTTCTGCCACCAGCTTGCTGATCCCATACGGCGTGTTGGGAGTTGGCAGAGTCTCCTCCGTCTTAAGGTCCTCAGACGCACCATAGGGTGCAATGGAGCTGGTGAATAGGATCTTCCGGATGCCGTATTTTTCCGCAAATGCGGTCACATTTTCCGCGCCCCGGATATTTGTTTCAAAATAGGCTTCTTCCGGGTGGCCGGGGGTGCGGTGGACCGCTGCCAGATCAAAGATCACATCCTCCGGAGTCGGAGCGAACTCAAAATCGATGGGCTTGCGCACATCCAGCCGGATATACTGCACCCCATCGTTCTTTTCCACAATGCCCGGCACCACGCCCTCTTCCCCGGGCATCACAAGATCCAGGTCGTAGATCACGTCGCCGGGTCTGACGCACTCCTTCAGCAGCAAATGAATGAGATGGGTGCCGATAAAACCAGATCCACCAAAAAGAATATAATTCATTTTGCCCCTTTCCGGTCAAACACAACGCCCACCGTCCTGAACAGCAGGTAGATATCCATCCAGATGGACCAGTTGTCGATGTACTGGACATCCAGCTTGACCACTTCTTCAAAATCATCAATATCGCTGCGGCCGCTTACCTGCCACAGGCCGGTAATTCCCGGCTTCATGGAAAGGCGGCGTTTGTGATGGCTCTCGTACTGCCGGTACTCATCCAGCGTGGGCGGGCGGGTACCCACCAGGCTCATGGAGCCCCGCACAACGTCAAAAAACTGCGGCAGCTCATCGATGCTGGTGCGCCGGATGAAGCGGCCCACCCGGGTGATCCGGGGGTCATCTTCCATCTTGAACATCAAGCCGTTCATTTCGTTCTGGGCCATCAGCTCCTTTTTGCGTGCCTCCGCGTCCGCATACATGCTGCGCAGCTTGTGGATGTAGAACACACGTCCATTCCGGCCCACCCGGCGCTGCTTGAAGATCAGCGGGCCGGGGCTTTCCAGCTTGAGCGGGATGGCCACCAACGCAATGATGGGGATGCTGATGATGCACCCCATGATGCCGCCTACGATATCCATGGTCCGTTTCAGCACCTGATCCCGCAGCTTGAGTTCCACCGTGCCCATCGTCACAACATTGCCGCCCGCACAGCGGCTCAGTTCCCGGCTGATGCGCACCGCACTGGTCTCATCGCAGCAGGCTTTTTCGATCCGGTCCAGCACCGGCAGGCGGAAATGGACCGTCAGACCCATGCTCTCCATCTCCTCGAGATAGGGCAGCATGTTCTCCTCACTCTCCTGCGCCACATCCAGATACACTTCATCCAGCGCTGCCTGCCGCAGCCAGTCCATGAAATTATCGAAGTTCGCCTCGATCTTCACCCCATCGATCTCAGTGTGAAGCTGCTCCGGGGCAGCTTCCAGAATGGCAAGGCCGGTCACACGCTTGGACCAGTCTTTTTTCAGCTCTTCCAGAATGGGGCTTGCGTTCTCCTGCGTAGTCACCACTCCCACAAGGCTCTGAATCCCCTTGGTATAGCGGGAGCGTACCAGCATCTTTTTGAGGACAGCATGAGCGCCCGTCATCACAAAGACATCGATGACGGGCACAAACACCAGAAAATAGCGGGAGTGCAGCATGGAAGCCTTGGTCAGCGCCAGACAGGCCGCATCAATGAGAGTCAGCAAAAAATTGAACCGCACCGCAATTTCAACTTCACGAATCGGAGTGCGGTTCACGATATTTTCGCTCTGATCAAATGTAAAAAAGGTCAGGATATAGGCCAGCAGCAATAAAAAACAGGCTTCTACCAGATCGTCCAGCTGGAAGTCCCCCATCTTGTGCAGAACACCTGCGGTCAGCCCCCACGCCAGCCCGATACTGAGAGCCAGAGAGAGCAGATCAATCAGAAACAGGTATCCATACTGCAGTTTTTCACGTTTCGTAATCATACTGTTTCATTGTCTCCATTTATTTTTACCATTTTATCATATCGGGAGAAGGGTTGCAATAGATGGAGATCGAATACGTGCTGCTTTTGTCGGCACACTGCAAATGTGTTGTGCCATTTTACGAAAGCACCTTATCGTGCTCAAAATGGTCAGCAAAAAGCGCCCTTTCTCTCGCATCACACAAGAGAAAGGGCGCAGTCAAACTTTATTCAGCTCAGGAGAAACTCCGATCAGCAGTTCTCAGCGAAGTACTTAATGGTACGAACCATCTGAGAGGTGTAGGAGTTCTCGTTGTCGTACCAGGACACGACCTGAACCTGATAGGTGTCGTCGCAGCTACGCTGAATTTTTGCACTTTTCCAAGTAGTTCTTCACAGTTTCGTAACAACAGTTACAGTACCAGAACATACCGTTGTCGTACCAAAACCGGTTTGTTCGTACCACGATTATATCACGTTTCAGCGTCATTTGCAAGGATTTGATCCGTTTCGCCTCTGACCTGCATTTTTCAGATTTCAGCGTATATTTTTACGACATTCCACGGTTCAAGCGCCTTGGGTCTAGGGCTTTCGCCGGGGCAGCAGCTCTCCCAGACACTCTCCTCAGAAGCTCTATGACAGCTAGATTGCCAACATGTTCCTGCTGATTAACTGAAATTTCTCCGGACGTGATTTTGAGCCATGGTGTGGGAAATGTAGCCATTTATGTTTGATATGGAACAATTCTATTCGTTCCGAATCATATCCATTACCATTTATATAAGAAAACCGTGTGAACTGCCAGAGCTATAACTCTACGCTCCGACTGATCCACACGGCTCTAAAATATTTATTTCAGCTTTGCGAGGATCTCATCTGCCGTCATACCGGATGCCAGCAGCTTCTTCAGCACATCCTCAGCTTCGGCTTTCTTTGCGGATTCCGCTGCTTTGGTTTCAGCGTCCTTTTTCTTACTCTCCAGCTTCACCAGTTCTTTGTCCAGTTTTTTGAGCGAGGCCTTCTTGGTTTTCAGGTCTGCTTTCAGAGCATCAATGTTCGCAGTGATAGATGCAATTTCAGCGGCAGCGGCTTCCTTTGCAGCCTGCTTTTCAGCAATCTGCGCAGCAAAGTCAACGGTTGCTTTTACGGTCTTGGGCCTGTTCTTGCTTCCTTTTGGACGGGGCATAAGGGACACCTCCAATGTTTTTTGATGGCTTCAGTATAACACTCGTCTTTTATGTTCGCAAGAGGTGCATTTGGTGGAATAAAAATATATCTTGGTCGAAACAATAAATTGATTTGAGAATATGAATATTTGAGCTGTGCTTATAGCCAGAAGGCTTCGCTTAGCTCCTTGTGAATGCTAATATATACTTGAGCCACCTACCTGCAAAATGACAGCGAATATTTGAGCCACCTAATAGCTTCCCGAGACGCAGACTACTATACGGGAGGCGATAGAAAGGTGGTCACATCGGTGGATGTCTACAAATCAATCCGTGCGCTACAACTCGAAGGCGTAACCAGTCAGCGAGCAGCAGCTAAAATTCTGGGTATTTCCAGAAACACTGTCAAGAAATATTGGATGGGCGATGCGGTTCCATGGGATCGGAAAACCTACCAGCGAGAAGCCTCTGTTGTAACGCCAGAAGTGAGGCAGTTCATTGAGCACTGCCTCGATACAGACACTGCGGAGGGTGTAAAGAAGCAGCGTCACACAGCGCGGCGGATTTACAATCGGCTCGTAGAAGAATTTGGTTACACGGGCAGCGAGTCTGCTATCCGAGCGGCAGTTCATGAAGCCAAGGCAAAGCGCAAAGAGAATGAAGTTTTTATTCCATTGAGGTTTGCTCCTGGTCAGGCACTACAGATTGACTGGGGAGAAGCTACAGTAAGATTGGCCGGCGAGAAAGTAATGGTAAACCTGTTTTGTGCGCGTATGAGTTATAGCTGCGCGCCCTATGTTATTGCTTACTGGCGGCAAAACTTGGAAAGCTTTCTCGATGCCATTATTCATACGCTCAACTATTTGGGCGGTATTCCGCGTTCTATTATCTTTGACAACGCCCGTGTAGCGGTAAAGAGTGGTTTCGGTACTCACGCAGCAGCACAGGATAATTATTCCCAACTGGCCGCACACTACGGATTCCAGCCTGTATTTTGCAATCCAGCTTCCGGGAATGAAAAAGGCCTTGTAGAGAATCTGGTAGGATATATCCGGCGCAATGTATGTGTGCCGCTGCCTCAAGTAGATTCTTTGGAAGATTTCAACACGAAATTGTTAGAACAGTGTGCCAAATACCTTAACCACAAAATCGACGGACGCTCTCAGGAAGTAGGAAAGATGCTGGCCGAAGAACAAGCTTATCTCCATCCGCTTCCCCAATATGTTCTCGATATTTCAAAGAAAGCCTACCCGAAAGTCAATCGCTATTCAACGGTGCTCTTTGATACCAATTACTATTCCATCCCTTGTAAATACAAGGGAAAGGACACCACTGTAAAGGCCTATCCCAATAGAGTTGAGATTTGGATTAACGGTCTTCTGGTGGCAACCCGCGACCGTTGCATGGGGCGAAAGCAGGAATCCTTGGATCTACGGCACTATTTGCCAATCCTAGAGAGGAAAGGACGTGCTATTCGTTACGCTCGTCCGGTTTTGAATGCAGTGCCTACTGAATTCCTGAAGTGGATGGAAAAGCAGCATTTGAACTCCGTGCAGATGGCAAACTCGCTCCGATTTATGCACCCATCAAAATTTCACCGGAGTGAATTTGGAGGTGGGTGTGGGGAGAGACCCTTATTGTTCGATATGGAACTTTCCGTAAATTCAAAAAGCTGCACCACTCGGTGAATAGTACAGCCTTTATACGACACTACCTCAATTTTGAAGATTTTCTGTTGACCGTCACGTCAGACACCTTCATATTCTTGTAGAGCACGAACCAATATATCATTATCATCCCGATTCCTTACTGCAATACGAATATATTGGTTTCCATTCTTGATTTTTTCCGTCAGATCCTTCACCAGAATATTTTTTTTAAGTAAAGCACAGCACAAATCATGGCTGTTTCCTTTTTTCAGTCGGCACATCAAATAATTCGCCTGTGACGGATAAACAGTAAGAAATAGATTTTTTTCAAGTTCTTCGGCAAAACGTTTCCGTTCTGTTTTAATTTTTTGTAAAGCTTTCACATAGTCCTTATCGTACTTTTCTTTGATCTGAAGGAAAAATTCTCCGAACGAGTTAATATTCCAAATGGAAACATCCTTCTTTAAATACGAAATCATCTCTTCATTACCACTTGCAAGGATTCCAAGCCTTGCTCCTGGAACTCCGTAAGACTTTGAAATGCTCTTGATAACATACAGTTCCTGATAACGCTTTAATACGTCCTCATTCAAGAGAGTAATATCATCCAATGATTTCTCATCTGCAAAGTCCACAAAGCTTTCATCAATAATCAAACGAATATTTCGTTCCTTGCACCAATCAATCAGCTTCAGCAAATGGTCGTAAGGAATATAGTTTCCACTTGGATTATCTGGATTAATTAAAACAAGTGTTCTAATCTCCTTATCAGCATAGAAATCCATTAGGTCACTTGCCGTATAACGGAAATCTTCTGTTTGAACAATATATGGGACAATTTGGGCTTTATCATATCGGTTAGGATATTCTTCAAATGTCGGGTAGATGCAGCCAATTTTTTCATCACCTTCCAACTGAATCTTATCCATTAACGATTTAATCAGTTCTGCAGCACCATTTCCAACAATAATGTGCTTTTGTTCAATTCCAAATGCTCCTGCTGCCAACAGCGAATTCACCTGCATTCCAGAAGGATATTCTGTCAGAAGGGTTTCGAAGTTCGACTTGATTTCTTCCTTCATTTTTTCAGGTGGATAATACGGATTCACAAGATAGCAGAAATCTAAAAGTTTCGGATAGCGCCAATAACCACCGTAGCGACTTGTAATTTTCCGGTAATGTTCACTTTCATTTTCTGCAAATAGCGACTCTGCAATATTCAAGTCCTGAATATTATCAATTTCATACCAAATCTGACCATTAAGTCGTTTCGCACGAATTTCCTTGGTCTCCAAAAGCGCAATCAACTTAATGACCGATTCATAGTATTCATTTTCACCCATCGCCTTTTCATAGGCAGACAAAAACGGAACATATGTATTCTTTGAAAACCCTGCACTGAACTTGTAAATATTTACTGTTTTGTAATAATTTTCTTTTTCAGAAAATTTCAAATATTTTCCCGGAATGAAGTCTGCAATACAATCATTTTCATCCAACTTCATACATGTTCCGTCCATCCAGCTTTCAAACTTGTCCACCAATGCCAATGTTTCTCTTTTGTCGTCCAAAAGCGCATCGATGACGGACTCTTCAAACACAAGATCTGATTCTAGCAGAAGTGTATCCTCATTGCAAAGATACTCTTTTGCCAGTGCTAAAGAGTAGATATTATTCGTTTTATTATAAATCGGATTATTTATATAACAGATTGGAGTTGCAATATTAAGGGTCTTGATATATTGAATCAAGTTATCTCCCTTATATCCAACAACGATAATAATCTTCGAAAGATGTTTCTTATCCAAAATACGAAGTGTACGCTCAATCATGGTAACTCCATTGACTTTTACCATGCACTTTGTATTATTGTTTGTCAGTTCTTTCAGGCGTTTTCCCATGCCTGCAGCCAAAATCAATCCTTGCATCTCTTATTAACCTTTCTTTTTGTAAAGTACAACTGTTTTTTATTTACCATCAATAAAATTTTGTGGAGTGCCTCTTAAGCATTTACATTTTCCATTAATTCAAAAAATCTTTTATTCCGTCTCCGTTGAGGAACATTAAAAATTTTTGTATATAAATACAGACTTACTTTTTAACATATCCTCTGTATTAAAATCATTTGGATTATATAACGAATTGCTTCTGCCGAACCATTTGTAATACAAATATCAGAGATATCTGTTCCAATATAATCTGCCAACACTTGCGTGAAGTGAAGCGTTTCTGGATATTGTGCCACCATCTGTGGGGTAACCTCCGCTAAAACCGATTCAACAAACTTCTGAGGCAAACCACCAGGATTTTCATTCAGATCTAGCCTAAGGAATTCTTTTCTTTCATTTTGATCAAAGACTCGAACCAGATTTTCTATATTATGGTCTAACCAGTACACTTTATAATCCTCCAATCCGGGAATACTCATCTTATTGTATATGTATTCAAAAACGCCTAACACTTATTTATCTAGTATTGATATATAAGATCCTCTTAAAAAATTACCTAAAAATATGCTCGTGCTCAGTATCCACCTGTGGTGTACTAAATACGAACGCCTTATGCCTCATTTAGTAATCCTCCAAGGAAAGCATTTCTAACTACAATATCAAATCAACCGTGAAATATAAGATTCTGTAAAGGAATTCATCTCAGGAAGCTTTGGAATTAGATAAATGCAAATACTATAGAGATGATATATGTTTATCTATTTTCTCCTTTTAAGACTTTTAAAATATTCCTGCTATTGCTTTGAACATCTCCATACCTTTCTCGTATCAGGGCTTTACGGTCATTTTGTTTTTCATCATATCCTGCGATTATTCTATAAAAATTATGTAAAAGGTCTTCTTTTGATCTAACTTGATAGCAAGTATTAATTATGTCTAGGGTGTATTCATTATATATGAAATTTGCAGAGGAATGACAATACAAAATAGGTCTGCCAGTAACAAAATACTCCGGAACAATTCCAGATGCATCCGTAATCAATAAGTCACTATTCCAGAACTGATTAAAGTATTCTTTTGACTCATCTAAAATAATGTTATTTTCGTTTTGGCAATAATCTTTAAATTGCTTTACATCCTGTTCAGTCATTTCACCTGTTTTAATAAAATTTCCAAACATAAGTGGATGCGGTCGCAAAACAAATAATATGTTAGGATTTTTTCTTGCTAATGAAAAAATCAGATTGTTATATTCAAAGAAATTACTACCTCCAATATATGGATCCGTTGACCACCGTGGAGTCCATAAAACAGTTTTTTCAAAGCAAGTGTCATCTGTTTTATCTATTTTACAACAGAGAATCTGCTCTAGGCCGACAGCACCGTATGGAAAGCAATTCTGGACACCTCGTTTGCACCCAAGCATAAATCTGTTTTCGTAGAATAACTGCTCATTCGCATCGAATGAAAAATAGATTGCAACATCTCTATAGTAATTTTTGTTTAGGGTGACATCTTCACCATTTTTTGTTAAACTTGCACCATATAGTACATTGCAAATCAAAGCATACTTTGCAATTTGTCCACTTGTATAACATTTAGGCATAAAATGATTATATGGCCGTGAATGAAACAAATAATCCGGTTGCAGTCTCTTTAAATCGAACCAGCTTCCATCCTCCTGCAACGCGTCGATTGCGTCATAGCCATGTTCAATAAAATATTGGTATGTGTCATTTCCCTTGCAATCCATTAGCTTGTGATTTTGGATATTTAGAGGCACACATACAATCACAGGATGAAAATGAGCATCTTGTTTCATTTTTGTGTAAACAGGTTCCAATTTATTCCATCCAGGAATATACTGCACAACAAAAACCACGTTCAACGCTTCACTGTTTTCAATCTTCTTCCTTACACGGTTCTTATTTTTTTCAATATAGTGGAGTGAAAAGCGATAATGTACCTCATTCAGTATATCCATTCCACCCTGCTTAAGTGTTTTATATGGATAATAAAGCACTTTTATTTTCTTGAGCTTCTCTTTATTCATTTTTATTTACCCCTAATTTGCTTCAATGCACCTAGAAATTTGTTTCGGTTCACAATTAGCAACCCCAGAACAGCTAAAGTTATTGCCATTCTGAAAACTAAATTTTCATATAGTGCCACGCCTAAAAAACCGCTTACTATAAAGCCTACAAAAATCAAAAACAACCCTTTATAATTGTAAAGATTATCAATCAACTGCCTCTTCTTCAAACACAGCTGCATAGTATAGTAATTCGAAAGAGCAAATACGATATAACTCATTAATGTCGTATATCCAGCAGCTACAAAACCATAGGCCGGAATAAAAATATAATTCATTATAATGTTTAAAATTGCTGCTCCGATTGATCCATATATAAGCATCTTTTTTTCTTCATAATAGAATTCCACATTGATGAAGAATTGGCAATAGAGCAGAAGAAATAAACTCATAGCCACCGGTGCAACAACATAAATAGCTGCCTTATATTGTTCCCCGGCCATGATCACGATAATTTCCGGTGCATACCAAATCACACACAAAATCATTAGGCCCATCAATATTGCTAGCATCAGAGAAATCGTTTGATTTTCACTGCTTTTATTATCTTTTATTTTTTCATATATCCAAGGAACATAAGAAGCGTTAATTGCATTTAAAACAAATGTCAAAAACATTGCCAGATTATACGCAACACCATACATTGCTGCATCACTTGTTCCTGCTATGTGACTAATCATAATACGGTCACTCTGGTTAAAAACAACCTGCGAAAGGTAGTATACCAGCAGCGGTATGTTGAATCCGGCCGCGTATTTCCAGAATTCTTTATTGTAGAAATGTTTTCCTTTCTGACTGTTGTATATAAAAAGAATAAAACCTATCAAAATGTTGACAATGGCATAACCAAAAATTCGTGCATATCCTTTTTCGCTTACAAGACTGACAAGGATGAATGCGATAACAGGGGATAAAATACTTGTCAATAATGTAACCACCACAACGCTTTTATATTTAAATTCAAAACGATTTTTTTCCATCCATAACTGTGTTGCCGTTGAAAAAATAATCTCAGCTACCATCAAAAGGACAAAAGGTGTTGGAAGTTCAAATAAACGGTTCCAAACATTTCGCAGTGGTAAATATACGGCCAAAAAAACACAGCAAAGAACAACGCTGATTCCCTGGATTGACGTAATATATTCGTCCCTTCGGCCTTCAAATTTTACCATTGCAGTTTGAAAAGAACCGTATGCAAGATTTAATGTAAGAAAAATAATTAAAATGCCCGACCAAGAAGAGTAAATAGTATACTGACCATACTGCTCTGTTGTAAGCAATCTTGTAAACAGCGGAAGTGTGATAAAAGATAAACATTTTTGAAGAATACTGCACACTGCGTATGCTGTAGAAACCTTTACAGTCAACGGTACCAGGCTGTATTTTTCTTTCCATCTTTTTATCATTCACATTTCCTCATTTATTTTAATATAATCCATACTGCAAATTTCTCATTTTGCCGGATTCTTTTGTACTTCATACCACAGCAAATCATCCATATCTTTGTATCGTGCCTGAACCTTCTCTGAAATATCAGATATTCTTTCAAAGCCATGCTTATTGTAAAATTTTACGGCACGTACATTTTGTGCGGAAACACACCAATATACGCGATTAAGGCCATATTCTTCGAATGCCTTCTGAATAATCTCACGCATTCCATACCACGAATACCCTTTGCCCATAGCACTTTTTCGGACTGTGATTGCAAATTCTGCACTTTGTTCTTTTCGATCAATATCTTTCAAGCTGACTGTTCCCATATACTCATCTGCATCTGTAGCAATTGCAAGATGAATATTTTCTTCTGTCATGTGAGCATTGTTTATAAACGCAATGCAATCGTCCAATGTTTTTTCTTTAAAACTTCCACGTAACCCACATACAACACTTTCATCATGCATCCATTCCAACATTAATGGAGCATCTTTTAGTTCAAGTTTTCTAATCCGCATAGCCTTTTCACCTAAAATTATTAATAGTATCAATTACATATTGCACCTGCTCGTCTGTTATGCCATAGAACATCGGCAGGCTCAACTCGGTAGCACTGATTTCCTCTGCAATTGGCAGTTCGCCCTGCTGGATACCAAGGTCTGCATAACACTTCTGCATGTGCATCGGGATAGGGTAATGTTTGTTCGTTCCAATGCCCTTCTCATTCAAATACTTTTCAAGTTCATCTCGGCGCTTGCAGCGAACAGCAAAAATGTGCCAGACCGGTTCAGCTTCCGGGATAACATATGGCAGAATCACTTCTTTATTGTGGATGCCATTCAGATACAATTGAGCAATACGGCGGCGCTCTGCATTCATTTTATCCAGGTGCGGCAGCTTTGCAGCAAGGAATGCTGCCTGCATCTCATCCAAACGAGAGTTATTACCCTGATAAATATGATGATACTTGTAATCCGAGCCATAATTGCCCAATGCACGAACTTTCTGTGCAAGTGCCTCGTTGTTTGTCACAGTTGCACCTGCATCGCCCAGTGCACCGAGATTCTTGCCGGGATAAAAGCTGAAGCCAGCTGCGTCACCAAAAGAGCCAATTCGCTGGCCTTTGTATGTGGATCCATGTGCCTGTGCACAATCCTCCACAATATACAAGCGATGCTTTTTTGCAATTTCCATAATAGGAGTCATATCGCAGGGCTGGCCGTACAGATGGACTGGCATAATGGCTTTTGTCTTTTCGGTAATCTTATCCTCAATTCTGGCTGGATCAATATTAAAGGTACGGATATCGGGCTCCACAAAAACAGGCGTTGCTCCGGTATAGGTAACCGCCAGTGCAGTTGCAATAAAGGTATTGGACGGCACGATCACCTCATCGCCTGCATGAATATCCAACGCCTTCAGTGCAAGCATCAACGCATCCAAGCCGTTTCCTGTGCCGACACAATAATTCACATGGCAGAAGTCTGCAAAAGCCTTTTCAAATGCTTCGTCTTCCTTTCCCTCGATATACCAGCTGCGCTCATAAACGCGCTCAAACGCTGCGCGCAGCTCAGTATCCAGCTCATGTTCCATAGGCAGAAAACTTACAAAAGGTACATTCATGATTCTTTTTCTCCTTCAATCCCAGTCGTGTCGCCACAATTTTTTACGAATTCCAAGAACTCATCGTAGTTTCTTATGTAGTCCGATTCGTCATACAATTCCGATGCTAGTACTAGCAATACTGCATCCGGCGAAAAGTCAAACATCTCTCGCCACATATTGTTAGAGACATAAAGGCCTTCATAAGGCTTTTCCAGCGGAACAACCTTCTTTTCGTGGCCGTTATCCAAACGAATCTTACAGCTGCCGTGAATACAAACCAGAATTTGCTGAAGGCTCTTATGCGCATGGTATCCACGCGTCACCCCATCAGCAGTATCATACATATAATAAACACGCTTGATACGGAAAGGGATGTCTTTGAACTCTTCTAATGCAACCAATTGTCCACGCTCATCGCCGTGGGGCTGGAATACATATTTTATTACTTGCATTTTCACTCACTTCCGTCTAATTTTATATATAACTTTTTCAATCATAACATCCGGATAAATCAAATATAGATAAAGTTTTGGAATCCATAAAGAAACCATCTCCCTTTTACATAGATATTCGATTTTCCTTTTTTGTAATTCTTTTAATTTTGCTATTTCTGCAACGCGGTCAACGTTATTATAAAGGTCTATATCCTTTTGTATAAGTGGGTTGGGCTTTCCATTAGATACTCCACCCAATCGATATTTTATGCTTATAATTTCGTATGCAGTTGACAGCACATTATCCCTTGTATACTGTGTAAGAAACGGACCATCCTCCCATAAAACATACTTTTCATCAAAATAGCCCCATATTTCCAAAAAACTTTTTTTAATATATAGTGCACTACCAGAAGCCATATCGTAAAATTCACCTGTTATAAATGCCAAATGTTGCTTTTCAGGTGTGTCGAGTTTTGCAATATATTTCTCGCTTTTTAAAGATGGCAACCTTTTTATTTCTTTTCCCGTTTCTGTGCAAACCATTCGGCTTGTAACCAAAACATCACACCTATTTTTGAGAAAAGCATCTACAATTTTGCTAATAACATCGTTTGAGTAAAACTCATCATCAGCAGACAACGGAATAAGTATTTCACCTGTAGCTGAACGATATGCATTGTTGATATTTTTTACGGTTCCTCTATTATATTTAGATGTTATGACATGAAATTCAATAATGTTTTCTTTTTTATTTTCTCTAACATATTCTTCGATTTCATCCATGGGAAAATTAGGTGAACCATCATCTGCAATTATATACTCAATATAGGGATATGTCTGGCTCAAAACAGAATCAATAGCATGAAATATATAATCAAATTTTTTGTAGCTCAACGTTACCACTGTAACTACTGGATTACCCATTTCAATCTCCCTTATTCATAAAATTACTGTTACGCATCTATCGAAAAGCATTGCACTGCTTTCTAGCTTGTTTAGTCAAAACAAGACTAAACAAAAGACACACATAAATCGAAATCATCCCGAACTCTCTACAGCAATATATTGTTCGTATAGACGTCTACATATATGGACGGATTTGTCATAAATAGCACTTTCCAAATCATTCCCATTAATAAAATCTTCCCGATTTCATAATAATATCTTTTCGTTAACTTTTTACTACGTCCTAGTGCGGCAGAAATAAAAATGAAGTTCATCAGGTTAAGATTTCGATATAAACGATAGACATTGGTGTTTACAATTAAAAATGGCAGAACAACTGCTGAATATAAGTTAATTTTTAAGACCACATCTCCAATAGCGTCATCTGTATTTTTCCAGAAATTCTCTTTCACCGAATTTATACAATAAAGATTTATTAGATATAGAAAAAAAAATGCAACCGATCCATACCGTGTTCCTGTAATATAATAGCTATAACGTTCTGGAACATTCAACGCACTTAGCAATACACTAAACACATTTATTTTAGCAATTGCATTTAACGGATATAATATGCAAAAGGTCAGAATTAAAACACTCGCTATATGATTAAATTGCACCTTTATTCTTCTGTTATTATATAATAGAACAAATGGAATATACAAAGCAAAAGATTTATGAAATCCGACTGCTCCAATCAGTATCAAAAAGGACATCCATCTTTTTCCGTTTTTCAGTAGAAATAAAGAACCCATCAAAAATACTGTAGCAATGTAATTCCGAAACTGAATCACATCGATAAATTGTTGCGCGAAGAAATACAACGCCCAAAAAACATTATAATTATTGGTTACGCTCCGTATGCATAGCCATAAAACAATCAACATCATACTTTGAAGTACCATAAGCATTGCTTGATAGTCGAGTCCTATCTTAATAAAAATTCGACATAAAAGCTGATACCCTTTATCTAGAGTATCAAAATCCTGATGTGTATAGCTCCAGTAGTATGTCATATAATCTAGATTGTATGTGTTTCCAGCAAGCACAACAAATGACAACACGAACGATAAAGCTGAAAGAAATTTTGATTTTCGTTTTAAAACTACTAATATAATATTGGCAACCCAGATAATATAGAAAATAAGCTTAAGCATCTCTGCTCCTTATTCGTTTTTGATTTTTATCCTTCCACATTTTTTAAAATATTATATGCCTCTTCTGTTTTCGACAGATGTATGCTACGGTCTTTTTTCCAATACGCAGCCGTAAGTAAAAGTTTTCTTAGTAAATACGCTTTCATCGCCTTTTGTTTTGTTCTTTTCGCTTCACTTTCTCCATAAAATTTTCTAACAAAAATCATATCATTCTGAAATAGCTTTTTTTGCTTGTTGTAGTTTACATTCTGCGCCTCACTTGCTCCGCCTAAATGAATCAGTGAAACACCAGAAATGAAATATATTTGTTTTTTCAAAATTACAGATATTTTTTTACATAAATCCATATCTTCTGTGTACATAAAATATTCTGTTGAAAAACCTCCAATAGCACGCGCATCTTTTGTTCGCATAACCATTTCGGCTCCAATAACCCAGTCAGGCTTAAAATCATCATTGGTTTTATAATAATTCAAAAAATATTTTTTTCTCAGCGATCTTGGCATAACTGCCCCGATGTGGAGAATTTCGCACGGAAGGCTCCAGCTATTTGCAAAATTAAAACAAGACGGTTGATTACTTCCATCTTTATTTTTCAAACGACATGCAACTAACCCAACTTCGCTTTGGTCTTCAAGTATTTCAATTGACGGAGTAAGAATATCTTCTGTTAAAATTACATCTGGATTCAAATAGCAAATGTATTCGCTTGAAACATTTTCCAGAGCAAGATTATTCGCTGCTGCAAATCCAAGGTTTTCCTTACTTTCTATTAATTCAGTCTCCGGAAATTTTTCTTTTATGATCTGTACTGTTCTATCATTTGAATTATTGTCAACTACAATCACTTTGCTATTCTTAGGAGAGTATCTAGAAACCGTAGACAAACAATCTTCAATTTCCTTCTCATTGTTCCACGTTACAATAATATATGTTCCGCTATTTTCATTCATATATTTTCTACTCCGCAAATCTCATTTTCGATTTTTCTCAGGTGTTTTTGGGCTACCTTTTCTGTTCGCCAACGCAAAAAAGCATTTGGAAGCAACTGCTTTATCTTTTTTCGAATACTATAATCCTTTCCAAGCCACGTTGCTGCATATTGATGGATGGAATAAGTGTGTTCATTTATATTCAATTTCTGCGTATCATTATCAAGTGGGTTGAAATATTCTTCCGGATAAACACACATGCCTTGTAAATGCTGAACTTGATTACACCATGGTTTTCCCACTTTCAATCCGCAACGGATCAGGCCGATTGTATTTGCCGCTGGGCAGGGAATATCATTATACGTTCCATCGGCATTTACAAAACTGCGGTTTTCGTAAATATCAAGCATTGCCTTTACAACCGGGTTGTGTGGTGCTGCTGCAAATCCGAGACCAGTGTTGGCTTCAATCGGATTCTGAAATCCGATGAAGCCAACACCGTCAGCGACCAGTGGTGTTACATCTTTTATCAGTTCAACATCTGTATCCAAATAGATACCGCCACTTTCATAAATTATTTTAAGACGTGCGTAGTCAGATACAAACGCCCATTTTGAAGCCTGGTAAGCTTCATAGCAGTATTGATTCTTAGTTACATCGAAATTATTTTCATTCCACTCTACAATTTCATAATCGGGACAGTATTCTTTCCATGATTCCATATATTTTTTGTATTGTTCCGGAAGTGGATTACCACCAAACCAACAATAATGAATTATTTTGGGAATCATATTATTCTCACTTTCTCAGTACTTTCTCAAACATAAACTTCCGCAGCCAGTTCGGAGCTAACGCTGACCCGCTACGAATCACACAGCTTTTTATGTACTGCCCTTTTCTTATAAAGCCTTGCTGCTTCATGAACTTGAACAGCTTTGCCTGCGACTTAGCATACTTCCAACCGGCACGCCGCAGGTACATATCCGAGCCGGCCCTCATATGGAGTAGCGGCTCTTGAATGTTGTAGCCTTGATACCCCGCCATCAGCATCCGGAGCCAAAGGTAATAGTCCTCCAACAAGTAGAAGTCCTGATAAGAACCAACAGCTTCAACTGCGGATTTCTTATACATCACGCAGGGATGATTAAACGGATTGCGCTTCTTTGCAAATTCTACAATTTCCGCATTCGTCTCCGGTGGCACACGCTTCGCATCGACGGTATTCGGATCAAGAGTAAACTCTTCCACAATGCCAGAGCAGATACTTACTTCTGGATGTGCGTTGAATACCGCCATCTGTTTTTCACAGCGATCCGGATACGCAATATCATCACTGTCCATTCTGGCAACTAGTTCATTTTTGCAATGTTTGATGCCCTCATTCAGTGCATTGCCAAGTCCACCGTTCTTAGCAAGGCGAACCACATTTAAAGTTATCCCCATCTCTCGCTGCTTTTTGGCAATCACCTTGTCCAGCGCATCATTCAGTGGTCCGTCACATACCAGTATGAAATCATCAGTTGGGAACGTCTGTGATTGAACACTTTCAATTGCTTGCTCGAGGTATTCTGGCTTTTCCTTATAATAAACGGACATCAAGACACTGTAATTCTGCATCATTCTTCTGTCTCCTGTCCCATCGCCGTAGTAGCACCCTCTGCCACACCTTCCGTGCTCTCCGGCATAAACAGGATCTTCACGGTCGCCAGCATGATTTTCAGATCCTCGATCAGGCTGGGATGTGCAATGTACATCAGATCCATCTGCAGCTTATCGTAGGGGGTGGTGTTGTACTTACCGTACACTTGTGCATAACCGGTCAAGCCAGCCTTTGCTTGAAGCCGCAACGCAAACTCTGGCATCTCTTCGCAATACTGGGCGGCAATCTCAGGGCGTTCCGGGCGTGGGCCTACAATGGACAAGTCTCCCTTCAAGATATTGAGAAGCTGGGGCAGCTCGTCCAGACGGCAGGCTCGGATGATATGGCCGACCTTCGTGATACGATCATCTTTGTCACCAGTGGAAAGACGCGCCACACCGTCTTTTTCTGCATCCACACGCATAGAACGGAACTTCAAAATCTCAAACTGCTTGCCGTCTTTGGTCAGGCGCACCTGCTTGTAAAAAGCAGGACCACCATCGGATTTGACTGCAATAGCCGTAATCAGAAACACCGGACTCAGGATAACCAGTGCCACCAGCGAGATCACAATATCCATGACACGCTTGACAAACAAGAACTCCGGGCTTGCCATGTAGCGGCCCACACGCAGCATGGGCAGATGGAACATGTGCATCGGCTGTGAACCGCTCATGATCACATCGCCCACACGAGGAATCACGAACACATTGATGCCCTGTCCCACACAGTATTTCAGGATGATGTTGCGCTCATGGCTGTGGACACCGCTGATGAACACGCTCTGCATTCCATCCAGCAGGCTCAGGTCGTTCAGACATTCCTCAACGTTCAAGGTCATCTTGACATCGTATTTTTTCGAGAGGCCATATTCATTGATGAGCTTTTCCAGTCCATGCCGGACATCGTAGACCACTGCGGTGGGCTGAGGCGGAAAAGTCCGGAAATACCAGGTATGGGCGCATCTTGCCCACAGGGTTGCCATCATGATCTGTCCGACAATCGCCGCAATACCCGGCAGAAGATTGCAGAGCCGCCGGGCCATCAGGCAGATGACAATGTACAGAATGCCATCGGTTGCCATGGCTGCCAGTACCTGTCCGTAGATCAACTCTGAAATGCGCTGCAAAGACATCCAGAACGCATCGTAGACTTTACCTAACAGAAAGAACAACACCGCAAACAGACCGATCATGGTCCAGTTGCCCCTCCAGCCAAACTTTGCATAGACCTGATACGAATAATACAGCTCCCAACAAAGTGCAAATGGAATTGTAATCATTATTAGATCAATGATTTTTACGACCTTCAACATCACATCATGCTGAAATTTTGACATAATACCCCAATAACTCCTTTAGCTTTTTCTTTTGTTCTTCGCTCAACTTGTCCGGCTCGCCTTGCAGCAACCGCTTCTGGTTGTATATCCACCGGCCAAGCCAGATGCCATCCGCAGTCTTGTATTTTGCCGGAATATCCAGATTTCCATGGCATCTTTTATATTCCTGCGCCAGCTCGTACCGGTGCTGCCACGGGTCAGGTTTCTCCCACTGTATTCCGATGGCATCCAGCAACTCAATGCGCTCTTGTGATAAAATTGCATTGCTTTTCTCCGGATTCCGATACGCATACTGCTGTCGCCGCACCCACTTTCCAAGAGCATAGCCCTCCGGTGAAACATAGGCCACCGGGACATCAAGGTTTCCATTTGCCTCAAAATAACGCTTGGCGGCACCATAGACCTCGTTCCACTGGCGATCATTACGGTTTCCCCAATAGATTCCTATTTCTTCCAGACGGCCGAGTTGGTCTTGGGAAAGCATTTCTTTTGCATATGCCGTCCTCTGATTCAAAATCCACGCACCCAGCTTTTCGCCCTCTTCAGTCGTGTAATTGACAGGAACATTCAAGTCGCCGTGCTTGGCGGCATAATTCATAGCAAGTGCATATCCCTGTTCCCATTTGGCATCAAATACGCTCCATATCATTCCCATCTGATCCAGTTGTCGAATGCGCTCTTCCGTCAGCTTTCCATCGTTTCGGCGTTTCCGCGCATTGTTGATCCACTTTCCCAGAGGATAGTCATCTTTCGTTTTGTATTTCACCGGGACCTGCAAATTCCCAAAATGTTCCCGAAATTTTCTCGCTTCTTCCAGACCACGTTCCCATGCGGCATCGTTGCGGTTGCCCCATTCCATCCCGATGCTGTCCAGCCGTGCGATTTGCTGTTCGGTCAAGTTCCCCGGAATCTGTCCCGCACGAACACGGCGCTGGGTCGTCAGCCATTCGCCAAGGCTCAATCCCGCCGGTGTGGTATAACGCTTTGGAATATTCAGGCTGTCATGCTCCGCATAGTAAATGCTTGCTTCCGAAAAATAATGGTCCCAACTAGAGGACAAGCTTGCCTGCAGCTGCTCGAACAGCACCCGGCAGTCATGCACCTGCTCGATGACCTCGAACCGCTCAGTGACGATTTTGTCACCCTCGCCGTTGGCATAGAGCCGATGAATAGCCTCCTGCATCTCGCCTTGCAGACCCGCAATGCTGCATAGTCCTTCGAAGTTGTTGACAACATCGAGGATAAGTGGAGCGGAATTATCCCCCGCAGTTAGTGCACGGCCAATCTGCTGTTTGTAGATAATAGGTGAGATAGTAGGCCGGAACAGGATGACACCTGAAATGCCTTCTACATGAACGCCCTCGTTCAGCATGTCGATGCAAAACAGCAGCTTCAGGCGGTCACTTTCATCGGCCTTGAAGTCGGCAAAAGCCTTGTCTGTACCGGGGTCATCCGAGTAGGCTTCGTACACCGCCACTTCCGCATTCACCTTTGCAAACCACTCCGGCACATGAGAGATCATTTCGTCCATGTGCTCCTTGTTGGCGCAGAACACGATGTACTTTCCGGACTTGTTCGTGATATGATGTTCAAAAACCTTGTCTAATCCATCTGCTTGTTCCAAGGCGCGACGCAGGGCATCCAGATATTTTTGATTCACATCCTGAATGCCGGGAGAACGCAAATTACCCACTCTTGTCTGATAGCGTGCCAAGTCTTTCTGGTACTGATAGACGGTGGTCACATAGTTCGGAGTAGGCAAAATACCCCTGACGATTGCTTCGCCAAGGGTCATGTCGCTCGCAACACGGCCATCAAAAAGCTCTTCGACCATATCGCGGTTATTATCCAGATAGCGGATGTTTGTTGCTGTCAACCCCAGCAGTTTCGCGTCCGGGCATAACTTCAGTAAAGCCACCGTGCTCTCGCCCCAACATTCCGCACCGGCACGGTGGAATTCGTCCAATATAATATAAGATGGCTGAAGTCCTGCGATTTCTGCAAGCTGGCCTTTGGTACAGCACATCAGCTTCGCATAGGTGTAAAAATGGACGTTCGCCAGCGGAAAGTCCGGGTCGTTCCTTTTCAGACTCTCCAGCTGTGTCTTAAAGATATATTCACTGGGAGAAAGCCAGATCACGACCTTCTCCGGGTTGTCCTCGATCAGCTTGAACGCAATGTAGCTCTTTCCGGTGCCGGTGGGGTGGACAATAGCAGCCTTGCCGTACTGCTCCATCATCCGGACTGCCGCATGATATGCTTTCTCGTTGTGCTCAAACAGACGTAATGCCACCTTGTTCACCCCTTTCCGCAGTAAAGGGGTATCCTTCACATGGAAAATGGAGGATACCGTTCCTTTGACATCGTTGTCCATAATCTCATCTTATTTTATCATGGTTATATCTGGGATTCAATAGAAAACATCATAAATGTATCACATTTGACCCTGAAAAAGCATCGCGAAGGCCGGATCATTTTTTTATTATGCCCAGTTCTGTATAATAATTCCAGCTGTAAACGAAGATGGAGAAAATAAGGGGTCAGATGGGGGTCTAAACAGCAGGAGGAAACAGCGATGGCGCGACGGGGAGAAAACATTCGCAAGCGTAAGGACGGTCGGTGGGAAGGCAGGTACATCAAGGCGCGCACACCGGAGGGGAAGATCCAGTGGGGTTACGTTTACGGAACGGCCTATGCGGAGGTCAAACGGGTACTAATCCAGAGAAAAGCGGAGGCGGGGTTCTACAACCTGAATCAAACCGACCTGACCTTTGAAGTACTGGCCGAGGTGTGGCTGTACTCCCTGAAAAACGCTATAAAAGAATCCACCTATGCGCATTATTCGTACACACTGCACAAATATCTTCTTCCGGTTTTGAGCAAGGTGCCCGTTGCATCCCTTGAGGAAAGCTTTCTGGAACAGGCCATGCAGCAAATCATCACGCCCACAGATGCGGCACACAAGCCACTGGGAAACTCCTCTGCCCGGGAATGCCTCTCGATGTTGCGTCGCATCTGCAAATATGCCGCTCATTTACGTCTGATTCGTCCAATGGAGCTGGAAGTTGCGTTGCCAAAAGCCGGCGACAAAATTTCTGCGCCTCTCTCCCCGGCGGAACAGCAGCGACTTCATCAATATGTACAGGCGAACCCTACGCCTCGCAAAATTGGCTTACTACTGGGGCTGGAATTGGGGCTTCGAATTGGTGAGATTTGCGGCCTGCAATGGGGCGATTTTGACCTGAAACTTGGCACGCTGAAGATCAACCGGACGGTCTGCCGAATTTCCTGCGGAAACGGTCATACAAAGGTGGTCATCCAAACGCCCAAAACCCGCACCTCCCGCCGGGAAATTCCAATCCCGAATCAGCTGCTTATTATGCTGAAAAAGCTGCGCGGAAAAGCCAGCAATGCTGCATGGTTCCTGTCCGGCAGCGAGTCCAAGCCAACCGAACCCCGCTGCTATCGGAAAAGCATCAAAGCGTATCTGAAGCAGGCGACTGTCCGTCAAGTGCGCCCGCACGCACTGCGCCACACCTTTGCAACGACCTGCCTGCAGGCTGGGTGCGATGTAAAGACCCTCAGCGAATTGTTGGGACACGCCAACGCCAACATCACCTTGCAGCGCTATGTGCACTCTGACCTGACCCGAAAGCGCAGGGAGATGAACCGGATATTCTCCTATCAGGTGTCTATGAGGGGTAGAAAAGCACTGAATCTGTTGGAATAACGCCAGATTTTTCCCACGGTCCTCCATTTTCCATGTGGAGGATACCTTTTTGTTAAATATATTCTTTGTCGTTACGCAGCCACGTATTCTCTATAGCATAAAATACTTTCATGATATACGCAGCTGCGTACGCAAAACTGCACGAACTTCTGTACCATCACATTGAGGTGAATTTCATCATGACAGTAAAAGATGCCGTTGCCAAACGCTTTGAACAGCTCTGCGACCAGCGGGAAATGCGTCCAAACGAGTTGGCGATCCGCGCGGGTGTGACACCATCTACGGTGTATAGCATGCTTAATCCATCCCGGTAACGTGTATCCATCGCTACCATTAAAAAGCTTCGTGATGGGCTTGATATCACGCTTGGTCAGTTCTTTTCCTGTGCGCTGTTCGATGAACTGGAGCAAGAGAACCAATAGCTCACCGAACGATCTGCTCGGCTTTCCCTGCAACGCGTACTCTCTTTTCTAAGTGAATTTTAGAATTTTATATCCATTATCAGCCTGATTTGTGCTCTTTTGCATGGGTCAGGCTTTTTTTTACGCTAAAAGACCCCTGCCCATCACATTTCTGTGAAAGGCAGAGGCCTTTTGCTGCTAGATTCTAATTCGGTCTGGGGAGATGGAACAACTATCTCATTCTACCGGGTCAGTGTCCCTTACCAGATTTTTAACTACCCCCCCCCCCCGGATGCTGGTGATCCGCACCACCGGGGTTTTGCTTCATGAATCATGTGGTTCATACGGTTGTGGTCGCAGGAATCTCACGTTGTCAGTAAAAAATCAACCAGAGGAACGACCAAGATTGCAACACCGTCTACCTCAATGTCAGAATCTTCCTCGTAGGTCACGATGATATGGTGGTGCGGTTCGGTCACGGTTGCAGCAATTTTCTTCAGCAGATCGTTGTTTGTAGTAGTTTCTCCCACTGCTCATTTTGTCTATCATATAAGACATTATAGCATATTCTATGTTCTATATATAAGACAAGCAAAATAATTTCTTGCATCATTTTTTGTCATGTATTATATTATTTATACTACAAATTCTGACGCAACTCAATCAATTTCCAATACATTTTCTGATAATTTTCGCCGTGCTTTCTATCTCTGTCACTTACAATCTTGACACCATACCCTTGAAGCCAGTCATTCAATTTCACTTGTCCCGTCATTCTATCGTAATAGCGTTCAATATATCCAAACTCCATGATTTCTGTTGTCATCTTCTCTGGATTCATCGGCTGATTCAGGTGCGCATAGAGTCACTCCTCCAAATCCTTAAACCGATACGCTTTGATTGGCTGGCGCAGGTCGAACAGTAACATAATACAGAAATTCATCGCGGAGATCCTTCAAACACATAAAAAACACCCTTCCTCTCACGGAAACCCGCAAAAGGAAGGGTGTTGAACTCATTATCCTGTTGTCGTACCAATCACAGCATGTTCGTACCAGCAAAGCCAATACTAGTTGTCATTCAGCACGACACCTCAAGCACTTTTGAGCGTAGAGCTGTGATTAGCAGTTCTCAGCAAAGTACTTAATGGTACGGACCATCTGAGAGGTGTAGGAGTTCTCGTTGTCGTACCAGGACACGACCTGAACCTGATAGGTGTCGTCGTCGATCTTAGCGACCATGGTCTGGGTAGCGTCGAACAGAGAGCCGTAACGCATGCCGATGACATCGGAAGAAACGATCAGATCCTCGTTGTAGCCGAAGGACTCAGAAGTAGCAGCCTTCATAGCAGCATTGATGGACTCCTTGGTGACATCCTTGCCCTTGACAACGGCAACCAGGATGGTGGTAGAACCGGTGGGAACGGGCACACGCTGAGCAGAGCCGATCAGCTTGCCGTTCAGCTCGGGGATGACCAGGCCGATAGCCTTAGCAGCGCCGGTGCTGTTGGGAACGATGTTCTGTGCGCCAGCACGAGCACGGCGCAGGTCGCCCTTGCGCTGAGGACCATCCAGGATCATCTGGTCGCCGGTGTAAGCATGAACAGTGGTCATGATGCCGGAAACGATGGGGTAGGTCTTGTTCAGGGTGTCAGCCATGGGTGCCAGGCAGTTGGTGGTGCAGGAAGCAGCAGAGATGACCTGATCCTCAGCGGTCAGGGTCTTCTCGTTGACGGAGAAGACGATGGTCTTCAGGTCGTTGCCTGCGGGAGCAGAGATAACGACCTTCTTTGCGCCAGCCTGGATGTGAGCCATGCTCTTCTCCTTGCTGGTGTAGAAGCCGGTGCACTCCAGAACGACATCAACGTTCAGCTCGCCCCAAGGAGCATCCTTTGCGTCCTTAACAGCGTAGATCTTGATCTCCTTGCCGTCGACGATGATGGAATCCTCGGTAGCCTCGACAGTGTGCTTGGCTTCGCCGATCTTGCCGCAGAAGGAACCCTGAGCGGTATCGTACTTCAGCAGGTGAGCCAGCATCTTGGGGCTGGTCAGATCGTTGATTGCAACGACCTCGTAACCCTCAGCATCAAACATCTGACGGAAAGCCAGACGGCCAATACGACCAAAACCATTGATAGCAACTCTAACAGCCATGTTAATAGTACCTCCTAAATGTTCTTACCCTTTTATCGGATAATAATCACGGTAGCTTTATTATAGACCAAATCGCGGAAACCTTCAAGTGCCCGCCAAAAAATTAACAAGGTAATTTCACACTTTTTTGTTTTTGAACGATTTTCACAGCTTTTATGGGAATCTTTTCAGCAATTCAACCAACGGCGTGTCGGGGTATTGCAGGCCTTCCGTCACTTCCTGCCACCCGCGCCACAGTGAAAAGCCCCAGCGCGCCGATGCAGCACATGCCAAGGCCAAACAGCACCTCGGGCAGGTCGGCTGCCGTGATGCCGTGGAACAGCAGCACCAGCACCCGGGGCAGTTCCCAGCAGAAGCAGAGCAGGAACGTGCAGATCCCGGCCTCGCACAGCTGGCAGCCGTTGGACGTTTCCGGCAGCCAAAGGGCGCGGATCATCGCCGAAAGGAACACCAGCGCGGCCAGCATCTGCCAGACCATGGCAGTCGGCTCCACCCGGTGCCAGCTGGAGCTGTTCTCCATAAAGCGGCTCAGCACCCCCCAGTAGAACACCGCCGTGCCAAGCACTGCCGGGGTCATGCTCCGGCCGGGCAGACGATATTCTCCCTTATGCGTCCAGCTGCGGCCCAGTCGGATCAGCCAGACAGCGCACACCAGCTCCAACACAGCACGCACCAGCGCGCCAACGCCGGTCATGCCCACTGCCAGACGCACCGCACCGGCCAGGCCGACACACACGCCGCCCAGCACCGATGTAACTCCCACCGGTTTGCACGCACTGCGCAGAACAAGGGGCTGGCGGGCCAGCTTCCGGGCGGCAATGATACCAACGACCAGCGCCGCCCACAGGCTGCCGTACCGCAGCCAGACAGAGCCCGCTGTGCACAGGCCGGTATTCCAGTCCGTCCACAGGGCAAGATCAAGCCCGCGCCCAATGGCAAGGGCACCACCACAGGTGAAAATCAGCACAAATAAAGCGTTCATCAGCGTTCCTCGATCGGTTTATATTTCTGGCGCACGCCCAGATACTTATAGGCGGGCCGGATGATCCGGTTGGCAAAAATGACTTCCTCCACCCGGTGTGCGCACCAACCCGGCACACGGGCAATGGCGAACAGCGGGGTGTAGATATCCTCAGAGATGCCCAGCATGTTGTAGATCAGGCCGCTGAACAGGTCCACATTGGCGCACACCGGCTTGCTGCTGCCCTTCTCCTCGGCAAAGATATCGGGAGCCAGCCGCTCGATGCTGCACAGCATGTTGTACTCTTCCTCAAAGCCCTTCTCGTAGGCCAGGTGCTTGGCGCGCTCCTTCAGGATGACCTCACGGGGGTCGCTCATGGTATAGACCGCATGGCCCATGCCGTAGATCAGGCCGGAGCCGTCGCCCGCCTGCTTGCGCAGGATGCGGCGCAGATACTCGCGCACCTCGTCGTCATCCTCCGGGTGCTCCACATGCTTGAGAATATCCTGCAGCTGACGGTTGACCATCAGGTTGGCACCGCCGTGCTTGGGGCCCTTCAGCGCGCCAATGGCGGCTGCAATGGCCGAGTAGGTGTCGGTGCCCGAGGAGGACAGCACACGGGCGGTAAAGGTGGAGCAGTTGCCGCCGCCGTGGTCTGCGTGAACCAGCAGGCACATATCCAGCAGCTTGGCTTCCTCGTGGGTAAACTTCTGGTCCGGGCGGTAGGTGCTCAGGATGTGCTCCGCGGTGCTCTGGCCGGGCTTGGGCATGTGGAAGAACATGCTCTGCTTGTCATAATAGCGGCGCTTCATCTGGTAAGCGTTCACCATCATGGTGGGCATACTGGCGATCAGATTGATGCTCTGGTTCAGGATATTCTCCAGCGTCAGGTCCTCGGCGTGCTCGTCGTAGGAATACAGGCCCAGCACGCACCGCTGCATCTTGTTCATAATATTGGGCGAAGGAGCATTCATGGTATCCATAAAGCCATCGGGCAGGGCGCGGTGCTCTGCCAGCAGCTCACAGAAATCGTCCAGCTGCTCCTGGGTGGGCAGGCTGCCGAACAGCAGCAGCCAGATGACCTCTTCAAACACAAAGCGGTCGTTGCGGTAGGCCTCGTTCACGATCTCGTTGATGTCCACACCGCGGTAGATCAGACGACCCGGAATGGGAATGACATGCCCCTCCTGATCCTTTTTGTAGCCCACAACGTCACAGACATTGGTCAGGCCTGCCAGCACACCGGTGCCATCCGGGTTGCGCAGGCCGCGCTTGACACCGAGACGCTCACTCGTCTCCGGATCGATGTAGTTGTTTGCCAGATACTCTTCACACAGCGTCCGCATGGTCTGCGGGTCCAGCGACGCTACTTCTGCATGGGTATAGTTCATGCGCGAATTTCCCCTTTCTCTTATTTCTCTCTTATATACTTTCCGGCCATCCACCATGATGGCACACCCTTATGATAGCGCTTTTGTGAAGTAAATTCAAGTCTTGGATGAAATGTGCGCTTTTTCACCCCGCCGTACTGGTACACTATGCCCAGAAAAATGCCTGTCCGGGAGGGAAAAATACGATGAAAAAGACATTCTTTCTCCTCTGCGCCCTGCTGCTGGTGCTGGGCACACTTCTGCCGATCGCCGGTTACCGGCTGACACTGGCGGTGTTCGGCCCGGCACAGGGGGCTTCTTCCGCTCCCCTGCCGGACACTGCGGCTTCGGAAGCCGCCCCGGACAGCGCCGTCGTGCCGCCCTCCGATCAGGACAGCGAGAGCTTTCTGCTGGCCGACCAGAGCGCCGGGGCCGTGGTCTCGGTACCCCGACGGGAATATCTGATCGGTGCCGTGGCGGCGGAAATGCCCATCAGCTGGCCGGACGAGGCGCTCAAGGCGCAGGCCATCGCGGCCCACAGCTATGCCCTCTACTGCCGCGACCATGCCGCCGAACCAGCTTCCGGCTGGCTGAGCGTGGACCCCGTCCGGCGGCAGGGATACTTAACAGATGCAGTCCTCCGCAGCTACTGGGGCACCGCCTATGAGGAAAACTATGCCCACCTCTCGGCGCTGGTGGACAGTGTGCTGACCGATGTGCTCTACTATGGCAGCGCCCCCGCCGGGACAAGCTACTTTTCCATCTCCAACGGCATGACTGAAGCCAGCGAAAACGTCTGGGGCACCGCCCTTCCCTATCTTGTGGCCGTGGACAGCTCCACCGACCTCAATGCGGACAACTACCTTTATACCGTCCAATTCACCGCCGAGCAGATGCAGCAGGCTCTCGCCGGGCTGGGCCTTCTCCCTGACCCTGCCGCACCTACCAGCTGGTTCGGAGAGGCCGTGCTCACCCCTTCGGGCTATGTAGCCTCCCTGCCCGTCTGTGGGCAGAGCGTCACCGGCCCGGCCCTGCGCAAAGCGCTGGGCCTGCGGAGCGCCTGCTTCACGGTGCAGTATCAGGAGGGCAGCTTTCTCCTCACCACCAAGGGCTATGGCCACGGTGTGGGGCTGAGCCAGTGGGGTGCCAAGGCGCTGGCCGAACAGGGACAGAGTGCGGAAGAAATTCTGGCGCACTATTTCCCGGGGACAGAGCTGCGGAGGTGAACGGGCTCACCCTCTCCGTCATCGCTTACGCGATGCCACCTCCCCCAAAGTGGGAGGCCTTGGCAGTAAATGCAAGGTTTGCGGTTTTGTCAAGAGCTCTCCCTTTGGGAGAGCTGGACGCGAAGCGGCCTGAGAGGGTGAGGATGCTAACAAAAAAGGCAGCTGACCCAACGGCCAGCCGCCCAGAAGATCAATATTCAGCCAAACAGGCTCGTCCACCAATCCTGACTGCTGCTTTCCTCGCCAGCAGCGACTTCAGTCTCTGCCGCAGTCTCAGTTTCCGCGGCGGCTTCCTCCGCCTGCACAGCCTCTTCCAGAAGCTCCAGACCATCGTCATTGCCATCCTCGGTGATGTACCAATAGCAGGACGCGCCGCCAATGGAGATGCTGGCGGCAGACAGCGGCACACGGCCGGAGGCAACCCCGTTGGAAGGATCGGAACAGTAGAACACGCCGTTGGTGTAGTCCGTCAGGAGCACGGCATGGGGTCTGGTGCGGTCGTACAGCACAATGCCCTCCGGATGCTCTGCCAGAATGGAGACCAGCGCTCCCGTCTTGGCCGCCTTGCCCGAGGGCAGGGTCGCATAACCCACATGCATATCGTTGTATGTAAAGCTGTGGGAGAGCCCGCCTGACCAGGCCGTGCTCTTGATGCCGTTTTCGGTCACATCCACCCAGCTGTCCATCCCGTCCAGATAGGCCCGGCGGCGAAGCATCATTGCGGCAGAGGCCAGGGTGCAGGTGCCGCCCCGGCTCTGTTTGAAGTAGAACCCAACATCAACGTTCAGGTCCACGGCCAGTGCCCCAGGGAGCAGCACGGCCATCAGGGCCATCGTTGCAAGCAGGGCAGCGAGAGTTTTCCGAAGTTTGCTTCCAAAGTGCTTGGCTGTTTCCACGTCAGTATCCTTTCTTCACAAAAGAGCGTTTCATTCACTGGTGTAAAGTATATCATCCTGTTACTCTTTTGTAAACAGTTTTGCAGCCATTTTCTCAATATTTACACGCTTTGGTCACAATTCAAGGGCAGATTGCACAACCGTGCAGTGAAGTGGTTGGTTATTTGCTACAAAAGTCCGGAAAAGTTTTTCATCGTGCTTCCCACGCCTTCTCTCAACTGCCGGTTTCTTTTTCAACGCAATTATGGTATAATCTGCCCTGAAGTTGAATTTTCAGGAGCATTTATATATGAAAGCAACCATCGTCATCCCCAACATCAACGGCAAAGGCTGGCTCAAGGACTCCATCGAGTCGGTCTATGCCCAGACAGAGCAGGATTTTGAGCTCATCATCGTGGACAACGGTTCCACCGATGAAAGTCTGGAGCAGGCCCGCAGCTACTGCGGCCGCCCCAACTTCACCCTGATCGAAAACGGCACCAACACCGGCTTCTCCCACGCCGTGAATCAGGGCATTGCCCGGGCCAGGGGCGAGTATGTGGTCATGTTCAACAACGATGCCTTTGCCGAACCCGACTGGCTGGCCGAGCTCATCCGCACCGCCGAGACCGATCCCAAAATTTTTGCCGTGCAGAGCCTGATGCTCCGCCACTTTGAACGGGAGCTGGCCGACGATGCCGGTGATTACGTCACCTGGATGGGCTTTGCCTGCAAGACCGGCGACGGCCGCCGGGCCAGCCGCTACACCAAACAGAAGCGCATCTTCTCGGCCTGCGGCGGCGCGGCGCTCTACCGCAAGAGCATTCTGGAGGAGATCGGCACCTTTGACGAAAACTTCTTCGCCTACTTTGAGGATGTGGACCTGAGCTGGCGTGCCAACAACGCAGGTTACAAGTGTGTCCTCTGCCCCACCGCAAAATGCTACCACATCTGCGGTGCCAGCACCGGCGCGGTGAAGTACAACGCCTTCAAGAGCCAGCAGAGCGGCCGGAACAGCATCCTGCTCCCCCTCAAGAACGAGCCGCTGCTCATGCTCATCCTGAACTTTCTCCCGCTGGCGCTGGGCTATCTGCTCAAGTGCTACAAGTTCCACAAGCAGGGCTTTGGCGAAGCCTGGGACAAGGGAATGCACGAAGCCTTTGCCCTACTCAAAGAGGGGCGGCTCGGCAAGCGCCCCTTCCGCCTGAAGGACCTGCCCAACTATATCCTCATGGAGCTGTGGATGATCTGGAACATGGTGCCCTACCTGTGGTATCGGCTGGTCGTGGTCAGGTTTGATCTGAAGTAACGTAAAAATCCCACCTTCTGTTCATCGGGCACATAAATGCCCGGAACAGAAGGTGGGATTTTTGTAATTCGATTCAGTAGCCTATTGATGCCGCAGTCTGGTTCCAGTAACGGTTCATAATAGAATTTGTTAGGTTATGATTTCCCGGCGATGCACTTGTTTCAGCAATAACAATTTGCTTCCAGAGTTCTTCGCTTCCTCCAAAATATACATTGCTCAGACTCTTGCAACGGTTAAAAGCATCAGATTTTACTTTTATTACCGATGCTGGGATGTAAATATCTGTTAACGATACGCAACCTTCAAACGCCTGTGTTTCAATTACAGTAATTCCCTCGGGTAATGCAATTTTCCTTAATGCACTACAATTCCAAAATGCTACGTTTTTGATTTGACTCATTCTTTTTGGAAGAGAAATTTTTACAAATGCACAATCGGAAAAGGCACCTTCTCCTATTATTTTAACAGTTTCTGGAATAGTTACATTGTTCAAATTTTTGCATTCACAGAATACCCAATTGCCAATTTCAGTCATGCCATTAGGGATTTTAACTGTTTGCAGTGCTGTGTATGCAAATCCATAATCGCCAATTTCTGTTACAGTTTCAGGAATTACAATTTCACTCAGAAGGTTACATCTGTAGAAGATATAGCCTCCCAGTTTCTTTACTTCAGTCGGAAATACGATATTTTGAAGCTTTACGCATTCACGGAACATCTCGTTCGGCAGTATGCGAATGCTATTCTTGAAGCCAACTGCAACAAGATTCTTGCATCCCTTAAAAGTACCCGAATCAAACTCCGTTTTGCCCAAGATTACGGCATCAGTCAAGGATATATTCTCCGCAAAAGCATTTGCTCCAACTTTCGTCAGGCTCGCCGGAAGTGTTAGACCATCCAGATTACAGCCAGAAAACGCACTTGTTTCAATCTTCTTCAATCCATCTGTCAATGATACACTTGTCAGATTCTTACATTGGCAAAAGGCCTGTTGTCCAATTGTCTGAATACAATTGGGAACAACCACACTTTCGATATCATTGTTTTTGTACAAACATTGATACCCCACCGCACTGACCGTGTACCCATCATACTTTTCCGGAATAATCAATTCTCCGGAGGGCACCTTTTCGGCATTCTTATCATAGCCCTTCAGTGTAATCGTACCATCAGAGTTTTTGCTGTATGTCCATTTGATTCCATTCGTTTTCTCCGGCTTACTGGAAGAAGTACTCTCCGATTCAGAAGAACTGGAAGAGTTGCTGTTCGATTCCGCGGGCTTTTCCGAGGTGCCGGGCTGCTCCGAATCGTCGGGAGCTGCCGGCCCCTCTCCACCGCTGCAGCCTGCCAACAAGCCAGATGCCGCAACGATCGCCGCTCCTTTCATAAAATCCCGGCGTGTAACTTTCCGTCTCATGGTTTTCTCCTCCTTTTTACGTCCCCAATTCATTCAGTGCCTAAAAATCCACAAAATATCCTGAGGATTCTGATTTCATTATAGTATTATTGCCCTAATAAGTCAAGTTAATCTATTAGATTATTATTCTTTCAGTTTAATCCTGTATTGTCAGTATAAGACATCTACAGGAGGCCCATGACATGATCGACTATACTCTCATCGGAAAACGCATCCAAACACAGCGGTTGGAAAAAGGCATCACACAGGAAAAGCTGGCGGAGCAGGTTGGCATCTCGGTGGTATATCTCTCCAAAATCGAGAATGGGCGGGTCTATCCAACCCTGGAAACCCTCTCTAACATCTGCACCGAGCTGGATACTGAGCTTGCAGCGATTCTGACCAACACGGAAGTGGCCCGCAAGGACTATGCGAACGATCGAGTAGTGGAATTATTCAACGCCTGTTCTCTGCGTGTCAAGCCCATCGCTCTGGCCCTGCTGGAAGATCTCTCGAAGCTGTAACAGATGAAAAAAACTCCCCGCCGTGAGATTCACTCACAGTGGGGAGTCTGTTTTGATAGTTTTTTCGCTTTATGCCGCCGGGCTCTCAGAGGAAGCCTCGGTACTCTCCGCCGGGGTGCTCTCCGCCGCCTCTTCCACCGGGGCAGCCTCGTCAGCAACGGCGCTGGCGGCGGCAGAATCGCCTGCGGTTGCAAGGATGGCATCGTTGACCTCGCTCTCAGCCAGCGGGGCAGGCTCCGCGGCAGAGGCTGCACTGTCGGCAGATTCAGGCTTGGTCTCGCTGTCGGTCAGGCCGGTCAGGTACCAGCTGCCGCTCTGGCGGCTGAACAGGTAATCCATATACTTGGTGGGCGTGTCGGACGAGGTGTTCAGGATGCTGTCATCACTGCTCTGGGTGGGGATATAGCCCACGGTAACGTGGAGCAGGCCGTCCTTCTTGAACAGTCTGGTGACGGTAGCGCGGAAGGTGCCCACGCTGCCGGTGACGGGGATCTTATAGCACTGGGTCGTCTCATCGAACTCGACAGTCATGTCGTCCATCTCAAAGCTCTTGTGGGTCAGCTTGAAGCTGGGGCCCACCAGCTTTGCCAGATAGGCATCCACATCCACCGAGGGCAGCAGCAGCTGTTCGGTGTCGGGGTCCGTGTTGTAGTTATCAAAGCTTCCCTGGGTCTCCTGGATGCTGTACACGCAGCCCCAGACGGCGGCTTCGCGCAGGGTCAGATCATCGATGTTCTCGATGCCGTCAAAGGGCAGCGGGTCGAACAGGACCAGACCTTCCAGCCGGTCCTCATATTCCGCTTTCTGTTGGGTGTCGTCAAACAGGGTGGCCACACCCTTCACACCGGCCCGCACAACCGTTACAATGCCCACCAGCGCCAGCACGGCGATCAGCAGGCCAAGGGTCTGCCGGGCGCGGCGGCGGTGGAGCCGGGCGTGTTCTTCCGGGGTCATATAGGTCTTCATATCGTTATCGTCTCCTAAATCAGGTCATCTTTTGGGGAAATACCAGCTTTCAGTATACCACAAACTGCCCGCCGGTGCAAAACCCGGGGCGTGGATTTTTTGTGAAAGCGCGATTTATTCCCACGTTTTCCAGATCTCGGGCTGGTAGCCCACAGTGGCCTTTTTGCCGTTACGCACGATGGGCGTTTTGAAGAGCTGCTGATTCTCGAACAGCTTGTCCTCCTTCTGCCAATCCACCAGTGCATCCAGCAGGGCCAGCGTCTGCTTATCCTTTGCCGCCGGGTTCACCAGCTGCTCCCAGCCGCCCAGCGCACGGGCCACGTTCTCAAACTCGCCCCGGCTCATCTCTTTTTCCTTCAGGTCGATCATCTGGAACTTGATGCCCCGCTCCTTGAAATAGCGCTGGGCCTTTTTGGTATCAAAGCACTTGCTGGTGCCAAAGATCTGAATGTTCATCGTTTTTCCTCCTGGATCCTGTGTGCTCTATTGTATCATATCTGCCGGAAAAAACCTAGGGATAATTCATCTTCTTTCCGTCCATACTTGCTTTATCACAAGCCGACCCTGAGATTGAACGAAGGGCGGGCCATTTCAGAAAGAGAGGAACTTCCCATGAAAGCATTCGTTGACCCCGATCTCTGCATCGGCTGCACCCAGTGCACCGGGATCTGCCCCGAGGTATTCCAGATGACAGGCATCCTGGCCGTCGCTGTGCCGGGCGAGCTGCCGCCCGACACCGTACCCACCGCCGTGGAAGCCGCACAGGCCTGCCCGGTGAGTGCCATCACCATCTCGGAGTAACACCTTCACCTGCCTTCCCAACACGGGAGGGCATTTTTGTTTTTTCTGCAAAAATCCCCCGCTGGCCCCCATTTTGTGTTATACTATAAATTGAGTTATAATGCAATGGAGGAGACTGACTATGCGTTTACTGGTCATTGACGGCAACAGCATTGCCAACCGTGCCTTTTACGGCATCAAGCTGCTGACCACCAAGGACGGCCGCTATACCAATGCCATCTTCGGCTTTTTGAATATTATGAATTCCCTGCTCCGGGAGTGTGAGCCAGACGAGGTGGCCGTGGCCTTCGATCTGAAGCACCCCACCTTCCGCCACGAAATGTATGACGGCTACAAGGGTACCCGCCACGCCATGCCGGACGAGCTGGCCCAGCAGATGCCCATCCTGAAAGAACTGCTCACCGACCTGGGCTACCGTCAGGTATCAGCAAAGGGCTGGGAGGCCGACGACATTCTGGGCACGCTGGCCGCTGCCTGCGAGGCCCGCAGGGACGACTGCTTTCTGGCCACGGGAGACCGCGACAGCCTGCAGTTGGTGAGCGAGACCACCACCGTGCTGCTGGCCACCAGCGCCATGGGACGCAGCAAAACGGAGACCATGGATCTGGATGCCATCCACGAAAAGTACGGCATCGAGCCCAAGCAGCTCATCGAGGTGAAGAGCCTGATGGGCGACACCTCTGACAACATTCCGGGCGTGAAGGGCATCGGCGAAAAGACCGCCATGACCCTGGTCAAGAACTTCGGCACCCTGGACAGCGTGTACGACCATCTGGACAGCCCGATCATCAAGCCCCGGCAGCGGGAAAACCTGCTGGCCTGCCGGGAGGATGCCTACCTCAGCCACACGCTGGGCACCATCCGCACCGATGCTCCCATCGACACAGCGGAAGGGGCCTACAAGGTGACCGAGGGCAACAAGCCCGCCGCTGTCCGTCTGATGCAGGAGCTGGAGATTCAGACCCTCATCACCCGGTTCGGGCTGGACGGCATCGTTCCGGAACAGGACCCCGACACCCTGCCGGAGGTGGACGCAGCCATTGCGTCCCTGCCCGCAGAGCCCTCCGGCCACTATCTGGTGGCCGCGCGCCCTGCTGTTCTGGGCAAAAAGAGCGCGGTCGTGCAGCCGGAGGCCTGGTACGCCGTGCAGGACACCACCGTGTATCCCCTCTCCGAGGAGGAGCTGGTCTCCCTGCTGGACGATCCCAAGGTAACGCTGGATGTGTTCGATTCTGCCCCCCTCTACGCCAGAGCCATGGCCGCAGGCAGCTGGGGCAGCAGCATCGTCTGGGACGGCAAGCTGGCCGCCTACCTGCTGGACGCTTCCGCTTCCCACTATCTGCTCACCACCCTTGCCACCAGCTACCATGCAAGATCAGCGTTCTCCTGTGAGGAGTACCCCGATGCCGGTTTCCTGGCAGACCTGTTCGCCAAAATGAAGGCGGAGATCACCGAAAACGGCGAGGACGACCTCTACAACAACATTGAATTCCCGCTGGCACAGGTGCTGGCCGATATGACCCGCACCGGCATCCTTGTAGACCGTGAGGGCATCGAGGCCTTCGGCGTGCAGCTGCGGCAGGAGCTGGACCAGGTGCTGACCCGCATCGAGATGGAGGCAGGTACCTCCGATTTCAACCCCAACAGCCCCAAACAGCTGGGCACCCTGCTCTTTGATACCATGGGCCTGCGCCACGGCAAAAAGACGAAGAACGGCTGGTCCACCGATGCCGAGACACTGGAAAAGCTGCGGGACATCCCGCTGGTGGAGGACATTCTCCAGTACCGTGCCTGTCAGAAGCTGAACTCCACCTATGTGGAGGGTCTGCTCAAGGTCATTGGCGAGGATGGCCGCATCCACACCCGTTTCAATCAGACCGAGGCCCGTACCGGGCGGCTCTCCTCTGACAATCCCAACCTGCAGAACATCCCCATCCGCACCGAGATGGGCAGCAAGCTCCGCGCCTACTTTGTGGCAAAGTCCGGCTGCGTGCTGGTGGATGCTGATTACAGCCAGATCGAACTGCGCATCCTGGCCCATGTCACCGGCGATGCACACATGCAGGAGGCGTTCCTCTCCGGTGCCGACATCCACCGCAGCACCGCAGCCAAGATCTACAACATCCGGCCTGAGGATGTCACGCCCCGTCTGCGCTCCAGCGCCAAGGCCATCAACTTTGGCATCATGTACGGCAAGGGTGCTTACAGCCTTTCCAAGGACATCGGCGTGAGCGTCAAGGAGGCAGAGGCCTTCCTGCAGACCTATCTGGCCACCTTCCCCAATATCGACGGTTATATGGAAAAGACCATTGCGGATGCCCGCCAGTGCGGCTACGTTTCCACCCTGTTCGGCCGCCGCCGCGCCCTGCCGGAGCTGAACAGCAATAACCACAACATCCGGGCCAGCGGCGAACGGATGGCCCGCAACACCCCCATTCAGGGCACGGCCGCTGATGTGATCAAGCTGGCCATGGTGCGTGTCTGGCGGCGGCTGCGGAACGAGAAGATGGAAAGCCGCCTGATCCTGACGGTCCACGATGAGCTGATCGTGGAAGCCCCGGAAGCTGAGGCCGAAAAGGCCGCGCAGATCCTGCGGGAGGAAATGGAAGGCTGCGTGCACTACGCGGTGCCCCTGAGCACCGATGTGCATACTGGCAAAAACTGGCTGGAGGCCCACTGAATTATGATCGTTTTAGGAATCGAATCCACCTGCGACGAGACCGCCGCATCCCTTGTGGAGGATGGCCGCCGCCTGTTGAGCAACGTCATCTCCACCAGCGTCAAGGAGCAGGCTCTTTATGGCGGCGTGGTCCCTGAGATCGCCAGCCGCCGCCACTGCGAGTTCATCAGCGCCACGGTCAAAAAGGCTCTGCTGGACGCAGGCAAGACCATGGACGATGTGGACGCGGTGGCCGTCACCTTTGCGCCGGGCCTGATCGGCGCGGTGCTGGTGGGTGTGAACTTTGCCAAAGGGCTGGCCTATTCTGCCAACAAGCCGCTGGTTCCGGTGCATCACCTGCGGGGCCACATTGCGGCCCTCTATCTGACCCACCCGGAGCTCAAACCGCCCTTCCTCTGTCTGGTGGCATCCGGCGGCCACAGCCATATCGTGGAGGTGCAGGACTATACCCACTACCACATTCTGGGCCACACCGTGGACGATGCCGCCGGTGAAGCCTTTGACAAGGTTGCCCGCACGCTAGGTCTGCCCTATCCCGGCGGCCCCAGCGTGGCAAATGCCGCCAAAACAGGCGACCCCAAGGCCTACCGCCTGCCAGTTCCCCATGTGGACGGCAAGTACAACGTCAGCTTCTCCGGCCTGAAAACCGCCGTGCTGAACGAGGTAAACAAGGCCCAGATGAAGAACGAGGAGATCAACGTGCCTGATCTGGCGGCAAGCTTTCAGGAACGCATTGCGGGTATTCTGGCCGAAAAGCTGCTGCTGGCCGCTGCCGACACCGGGGCCAAGCAGGTCTGTCTGGCGGGCGGCGTGGCCGCCAACGGCCGCCTGCGCCAGCTGGTGAACGATGGTGCCCAGAAGCTGGGGGCCAAGGTCTATCTGCCTGAGCTGAAATTCTGCGGCGACAACGGCGCAATGATCGCGGCGCAGGGCTACTACCAGTACATGGCGGGCCACACGGCAGGCCTTGATCTGAACGGTCTGCCCACCCTGCCCATCGACTACGAATAAACGAAGCAAAACCAAAGCTCCCGGAGCGGTGCGGCATTCAGTGCCACCGCTCCGGGAGCTTTTTGCCCTGCTGCGGGCGCACAACCAAAAAGGCACCCTCGCCTTTCAGCGAGAGTGCCTTTTGTTTCAAGAATAAGAATTCAAGAAAGAACGTTCAGAAGGGATCAAATTACTTGATCTCGACCTTAGCGCCAGCCTCTTCCAGCTTCTTCTTGATGTCCTCAGCCTCAGCCTTGGAAGCCTTCTCCTTGACAGCCTTGGGAGCGCCGTCAACGATAGCCTTTGCTTCCTTCAGGCCCAGACCAGTGATCTCCTTGACCAGCTTGATGACCTGCATCTTGGTAGCGCCAGCCTCAGCCAGGATAACGTCGAACTCGGTCTTCTCTTCCTCAGCGGCAGCAGCAGCGCCAGCAGCAGCGGGAGCAGCAGCAGCAACAGCAGAAACGCCGAACTCCTCGCAGTAAGCGTCGATCAGCTCTTTCAGCTCCAGAACGGTCAGGCCCTTAACGGACTCGATGATGGCGGTAATCTTCTCAGAAGCCATGGTAATAACCCTCCAATATCAATGGTTTTTGTTTGTTTCAGTTTTGTGTTAAGCAGCGGTCACGCAGCCATTAGGCAGCGGGCTCCTCCTGCTTGTCGGCGTAGGCCTGCATAGCAACAGCCAGACCGGACAGAGTGCTGGTAAGAGCACCTGCGAACATGGACAGCATACCCTCGCGGTTGGGCAGCTTTGCGATGGCGTTGGTCTCGGCAGCGTCCATGACCTTGCCTTCCATGAAGCCAGCCTTCACGACGAACTTCTTGGACTTATCGCCATCCTGATACTTGCACAGGATGCGGGCAGCGGACATGGGGTCTTCTTCGTGAGCAAAAGCAACAGCAGTGTCACCCTTGAAGTTCTCAGCCAGGCCCTCCAGGGAGGTACCCTTGACAGCCAGACGCAGCATGGTGTTCTTCACGACCATGTAATCAACGCCTGCCTCACGCAGCTCCTTACGGAGCTTGGTGTCGTTCTCGACGTTGATACCGCCGTAAGCGACGACGCAGCCGGAAACCGCACTCTCAAACTTTGCCTTCAGATCAGCGACATAAGCCTGCTTTTCAGAAAGAATCTTTGCACTGGGCATTCGGTTTCACCTCATTTCAAAAACTTGTATCGAAAGCCGGAGCAACGAAAAAGCCTCTTTCCCGCACTGTGTCGAGAAAGAGGCATAAAACAACTTTACGCACGTTTCTCGGCAGGCGGTTTGCACCTTACGCTGGACTCCAGCACCTGCTGTCTCAAAAACAGCATCATTATTTTACCGCAAACGCGCGGTGTTGTCAAGCGCTTTTTTGAATTTTTAAAGATTTTTTCTGTCATCCGTCAGGATGATAGAAAAAACTTCAAAGCTTCAAATTAGACACCGTACTTCAGGGTGTTCAGACGGATGCCAGGGCCCATGGTGGTGGCGATGGTAGCGCTCTTGAAGTAGGTACCCTTTGCAGCAGCGGGCTTTGCTTTTGCAATAGCGCTCATCACGGTATCCAGGTTGGTGTACAGCTTCTCAGCGCCAAAGGATGCCTTGCCCACGGGAACGTGGATGATGTTCTGCTTGTCCAGACGGTACTCGATCTTACCAGCCTTAGCCTCGGTAACAGCCTTGCCCAGGTCGGGAGCAACGGTACCGGCCTTGGGGTTGGGCATCAGGCCGCGGGGGCCCAGAACCTTACCAAGACGGCCAACGCGGCCCATCATGTCGGGGGTGGTGACAACAACGTCGAAGTCCATGAAACCGCCGGCGATGCGTGCGATCAGCTCGTCATCACCCACGATGTCAGCGCCGGCTGCCTCAGCAGCAGCGGCAGCAGCGCCCTTAGCAATGGCGCAGACGCGGACAGTCTTGCCGGTGCCGTTGGGCAGAACAACAGCGCCGCGGACCTGCTGGTCAGCGTGGCGGCCGTCAACGCCCAGGCGGACGTGCAGCTCAACGGTCTCGTCGAACTTGGCGGAAGCGGTCTTGCAAGCCAGCTCCAGAGCCTCGTTCATATCATACAGCTTAGAAAAATCGACCTGCTTAGCAGCATCGACATAGTGCTTGCCATGTTTCATTGTATATCCTCCTATGTGGTCATGCGGGCAGTGTTATGCCCTCCCACTGTTTGTGTCTCAGCCCTCGACGGTAACGCCCATGGAGCGGCAGGTGCCACGGACCATGCTGCATGCAGCTTCCAGAGAAGCGGCGTTCAGGTCGGGCATCTTGGTCTTGGCGATCTCTTCCACCTGAGCGGCGGTCAGAGTAGCAACCTTTTCCTTGTTGGGCTTGCCGGAAGCGGTGTTGATGCCAGCAGCCTTCTTGATCAGAACGGCAGCCGGAGGAGTCTTGGTAATGAAGCTGAAGGAGCGGTCAGCGTAAACGGTGATGACGACGGGGATAACATAACCCATCTGGTTCTTGGTACGCTCGTTGAACTCCTTGGTGAAGGCCATGATGTTAACGCCCTTCTGACCCAGAGCAGGGCCAACAGGGGGAGCCGGAGTCGCCTTGCCGGCCTCGATCTGCAGCTTAATGTAGCCAGTAACTTTCTGTGCCATAGTAAATGCACCTCCAAAAATCTGTGGTGAGTTGCGGCGTGGTCTCCCCACGCCTCCCACGAGCGCGCACACGATGCACACGCTCTATAAGAACCGCACTGCGGTCTTACCTTGGTAAACGGATGCCGGTTGGTTACGGCAGCTCGACCTGCGCGATATCCACTTCTGCGGGTGTCTCGCGGCCAAACATGTTGACCTTGAGCTTGACTTTGAAGCTCTCGGTATCGATGCCCTCCACAAGGCCCATAAAGCCTTCCAGCGGGCCGGCGGTGATCTGCACGGTATCGCCGACATTGAAATCGACGGTCAGCGGAGCCGCCTTTTCAACGCCCATCTTCTCCACTTCCTCAGCAGAGAGGGGAACGGGCTTGGATGCGGGACCGACGAAACCGGTGCAGCCGCGCGTGTTGCGCACCACATACCAGGTATCGTCGTTCATGACCATCTTGACCAGAACGTAGCCGGGGAACAGCTTATGCTCCACCATACGCTCCTTGCCGTCCTTGATCTCAGGCACCATCTCGGTAGGAACCTTGATGTCACAGATCAGGTCCTGCAGATGGCGGTTTTCCACCATGGTCTGTAGGTCGTTCGCAACCTTGTTCTCGTAACCGGAATAGGTGTGGACTACATACCAAAGGGCCTCATTGGTCTGTTCTTCCATTTTGGTTAAGCCTCCGTTTCAAGATGAATCATGCGCCGATGATCAGGCCCAGGATGCCGCCGAAAATGGCATCCAGCGCGATCATCACAACGGCTGCGATCGCCACGGTCACGAGCACGACGATGGTGTTGGTCTTAACGTCCGCCTTAGACGGCCACACGACCTTCTTCAGTTCGCTCTTCGTGTCGCGGAAGAACTTGGCGATGTTTGCGCCAAAGCCCTTCATTCTGGCTACAAAGCCCGGCTTTTTCTCGGTTTTGTCTGCCATGATGCGTCCGCCTTTCTTACTTCGTCTCGCGGTGAACCGTGTGCTTCTTGCAGAAACGGCAGTACTTCTTCATCTCAAGACGATCGGGGTTGTTCTTCTTGTTCTTCGTGGTGTTGTAGTTGCGCTGCTTGCACTCGGTGCAGGCCAGAGTGATTTTAACGGTCATTTGTTGACACCTCCATTATAACGGTTGTTTTGAACCTCCCTCGGCTTGCGGTGCACGCCCTAAAAACAGGGCGCACTTAATAACCCCGCAAAAGAGGTGATATCATTGTATCACGCGTTTTGCCATCCGTCAAGCGGATTTTTTGCGTTTTTTGAGACTTTTTTGAATTTTTTCTCTCCTGCCTGTTTTGGCCTACGCCTTGAATCCGCCGCATAGATATAGTATAATAAAGTGTCTATAACTGCTTATAGAAAATCCGGCCCCGGGCAAAGCGCCCTTTCCGGCCATAAGATCAGGAGAGATCATGATGCAATCTGAAGATAAACTCTGTGTCGTCGTGCTGTTTGGCGGCATGTCCAGTGAGCACGAGGTCAGCCGCGTGTCCGCCGGTACCTTTGTGGATAACCTGGACCGCGCCCGCTACGAGGTGCTGACCGTAGGCATCACCCGGGAGGGCCGCTGGCTGTGCACCGAGGCCACCAGCGCCCAGATGGCCGACGGCAGCTGGGAAGAGCTGCCCGGCAACATGCCCTGCGTCATCAGCCCCGACCGCGCCGACCACGGCATGATCCTGTTCACCCCGTCCGGTCAGGTGGAAAAGCTGCACGTGGATGTGGTCATCCCCGCGCTCCACGGCCTGTGGGGCGAGGACGGCACCGTGCAGGGCCTGCTGGAGCTGGCCGGCATCCCCTACGTGGGCTGCGGCGTGCTGGCAAGCGCTGTCTGCATGGACAAGGCCGTGGCCAACGCCCTGTTTGATGCAGCCGGTATTCCCCACACCAAGTGGCTGAGCGCCTGCCGCTGGGAGATCGAAAGCGACCTGGACGGTGTGTGTGACGGAGCCATTGCCAAGCTGGGCTGGCCCATCTTCGTCAAGCCTGCCAACGCCGGTTCCAGCGTGGGCATCACCAAGGCCCACGACCGGGATGAGCTCAAGCAGGCCATTGCACTGGCCCTTGAGAACGACCACAAGGTGGTGTTCGAGGCCTTTGTGGACGGCCACGAGGTCGAGTGCGCCGTCATCGGCTCTGACCCTGCCGTGGCCACCCGCCCGGGTGAGATCCTGGCCGGTGCCGAGTTTTACACCTACGACGACAAGTACAAGAACGGGGTCAGCCAGGTGGTCATCCCGGCCAGACTCAGCGAGGAAAAGCTGGACGAGGTCAAGACCTACGCCGCCATGGCCTACACCGCCCTGAACTGCGAGGGCCTGGCCCGCTGCGATTTCTTTGTGGAGCATGGTACCAACCGGGTGATGATCAACGAGATCAACACCTTCCCCGGCTTCACCCCCATCAGCATGTACCCCAAGCTCATGGAACATGAGGGCACTCCCGTGCCCGCCCTGATCGATCACCTGATCGAACTTGCGCTGGAAAGGACGGAAAAGCAGCATGGATAACCGCCCCATCGGCGTATTTGACAGCGGCCTGGGCGGCCTGACCGGCGTGCGGGAGCTGCGCAGGCGGCTGCCCCACGAAAACATCGTCTACTTTGGCGATACCGGCCGGGTGCCCTACGGCAGCCGCAGCCCGGAGACCATCCTGCAATATGCCCGGCAGGACATCGCGTTCCTGCTCTCCAAGGATGTCAAGTGCATCATGGCGGCCTGCGGCACGGTGTCCAGCACCTACCCCGCCGCTGAGGCCGAAAAGCTCCCGGTGCCCTATCTGGGCGTGGTGGATGCCGCCGCCCGGGAGGCCGCCTTTTCCACCCGGAACCGGCGCATCGGTGTCATCGGTACTGCAGCCACCATCCGCTCCCGCAGCTATGAGGCACTCCTGCGCAGGCTGGTACCCGGTGTGGAGATCACCGCCCGTCCCTGCCCGCTCTTTGTGCCGCTGGTGGAAGCGGGCTATGTGGATCACAGCGCCCCGGACAAGCAGGAGATCACCAAGCTGGTCATTGCCCAGTACCTGACGGAGATCCGGGATGCCGGGGTGGACACCCTGATCCTGGGCTGCACCCACTACCCCCTGATCAAGACCATGATCGGTGAGTTCATGGGCCGGAACGTGGTGCTGGTGGACCCGGCCAAGACTGCCGCCCACCATCTGGAGCGCATCCTGAGCGAGCGGGGGCTCAAGGCCGACCACCCCGCCGGGCAGGCCCATTTCTATGTCAGTGACGCGCCGGACGGGTTCGTGCAGACAGCCGACCTGTTCCTGGGCGAGTACAAGGGCGGCGAGGTGGAGCAGATCGCCATTGACAAATATTAAAGTGAAGGAACACAAAACTGTGAGCACTGCACACAACGAAGATTACCGCATCCTGATTCGAAGCGTCTCGGAGCAGTTCGAGCACACGGAGCCCCTCCCCGCCGAGGAGACAGACAAGATCGAGCTGATGACCTATGGCAGCTTCCTGAAAAAAGCCGGTTCCTATTATATTAGCTATAAGGAGACGGAGACCATTGGCTTTGCGGGCTGCACCACCACCATCAAGATCGCCGAGGACGGCAGCCGGGTGGCCCTGCTCCGCTTTGGCAAGGTCAACACCCAGCTGGTCATCCAGCGGGATTACCGGAACATCTGCTACTACGAGACCGAGGTCGGCCCCATTACGCTGGGCGTGACCGGCGACGGCATCGCGTGCGACCTCTCGGAGCCTGCGGGCGGCACGGCAAAGTTCAGCTATCTGCTGGATGCCGATGACCCCACAGCGCTCATCAATCGGACAACGCTTGAGATCCAGGTCGAGCACATCAACTGAACATCCTCACCCTCTCCGTCATCGCTTGCGCGATGCCACCTCCCCCAAAGTGGGAGGTCTTGACAGAAATTATAGAGTTTGTGGTTTTGTCAAAAGCTCGCCCTTTGGGAGAGCTGGACGCGAAGCGGCCTGAGAGGGTGAGCCCGTGAAAGGATAAAAATTATGACAGACTTTGAAAAGACCTATCAGAACTACAACCCCCGGGCAGCGGCACTGGCCGAGGCCCGCGCTCTGCTGACTGAGGCTGCCAAGGCCGCCATGGCCGACGGCACTCTGGCCGAGGCCGAGCTGCCCGCTTTTATCGTGGAGATCCCTGCCGACACCAAGAACGGTGACATCGCTTCCAATCTGGCCATGGCCGGTGCCCGCACCTGGCGCAAGGCCCCCAAGATGATCGCCGATGCCCTTCTGGCCCACCTGCCGTCCATCGAGCACAGCGTGTTTGCCAAGGTGGAAGTGGCCGGCCCCGGCTTCATCAACCTGTTCCTCGCCCCCTCCTTCTGGGCCAGCGTGGTGCTGGGTGCCTGCTCCAACAAGGAGTACGGCCGCACCGACCACGGCAAGGGTGCCAAGTACAACGTGGAGTTCGTTTCTGCCAACCCCACCGGCCCCATGCACATGGGCAACGCCCGCGGCGGCGCTCTGGGCGACTGCCTGGCCGCTGTGCTGGACTGGTCCGGCTATGATGTGACCCGTGAGTTCTACATCAACGATGCAGGCAACCAGATTCAGAAGTTTGGCAAGAGTCTGGCCGTCCGCTATCTGCAGCAGTTCTGCGGCGAGGAAGCCTATCCCCTGCCCGCTGAGTGCTATCAGGGCGGCGACATCAAGGTGCTGGCCGGTGAGTTTGCAGAGATCAACGGCGACAAGTACGTTGCAGCCTGCTCTGGGCTGGACGAAGAGGCCCTCTTTGCCAGCGAAGCCTTTGAGACCCTGAAGAACGCTCTGGTGGATTACGCCCTGCCCAAGAACATTGCTGCCCTCAAGCGCGACCTGGGCAAGTACCGCATCGATTACGATGTCTGGTTCCACGAGAGCACCCTGCACGAATCCGGCGCTGTCCTGGATGTTGTGAACAAGCTGCTGGAGCTGGGTGCCTGCTACAAGGCCGAGGATGGTGCCATCATGTACCGCAGCGCCCAGTATGCTGCCAAGTACGGCACCGTGAACAAGAAAAAGACCGAGGACGGCACCGAGGAGGAAGCCAAGGACGAAGTCCTCGTCCGCGCAAACGGCATCCCCACCTACTTCGCCGCCGACATTGCCTACCACTACAACAAGCTGGCCACCCGCGGCTTTGCCAAGGCCATTGATGTCTGGGGTGCCGACCACCACGGCCACGTTGCCCGCATGAAGGGTGCCATGGATGCCATCGGCCTGAACGGCAACGATCTGGATGTTGTGCTGATGCAGATGGTCAACCTGATGCGTGACGGCCAGCCTGTCCGGATGTCCAAGCGCACCGGCAATGCCATCACCCTGACCGACCTGCTGGAGGAAGTGCCCATCGACAGCGCACGCTTCCTGTTCAACATGCACGACGCAGGCAGCGGCATCGACTTTGACCTGGATCAGGCCGTCAAGACCGACAACGACAACCCCGTGTACTATGTCCAGTACGCACACGCCCGCATCTGCTCCATCCTCAAGAAGATGGAGAGCGAGGGTGTAGCCTTTGCTGGTGCCGAGCAGGTGGATGCCACCCTGCTGACCGACCCCAGCGAGATGGACCTGATCCGGATGCTGGCCGCCTTCCCGCAGGAGATCGTTATGGCTGCTGAGAAGTACGACCCCAGCCGCATCAACCGCTTTGTCATTGATTTGGCAAGCGCCTTCCACCGCTTCTACGGCAACTGCCGCATCCAGGGTGCAGATCCCGCCGTGCAGCAGGCCCGCCTGGCTCTGTGCATCGGTGTGAAGAACGTTATCTTCAATGTGCTGACTATGTTCAAGATCAACGTCCCTGAGAAGATGTAAAAGAGAATGAGAAGGGGCTGTTGCAAAACAGTGCCAATAAAAAGATGAGATAGACTTCCCCGAAAGGGGGTGCCTATCTCATTTTTTTATTGTATGCTGAGCCTTCCGCCCATATATATCACAGGACTCGGTTCTTTTTGTATCTTCCGTATAAAAAAATTCTCAGTTTTTGTGTTCTCTCACAAAGCATGTCCCATTATATTGACTTTATATTTTCATCTACTGAAAAATATTTTGTGTAAAGCGTCATATTCATTCGCATTATGACGCACATCGGACAAGTCTTTTACGAAATGCAAAGGAGGATTTTCTTATGAAAAAGCGTCTACTCAGCTTATTTCTGACATTCAGTATGCTGCTGACCTTTTTCCCTGTGGGCACTGTCACTGTTTTTGCAAGCGATTCCCCTATGGCATATACAGATGGTTCTTATCAGTTTATCCTCAATGCTGACAATACTGCAACAATAACAAAGTATACGGGCAATGAACATAGGATCACGATCCCTGCTCAGGTAACACATGGTGCTTACATATATCCTGTATCAAAAATCGGAGACCAGGTGTTCTGCAATTACAAGTACGTCCTGACAAGTGTCCAGATCCCCGACACTGTAACAGAAATTGGCAGCAATGCTTTTTATAATTGCACCTCACTGAAAAGCGTTACTATTCATGACAATAAACCATCCTGCGTGAAAAAGATTGGCCGCCAGGCCTTTATGTTTTGCAGCGAATTGACAGATATTCCCATTCTTGATTCTGTAACAGAGATCGGTTCAGAATCTTTTCATCACTGCGAAAAATTAGATACTGTCACCATTCCAGAGGGTGTAACATCCGTTGCAGACGGCATGTTCCGTTATTGTTACAGCTTGCACACCGTTACTCTTCCAGACAGCGTAACTGCCATTGAAGAGCGGGCTTTTACCGGAACTGCATTGACTCAAATTCATATTCCTGCCAATGTGGCACAGATCGGAACCGATGCATTTTCTGAATGTTTCGCTCTCTCAGCAATCACATCAGACAGCGAAAGCTATCCGGCAATAGACAATGTGTTGTACGAAAAATCAGCAAATGGCGATTACGCCTTAATCCGTTATCCTTCTCGAAGAGCGGATCCTGCTTTCAAAATACCCAATGGTGTGGCAAGAATTGAAACTCATGCTTTTGACTGTTGTTTGTATCTGGCCTCTGTGAAGATGCCAGACTCCATGGTCTCTATTGGAACCGGTGCCTTTATGAATTGTCAAAAGCTACAAGACATTGAATTTTCATGCAGGATAACGGAACTTCCGGAATCAGTTTTTGCAGGTTGTATCAGTTTAAAGAGCATCGATATCCCGGAGGGTATCACACAGATTCTCGATGATGCTTTTGCTGGCTGCGAGCAGCTCGAACGGATCGCGATTCCCAGCAGTGTAACCAAAATTCCCGAGTCGGCATTTTCCAATTGCACAGCATTGAATAACATAGAGTATTCAGGCTCTCGTTCTCAATGGAACGCTATTTTCACGGATTCTGGCCTACAAAATGTCCCTGTAGCACCTGGTTCTATTGATGTTACGGTAACCAGCGACATCCGTACCGTTACCGCCAAAGTTGATGGCAGCAGCGTTCCCATCAACGATGGCAAATTCATTGTCACGATTGGTAAAACAGTGGAATTGACCGTCAGCGATCCTCAATACAGAGATCGTTATACCTGGGCAGGGGGCAGCGGCACTGTGAGTGCAGACAATACCACCTATACTTTTGTTGCAGGTCAGGATGATACAGCCGTAACTCTGACCACTGTCGAACACACAAATTATGACACCGGTGATTTCACCATCAGCGGTCTAGCGGACTATTCCTATGGGGACAATATCGATATCAGGATCGAACCCAAGGATACACGCATCACAGATTACATTGTAAGATATGTCAGGAACGCAGGCACCTCAAACGAAGAAGAATTCAATGAGCTTCCAAAAGATGCCGGAACATACACCCTGCGAATCATTCAGGGGGATATCGTCCGAATCGACATTCCGGAAAAGATCACGATCCACCCCGTTACCATCACCAATGATACTTTCCAGAACGAACTCGCTGTCACCCTGCCAGAGGATGCTGTGGAAGAGGAAGGCAATGATCATACGGCCACAGTGACTGTCCGGGCGGACAGCAGGCTGAATGCTCTTTTGCAATCTGACGAGATCAAACTTGAGATTGTCTATCTCAACGATATGGGAGAAGAAGTCGTTGCCCCCACAAAAGCAGGCAGGTATACCGTAAAGGTAAAGATCCATTCCAATAATTCCAATCTACTCTCTGCCATCGTGGACGGAGGCACGTTTGAAATTCGCCAAAAAGCTGCTCCCATTGTTCCCACTGCAGATCTTTATCCCCTGACCATTAAGAATGCTACCGTTCTCATTGAGCATGATGGCGAAGAGATTCATGCTGGGAGAAACGAGATTGGTGATCTGGTTGCAAAGGTGCCTGAAAACGCCAGTGTAACTGTCACCTACATCAGCCAGAGCGATGCCATTGCGTTCGATCAGTGGTTGGTCAGCGGTTTGGACGATTCGACCGATGTCAAACAAAATCCATTGCGCTTTCAAATGCCCGCAGGTGAAAAGGGTGTAACAATGGAAGCCATGACAAAAGATGCTTCCATCGAAGATGGTGGTTCTGGCATTCTGGGCACCGTTATGGTCATTGGTGCTGCCGCCATGCTGACATGGCAGGGCTGCCGAATCGGCACGGAGCTTTATCTGAAACGTATTCTCCCTGATGGCGCAGCGATCCCCGCCAATGCCACCGAACTTGCCGAACTAGTGTGGGATGATGCCGGCAAACCTGCTCCCGCTGCTGCGTTGGACAACGATGCCACCAATGCACAGAAGGCTCTCACCTGGGCCTCTGAGAACCAGCTGCTTCCTTCCAATAAAACTGCAGCTGCTTCTGTAAGTTACTGGGAAGTGATCCAGATCTGGCGCAAGGCGCAGGCACTCAAGAACTAACCCCTGGCAGGCAGAAAGCCCCCTGACGATTACACTGTCAAGGGGCTTCCTGCTGTTTATTGGTGAACCCAATAGAGTGTTCACGATCTTCTTCGTCTTTTTATGATGTACACCACCGGCCTGAAAGTCATGGGCACCTTCTCTCTTTTTACCGCTTCGCGTGGCGTTCGCCCATGGGGATGATATCACAAAAGACGCAACGGCTCTTGGTGGAAAGGGCCACATCCTTGTGGTAGCAGCCAAAGAACCACTTTTCGTAGGTCAGCTTCAGCAGAACCTTATCAAGAAACAGGTGCAGGCGGTTGGATTCGCCCACCGCGAGGGAAGTAAAATCAAGGAATCTGCTTGGGGCATCGTGGGTCAGCACATAATCTACCTGCCAGCCGTTTGCTTCGAGATTGGTCTCACAGGCGGCGTATTCCTCATCGCTGGGCATCTCCTGCGGCCACCAGTTGTATCCGGCCTCCCGCTCTTCCTTGTCGGGGCTCTCGGTGCCGCCAAAACAGAGATATTTCTTTTCCTCCAGCTCCAGCACGCTACCACGGCAGACATGGTACACATTGCCGCCCAAAGCCTGGACCCTGCCGCCAAACCGCTCCTCGACGGGGTACTGGGCCAGCAGGTCGTAATTCTCGTGGGCACCATCAAGGAAAAGTAGGGTGTAGGAGCGCTTGCGCAGCCAGTCAAGCTTTTTCTGTTCCTCCTTGCTGCCATCCCACACAAAGCCGAAATCGCCCAGCACCACCACAATGTCCCGTTTGCCCAGCCAGCGGAGCCTGCCGTGCTTGAAACGGTCAAGCTCGCCGTGGGTGTCGCCTGTCAGATATACCATAGTCCCCTCCTGCCGCTTTGTGAAACCGTGGCAAAACCCTTGTCTCTGCGCGGCAAACCTGTTATTATTAAAGGAGCGAATCTTTGTTCGCCATTCTTTGTCATTTCCGGGCGCAGCGCCCGTATTTTATATATTATCGCTTTTTGAAGGAATTGTCCACATGAAACGTATTTTTGCACTGCTTTTGTCCCTTGCCGTCCTGTTCAGCTGCCTTGCCGTGACGGCCGGAGCCATGTTTGACCCCAGCACGGTCTACGATGTCAAGGCCCAGAGCGCCTATATCGTGAACACCGACACCAACATCATCGTCTATGAAAAAGACAGCGAGAAGCAGGTGTCCGCCGGGGGCCTGACGAAATATATGACCATTGCGCTGGTGCTGACCAACTATGCCGACCAGCTGGACAGCACGTTCACGATGCCCTTTGCCATCTCGGACTATGTCCACAGCACCGACAATGCCGACATGCGCTCGGGCGAGACCTTTACCTACCGGGAAGCCCTTTACGCCATGGTGACGCGCAACGCCAATGAGGCCGCCATGGGTCTGGCCTACGAGCTCTCGGGCGGCGACCTGGCGGGCTGGGTGAGCCAGATGAACACCCTCTCCCAGCGCATTGGTACCACCAACAGCACCTGGACAGATGCCTGCGGGCTGGACAGCGGCAACACCACCACCGCCGTGGACATGTACCTGATCCTGCGCTACCTGATGAGCTTTGATGCCTTCAAGGAGATCTCCGCCGCCCCCACCTTCACGATGCCGGCCAAGGAAAAGCATGCCAAGAGCTTTGTGCTGCTGAGCCAGAACGTGGCCCTGAACAAGACCAGCGGCGGCAGGTTCTACCGCAGCGCCATGCAGGGCGGCATGTGCGACGTGATGGCCTACAAGAACGACAGCGGCAATCAGAGCTATGTCTCGTGGGCCAACAAGGACGGGGCCACCTACATCTTCTGCATCATGCAAAGCCCCGACACCTGCGATGATTACGGCTATTCCAACCGCCGCCCGGCGCTGTACGAGACCACCAAGCTCATCGACTGGGTGTTCGAGAGCTTTTCCATCCAGGCCGCGCTGGACACCGACCAGGCGCTGGCGGAGATCCCGGTCAAATACTCCTCCGATACCGACACCCTGCAGCTCTACCCCGCCGACAGCATGATGACCCTGCTGCCCTCCACGGGGGATGGCTCGGTGACGCAGAAATATTTCCACCTGCCCGATTACGCCACAGCCCCCATCCAGCAGGGCGACGTGGTGGGCACTGTGGAGCTCAAGCTGGCAGGCGAGACCATTGGCGTGGTGAACCTCATTGCCGGGCAGGATGTCCACCAGAACGCATTGCTTTTCACGGTCTCCAAGGTACAGGCCTTCTTCCACAGCCTGTATCTCAAGGTGGTCATCGTCCTCTCCCTGCTCACTCTGGCGGTCTACGGCCTGTGGGTGTTCATCAACCTGTGGAACGGGCGCAGACCGAACCGAAAGATCCATAGAAGATAAACCCCACCGTCATCCCTACGGGATGCCACCGCCCCTGGTAGGGGCGGCCTTGGCAAAACTGGACAGCTTTACGCCATGCCAAGGGCCCCACTATTAGGGGGGGGGGGGCTGTCACGCGAAGCGTGACTGAGGGGTTTCGCCACCGATTGCAAAGAAGCTCCACCTTCACGGCGGAGCTTCTTTCTATTTCTTAGTCGATCGTCGTTTTTGTTCTGCCAATGCCGATCACTGCTGTTGTGATCTTTTTCCAGCTGTTGCAGCCGCACACGCCGTCCACCGTCAGGCTGGTGCGGCGCTGGTAGCCCCTCAGGGCTTCCTCGGTGCGGGTGCCGAACAGGCCGTCGATGCGGCTGCCGGTCTGGTAGCCCAGTGTGGAAAGCGCGTCCTGCAGGATCATCACATAGCAGCCCCGGCTCCCCCGCCGCAGGGTGGGGTAGCCCGCTGTGGTGCCGCTGCAGGCCGGGGTGCCGTAGCGGCGGTCAAAGTGCACCCATGTGGGGGTCTGGCTCAGGGGCTCCACATAGCCCCAGGCTCCGGTGGACCGGGCGGCCCTATAGATGGCTGTGCGCTGGCTCTGGGTCAGGCGCTGGCCCACATCAAAGGCCACGCCGGCGTAATGCTGGCTGCGGGTGCCGTGACCGCCCTCCCAGATGCGGCGGAAGGCATATCCCACCGGGATGCCCTTGCCGTACTTGCGGCGGGTCAGGTTCCAGGCCTCCATGGCGGCGATGGTCGTCCAGAGCACCGGGCTCCCCGATTTGCCCCGGAACTCCCGCAATGTCAGGGTGCGCTCGGTGCTGTAAGGCATCGGGTCGTTTTCGTTCAGGCTGTTGTAGGTGTACACCTTGTTCTCATAGGCATCATAGATCAGCAGCCGTGCCATCCGTCATCCCTCCTCGCATTCGCAGCTCTGGGCACGGAGCGCGGCCCAGGTCTCCTCGTTTACCGTGCCCGTTACCAGCAGGTCCGCCCGCTCCTGTGCAGCCCGGACCCCTTCTGTTTCCTTCGGGCCGAAGCGGAAGTTCTCGGCCACATAGCCCTCGCCGCAGTTCCGCATACAGCGTCCATTGAGCCACTGTTCGATCTGCCCCACATCCGGGCCAACGCTCCCCTCTTTCATGGCGCGGCCCGGGTAAACATCGGCCTGCCCGGCATCCCGGTCAGGGTTGGGGGAAACGGCGGCCAGCTGCAGGCTCAGGGCCTCCACCGCCGTCCAGGTCTCTGCATCTGCGACTCCGGTTTCGGGCAGATCCAGCAGGGCCTGTGCACTGCGAGTAGAGACCGCCGTCTCGTCGGTATACCGGTCAGACAGGGGCGGGCTTTCCACGCTGTCGAAATAGTAGGCAATGCGCTGCAAAAGGAGGTTGTAGTAGAGCACCGCGTCCCCTGTGGCCCCCACTGCCAGCGGTGTGCCCGGGTAAGGCAGGCGCTTCAGCGTGACCACCGGGCCGGACACCCGCAGGATGCTGGCTTTACCGTAGAGAGAATTCCAGGTCGTGCGCCCTACTACACCGTCCACCGTCAGCTTTGCAAAGCGCTGGTAGGCCCGCACGGCATTCTCGGTCGCCGCACCGAAACTGCCGTCGATGGAAACAGCGGGGATGCTGCTCTCGTAAGCGCTCATCAGGTAGAGGTAGAACTGCAGCTCCCGCACTGCCGTTCCGGTGCTGCCCCGGCGCAGAATGCCCGGATACTCGCCGGGGCGCAGGCTGGCTGTGAGCAGCCGGTTGGCGATATCGTTGTAGACCTCATACAGCTTGTTCCAGGTCGTGCGGCCCACCACGCCGTCGCTGGTCAGGCCGAAGTAGCTCTGGAATCTCCGCACTGCCGCCGCCGTGCCTGCGCCGAATTTCCCATCTACGGTCAGGGTGTTCAGGCTGGGATACACCGTGCGGGCGATCTTGAGCCAGAACTGCACCAGCCGGACGTTCTGCCCGCTGCTGCCCTGCCGCAGGGCTGTGCCCGGGTAAGCGTTGGGCCTGCCATTGTCGGACTGGATGCTGCGGAACTGATTGTAGAGTTCTGTCCAGGTGGCGCGGCCCACCACACCGTCCACAGACAGGCCGTATCTTCGCTGGAAGGCCCGGACCGCACCGGCGGTGCCGCTGCCATACACGCCATCCACTGTCACGGAGGGGATGCTGCTCTCGTACTGGGCCAGAGTGTTCAACCAGAACTGCAGCTGCTCCACAGCGCTGCCGGAAGAGCCGACGCGCAGGACGGTGTCGCCCCAGGTGCCGTCCGAGAGGGTGCCTGCGGCCGTTTCTCCCTCGCTGGTCAGCTCTGCAAGGTCTTTCACCGAGACATAGATATAGCTGATCTTATACCAGGTCTGCCGCCCCACCACGCCGTCAGCGGTCAGGTTGAACTGCTTCTGGAATCTCTTCACGGTCTCGGTCATCCTGCTGCCAAAGATCCCGTCCACGGTCAGCAGGCCAAGGAAGGGGTAATCCTTGGTGATGCGGTTCAGCTGCCGCTGCAGGGTGAACACCGCCGTGCCCCGGTCTCCCTGCCGGAGGGGGGAACCCGGATAGCTTCTGGGGATGGACTGGATGTTGCTGGTGCGGACGATCTCGATATCGCTGCCGTAATAGTACTTGAGGATGCTCAGGGCATTGCGGCCCTGATTTGCCAGCGTGACCGTGCCCCACTGCTTGAGCCCCGGGCAGGTGACGGACTTTCCGTCACAGTATTCGGAGTAGTAGGGATTCACGGTGCCGGTCTTGCGGATGTAGGTGTTGAAGATATCATCCGTCAGCTTTACCATCACATCGAACACCGTGCGGCCATGGACGTAATACTGATCGTAGCTGGTGGAGTTGGTGATATTGAAGGTGTAGCCCTTGCTGGGATACCACTCGGTGTAAATGCGGTTGAGCGCCAGCGAGATCTGGCAGTGGATGTTCGCTTTCAACGCTTCAATGGGCCAAGTGGGGTAGACCTCGCTGGAAGCCACATTGGCGATATAATCCCGGAAGGACACCGTCACGTTCCGGGCCGAGGCGGCGGGCCTGCCCAGATGGACCGTAATATTTTTGGGTACGATGACACGGTCCAGCACCCGGCTGCCGGTGCATGGATTGGTGGGAGCCGGGCCGCTGCCGCCGTTCCCCGCAAACAGAGCGTGGGTGGGGATGATCACAGGCGGGTCGACAATGTCTTTTCCCTCCTCGGTGTCCGGGATCATCTCAGGCCGGGCCAGCGTGACCTGCCCGGCAAAGATCTGGATGCCCTGGATGCGGACGGTGCGGTAGCCCGGCTTTCTGGCCGTCAGGCTGCACACGGCATAGGGCAGGGTCGTGGTGTTGTTCTCGTCCAGCGAGAGGGCGCAGGCCGGGGCACAGATGGCCACATCCTCGGCATTGCCCTCGGCATCGGTGATGCGGTGAGCCGTGAAGCCGCTGCCGGTGATCACAACAGTCACTCCCTCCACCGGAGCCGACTGCCGGGGCCGATAGGTCTGGATACGCAGGATGCCATTCATCATATAAAAAAACTCCTTTGCCGATCAGCTGATTCTCTTACAGCTTATTCCGCAAAGGAGCAGAGGGTGCATTTTTCAGTTGATGTAGCAGCGGTCCTGACCCACCAGCCAGTCCTCGCACAGGCGCTCGGCTTCTTCCACGCTGCGGCTCACACAGCGGAACAGCGCCCCGTTCAGCGAACAATAGGAGTAGCGGACTTTGGGCACACCATTCGCATCCTTAAACTGTTCACAGCGTTCCTGCCCGGGCATCAGATAAAATGGTTCCATTTTCCACGCGCTCTCCTTATTTTTGTCATGTTATGGCATTCTGCGGCACCGCCGCGCAACACCTTGCCTATTGTATCACCATCCGGCGGCAAAGGCTATTCGCCGATTGGACAAAAAGAACCGTGATTCTTCGGCCATGATTGCCATTGACAAGGTGTTTTTCACATTCCGCTGCGGGCGCAGCGGTCGGCCCCACCCTTACACGACCATGCACCACAGCGGTGTGGTGATGAGGGAGAGCACCGTGGAGACCGCCACGCACTTGCTGGCAAAGGCGGAATCCCCGCCGTACTTTTCCGCCAGAACGGCGGTCACGCCGCCCATGGGCATGGCGGCCAATACCACGGAAACACCGGTCACAAGGCTCTCCGCGCCGCAGAGCCTGCATCCCAGCAGCACCGCCGCCGGGATGAGCCCCAGCCGGATGAGGCAGTAGAGGAAGCAGTCTTTATCCCAGAGTTTGCCCATCCGGCTGCTGCCGATGATGGCACCGATCAGGATCATGGAAACACCCATGTTGCAATTGCTCAGGCTCTTGACGGTGCGGCCCAAAAAGCCGGGCAGCGGCAGCTGAGAGGCCATCAGCACCATGCCCACCACGACCGCCAGGATGCAGGGGTGGGTGAATGTTTTCCGCAGCACGGCCCTGCGGTCTGCCCGCATCTCCTCTTTGGAAGCGGGCTTTTCGTCCTGCAGAAAGTAGCTCACGCCTACCGACCACATTGCCACACGCTGGGGGATGAGGTAGATGGAGCTGAGCAGCAGGCCGCTGCTGCCCCAGATGCCGTCCACCAGTGCGCTGCCCAGAAACGCACCGTTGGAGCAGACCGTTCCATACTGGTAAACGCTCCGCTTTGCAAAGGGCAGCCAGTTGTAGCCCAGGGCACACAGCACCACACAGCCGATCTGCAGCGCCAGCGAGATCCCAAAGATCGACGCACTTCTCTTCAGCACATCCCAGCTGAACTCCACCAGAAACGACTGGATGATGTTCGCGGGCAGGATGACATTGATGAGCAGGTCGGTCAGGCACTTGCGTCCCTGCGCATTGATGATGCCCTTGCGGGCCAGAAAAAAGCCAATGAGGGTCAGCAGCGCAAGCTGGCCCTGCAATGTCAGCAGACTTGAAATTTCAGCCATGATTCCTCCTGTGTTTTGCACCAAAAAAAGACTTCTTTGTTCAAAGTATAAGAAATCCGGCCGGGAAAAGCAAGGATTCCGATCAATTTTCAGCCCAGCGGCAGGTACACCACCGCTTTGGCACCGTGGGGGGTGTTCTGCCCAAACACTGCCCTGCCGCCATGGGCGGCGGCGATCTGCTGCACTACATACAGGCCAAGGATATGGGGTGCGTTTTCGGCAGGCTCCGCAGCGTTCAGCGCCGCCAGAACGGCAGGGGGATATCCGATGCCGTCATCTGCCACGGTCAGGCAGAAGCGCTGCCCTGCCCGCCGGGTGTACACGGTAATGTTCACCGGCTTTGGGTTATGCCGGACGCTGTTGTTCAGCAGGTTTTCCAGCAGCCGCGCCATCAGCGCCTCATCCACCGAAAGCACTGTCTGCTCTGCCGGTTCTTCCTGTTCCAGCGTGATCCCGCAGTGCTCTGCCAGCGGGCTTTCGCAAAACTGCGCCACCAGCTGCCGGAACAGCGGCCCTGCCCGGAGTTCTTTCCGGCGCAGGGGTTGGGCACCGTATTCCAGCTTACTGGTCAGGTTCAGGTCATCAATGAGGGTGCGCAGCTTTTCGCACTGGGTGCGGATGCCGGTCGCTTTCTGCCGGGAGCTGTCCGGCAAAAGTGCATCCTGTTCCAGCTGCTCCGCCCAGCCTAAGATCAGCGCCAGCGGGGTGCGCACGTCATGGCTGACCCCTGCGATCCACTGGGTGCGGGCGTTGTCCCGCCGGGAAAGCATCTCGTTTTTGGCTTGCAGCTGTGCCCCGGTTTGGTTCAGCTTTTCTGCCAGTTCCCCGGCAAAACCATCCGTAGGCAGCCGGACAGTCTGCCCCTGCGCCAGTGCATCCAGACCGTTTGCCACGGTCTCCAGCCGCTTTGCCCCCCGCCAGCTCAACCAGAAGCAGAGCGCCAGACCCAGCATCAGCATTCCCAGCGCTGCCGCCGGGAGCACCCGCACCATGCTCAGAGCAAAGTCCGGTGAGCTGTAAACGCTGTACTTCCACAGGCTCCCCTTTGGCAGCCCGATGACGAACAGCCCGTAGGGTTCCGTCCAGCAGAACACCGGGTAATCCGCCAGATACCAGCGGGAAAATTTGGCGATATCGCCGGGAGTGTAGGCATGGTTCAGTTCCTGCGGCAGGCCGTAGCTCCAGCGGATGTTTCCCACATCGTCCAGCACCATCGCCCACTCGTAGCCATTCATCCACTCCTGCGGGGTGCGTTCTGCCCCAAAGGCAAGCCCTTCGGCGGTCTCCACCATAGAATCCGCGATCTCGCTGGATGAATACTCCCGCTGCGGCAGGCGGCAGCCCTCCTGCCAGCCCAGCCAGCCCAGCACCGCAACACCGGAAAACAACAGCAGCAGAACAATGCCCACTGCCGCCAGCACATACCGCCGGATCAGGCGCACAAAGGTTTTCATGCTTCTTCCCCCTTTGTCAGCTTATAGCCAATGCCCCGCACCGTCCGCAGAAACTGCGGCGCACCGGGTTCGGCTTCCAGCTTCTCCCGCAGATGCCGGATATGTACCCCCAGACTGTTCTCGTAGCCATAATAATCTGCGCCCCAGACCGCCGCACAAAGGGCATCGTAGGTAACGATGTGTCCCCGGTTCTCTGCCAATTTCCGCAGCAGCGCCAGCTCGGTAGCGGTCAGCGCCAGTGTTTTGCCCTCTGGCAGGGTAACAATGGCATCATTCAGGTCTACGCACCGCTCCCCCAGCTGCAAAGGTGCCGGTTTTGTACGGGACAGCTCTGCCCGGTACGCCCGCTGCAAAATATGCTGCACCCGCAGCAGCAGTTCCTGCATCAGAAAGGGCTTGGTCAGGTAGTCGTCTGCGCCAAGACCCAGCCCGAACAGACGGTCGGCATCCGCGTCCCGTGCAGAGAGGAACAGCGCCGGAACGTCCGCTTTTGCCCGCAGCGCCCGGAACAGCGAAAATCCGTCCCCATCCGGCAGGTTGATATCCAGGATCATCAGCTCCGGCTGCTCTGCCGCAAAACAGGCGCGGGCAGCGGCGCAGCTTTGGGCGGTTCTGATATGGCCATATCCTGCGCCCCGCAGCTGCTCACACAGCAGTGCCAGCAGTTCGGCGTTGTCATCCACAATGAGAATCTTTGCATCATAAATGGTATCCATAAGTGCAGTTCTCCTTTCCCGCCTTTACTATACCACACTTTTTGCGCCGCAGCGGAAAACGCCTGCAAATTTAAGGGGAATTTAAGCTGCGCTTCCGGTCAGTTTAAGGCAGCGGGTGTATTCTGGCATCGTTCCGAAATCCATGAATGCGAAAGGAGACCATTTATGAAACCTGTGATCGAGACCCATGCCCTTTGCAAAAGCTACCATGGCCGTCCGGTGGTGGATCATTTGAACCTGACTGTCCCGGAGGGCTGTGTTTACGGCTTTTTAGGCCCCAACGGTGCGGGCAAATCCACCACCATGAAGATGCTGCTGGGGCTTGTACGCCCCACCGGCGGCAGTGTGGAACTGCTGGGGCACACCCTGAACGAAGCAAACCGCATTGCCCTGCTGCGGCAGACCGGCAGCCTGATCGAATCCCCCTCCGGTTACCTGCACCTGACTGCCCGGGAAAACCTTTCCATCGTGGCTGACCTGAAAGACGTGGACCGGAAGGACATCAGCCGGGTGCTGGAGATCGTGCACCTGACCAAAGACGCTGACCGGAAGGTGGGGCAGTATTCCCTTGGCATGAAGCAGCGGCTGGGCATTGCCATGGCGCTGCTGGGCAGCCCCAAACTGCTGATTTTAGACGAACCCACCAACGGTCTGGACCCGGCAGGCATTCAGGAGATGCGCAGTCTGATTGCTTCCATGCCCCAGACCACCGGAGCCACCGTGCTGATCTCCAGCCACCTGCTGGGCGAGATCGAGCAGATGGTGGATCAGGTGGGCATTCTGAACCACGGCAAACTGCTGTTCGAGGGCTCCTTGCAGCAGCTGCAAAAGCACAGCCGGGGCGGCATTCTGCTGCGGGTGCTGGACGCACCCAAAGCCGCAGCCGTCCTGCAGCAGCAGGGAGTAAAAGCCGCTGCACCGGCAGACCAGCCGGACACTCTGCAGCTGCCCCCGCTGCCGGACGAAGCGCTGGCGGCACTGGTCTGCACCCTTGCCGAAAGCGGCGTGGGTGTGGTTGGCCTGACGGCCCAGACAAAGAGCCTTGAGGACATCTTCCTCAGCCTGACCCAGACCAGCGGGGAGGTGGCGTAAGATGGCAGCTTTCCGTGCAGAACTGCAAAAAGCCCACCGTAGGCACGACCTTGCTCTCTGCCTGCTCATCCCCGGCATTGTCGTGCTGTGGGTGGGCGGCCTTGCCCCGGCAGACCCGGAGGAGCTTGCCAACGGTTACAGCGCCCTGCTTTACAGCCTGCCCGTCATTGAAGCCATTCTGATGCCGGTGATGATGGCAGTGCTGGCCTCCCGGTTGTGGGATATGGAGATCAAAGGCAACACCGCAAAGCTGCTCTACACCCTGCAGAGCCGCCGCAGCCTGTTTGCAGGCAAAGCTGTCTTTGGGGTGCTGGAAGTTCTTCTGGTCACGGTGCTGGAGCTGGCCTGCGTTCCGGTGCTGGGGCGTGTCCATGGTTATACCGAAGCATTTCCCACTGGGCAGCTATGCTATCTGTTCATCTGCACGCTGGCTGTGAACACAATGCTCTTCTTTGGAGAATTTCTGCTGATGCTGTGGATGGGCAATCCTCTGCCGGCGCTCTGCGTGGGCATCGTAGGGGCACTGGTGGGGCTGTTTTCTGCTTTTATGCCGCCGCTTGCCAGTTACTTTGTGCCTTTTGGGTACTACATTCCTCTGAGCGCCTACGAAGTGGCGAACTGGGACAAGGCTACCCACACCGTCACCTACGGCACCCGCCCCTTCAACTGGGTGCTGCTGGCCTTCACTCTTGCGCTGGGCGCTGTGCTGTTTGCCCTTGCGTGGCGCAAGGTACAGGACGAGGAGGTATAAAACCATGCTGAAACGCTGTATTCTTGCGGAGAACCGCAAACTCCACGCATCTCCCATCTGGGCAATGTTCTTTGTGCTGCCCATTCTTTCAGCCACCTACGGCACCTTCAATTATTTACAAAATCTTGAGATCCTCACCGACGGCTGGTATAGCCTGTGGACCCAGCACACCCTGTTTTATTCCATGCTCTTCTTCCCTGCCATGGTAGCCACCTATGCTGCCTACTTGTGGCGGCTGGAACATCTGGGGCACAACTGGAACCTGATCATGGCAAGCCCCGTACCGCCGCTGGACCTGTTTGCAGCAAAGTTTGCGGTGGTGACAAAGCTGGCGCTGCTGACCCACGGTTTTGTGTTCGCGCTGTTCGTGTTCTGCGGCAAGGTATTTGCCCATCTGCCCGGGCTGCCGCCGGTCACCTTACCGCTGTTTTTACTGCGGGGACTGCTGGGTGCATTGGCTGTCATTGCCGCACAGCTGGTGCTGGCCATGGTCATCCGCAGCTTTGCCGTGCCCATTTTTCTGGGGCTGCTGGGCGGCATTACCGGCATCTTTATCAGCTCCAAAGGCTTTGGAATCCTGTGGCCCTATTCTCTGATGCAGCTGGGCATGAACTCCAACAAAAGTGCGGATGCTCTGGCGGGCAGCTACGGGCTGTTTGCCTTCAGCTGCATCTTCTGGCTGGGGACGATGTTCCTTCTGGCATGGCTGCTTTTACGCCGGGAGGATGTGCGGGCATAGCACAAAGGGGAGAGCACCTTCACGGTTGCCCTCCCCTTTTTTCAGCTGTTCAGCTGCTGCATAATCTTCCTGACCTCGCTGCTGGAGTATCCCTCCTTGAGCAGCTGGGTGCGGATGGCCGTATCACTGCGGCCCTGACTGCGCATCCTCGCCGCGCTGTACGGCACGGTGCCGCCGCTGGAAACGCCGCTTTTGCCCACCTTCAGGCCGGTGTCACCCGTCAGGCTGCCGCGCTTCGCCGCTGCATCGGCGCTGGCTTTTTCGGCAGTCCGGCTGGCCTTTTCCTGCTTGGCTGCCCACTGGCTCTTGCTCAGGTCCAGCCGCTCTGCCGCAAGGGCATTGCTGACCTGCTGCTGGCGGAGTTTGTCCTGATATTCCTGCTGGGCCTGCTCGTTTTTGTACTGCTGCTGTGCCAGCTCATCCTGCCGCAGCTGCTCCTGCATTTTCTGCTTCCATGCCGTGTCGGCCCGTTCGGCTTCATAGGCGCGGTTGCCTGCATAGATGTTGTACCCGGTGTTCAGCAGGCTGCCTGCCATGCTGCCCAGACCCGTGGTGCCGGTAATGGCCAGCTGGGCCGCGTCACCCAGAAGGCCCAGCACGGTCATCACATTGTTGAAGCCCTGCTGGCGGCGGGCCGCCTCCTGCTGTTCCTGTGCCGCGTAGTAACCGTACAGGCTGTCCAACTGGCCCAGATAATCCTGATAGCGCCCGTAATCCTGGGTGTAAGCCGTGTTGTAGGCATTGCCCTTTTGTTCCAGCTGGGTGTAGTAATCCGCCAGCTCCCGCTCATACTTCTGCTGGGCATTCTGCTCCTGCCCGTTCAGCTGGTCGATCTGCTCCACCAGGGCATCGCCGCCGCTCTGGTAGGTATCCAGCGCCAGCCGGTACAGCGTGGGGATGGCCTCGCTCAGTGCACCGATCTGCTGCTGGTATGCCTGCCGGGCCGCACTGGCCGCGTAGCTGGAACCATAGCCGCCGGTCAGGGCAGCGGCCTGCGCCGCCGCGTCGGCACTGGCGTTCTGGGCATTCTGGGTGTACAGCTGGGCGTACTGGTGGTACAGTGGGTCGGCACCATAGCTGTAACTGAATTCCTTCCGGTCCAGCAGATCCTCCATCAGGCCGTCAATGCGGCCCTGATAGGCGCTCTCGTAATCGCCGGGGCGGTTGGCCTGCCACTGCTTCAGGTCGCTGGCTGCGTCCGTCACCTCCTGCGAGGGCCGGTACTCTGCCGAAGCCAGCGCGTTTTCCACATCCTGCCGGTTTTTCAGCCCGCCTGTGGTGTACTCCTGCTTCTTTTTCTCGCTCATGTCTCCTCCTTTCCCAAACTGCCGGAAAGCCTGCCCCGCAGCTCCTCCGAGAAATTCTCGGTGTCCAGATTGCAGAGCACATACTGCAATTGCTCCTGCATCTGGTACAGATAATTCCGCAGGGCCCGGGCATCCTCCGGGTCCATATTCTCACTCAGCCTGGGCAGGCCGATCTTGCCCAGGCCTGCAATGCTTGCCATGGTTTATCCCTCCAGTTCCATCCAGTTTCCCTTTGCCCCGCTGAAGGTCTTGGCCAGGCTCCGCAGGGTGATCTGCCCATAGCCCCACAGCCGCAGCCGGAGCGAGGCGCACCGCCGGGGCACAAGGTGCAAATCACAATTGCGGCGCGGCCCCTCCACTGTCAGGGCAGCGGCGTTCTCCCAGGGGCCGCCGTCATAGCTCACTTCCACAGTCACCCGGCTCCTGCAGGCGGCATCCAGCCGCAGCGTCAGCCGGGAGAGGTACCGCTCCTCGGGGCTGTCCAGCCCCAGATCTCCGGTGGTCAGGGCAAACTCCACGCCCTGTTCCGTTCCCTCGCTTCTCTGCCCTGCTGCTTCCCGGCTGGGGTCAGCGGCCCAGAGCGCCCGGCCATCCCAGAGATAGAGCTGCCCGCCGGTGCTGGCCATCTCAAAGGAGCAGACATCCTCCTCGTGCCAGAGGCCCCGCTCGGTATCATAGACCAGCAGACGCACCTCGTTTTCCCGGCTGACATGCAGATAATACCGGCCATCCAGCGCACCGCCCACAGCCTGCTTCACATTGGCAAGCCGCCCGGCATCCAGCGCCGCCGACACCTTGGCCGGGATGCTGCCGTCCCACGCCATCACGCCGTCGGGCGAGAGATAGTACAGCGTCTCGTTCAGCACGCAGAGACTGTGGGCCGCGTTTCTGGCCACGCCCCGGCAGCGCAGGGAGCTGAGCTGGAAATCCGAGGGCTTGGAGCCGTAGAGCTTGTGCAGGGTGTTTTCCTTGAAGAACAGCGCATAGCCCATGCAGGTGGCCGCGCCGGTAAAGGGGCCGTCGCTGCCCACGGTCACGGCATAGCTGTCTGCCGCGATGCCCCGGTAGGAGAACCAGTTGGTGGGGTCGCCCAGCTTGCAGGCGTAGATGACATTCTCGCTGCTGGAACAGCCCCACACCCGGTTGTCGCACTCGGTCAGGTACTCAAGGTCGGGCACCCGGCGCTCCACCTTCACACCCTCCGCCGGGAAATACTCTTCCCGCTGTGTGCCGTCCATGCTCACCCAGACAGCACTGCTGCCATTGTGGACAAGCCTGCCGTAAAAGTGTTCGCCGCCCGGGTCAGCCCGCAGGCGCAGGGTAGTCTCGGTCACACCGTACACGATGCGGTCGCCGTCCAGCCCGGCCCACTGGCCTGCCTGTTCAGCCCCCGTACCGGTCAAGGTCACAGTGTCCCACACCCGGAATTCCGCCCCGATGCCCTCAGCGTTCACAAGGCAGTAGTCCAGCGGGATCACCGTCCAGTTGCCCGAAGCCTCGCTGTACACCTCCAGCGTATTCTCTGCGGAATAGGGCTTGTCCGGCTCGTTCAACTTCAGAAACAGCTGGCCGTCCTGCGGGTGTTCCGGCTCCTTCGTGCCCTTATCCTTCACCTCGTAGGTATTCCCCGAAGCATCACAGGGCGCAAAGCTCACGCTCAGGCTTCCCGCCTCCCAAGCAGCACCCAGCGGGGCCGCACTGCCGTCAGCCGTATCGAACGCCACCTTGTCCGGAAAGATCAGGATCTTTGTTCCGATGCCCACCATCGTCTTGCGGCCGTCTGCCACGGCATTTTTCACGGTGACGGGCTGGGCCGGGGCCTCGTCCGGGGTATAAACCAGGTCCTGCCCGCAGACGGTCAGCAGACCGTTCAGGTGATACATCCCGTTCAGCCCGGCCAGCTCCTGCAGCCTGCGGCGGGGCAGCCGGGTGCTCAGGGCCGGGAAATCCCGGGCCGAAAAATTCATTCCCCCGCTGTACTCAGCCTCGGTGCAGCCGTAGGTCTCGTTCAGGCCGCCAAAGGCCCGCAGCAGATCCCGGGTATTCTTCACACCGGTCCGATTTGTCAGAAGCATCCACTTTCCTCCCTTTCACCATCGCCACTGCGCTCCGCGCTTCGGCTTTGCCCGCCGCCGCAGCCAGGCGCTCAGCTCGGCCAGAATGCTGTTATACCGGGCCTGCTCCCCGGCGTAACGTTCCGTCTCGCCCAGGGCAGCATCCAGCTTTGCGCAGAGGTAATGCGGGTAGAGCGCATCAAAGGGCACGGGTACCAGCAGCTCTACGGCATCGTCCAGACCGCCCTCCGCAGGCCAGGCAAGGTCTGCCCCCACTCCGGCCCGCAGCCCGCAGCCGGAGAACAGCAGGGCCCGCAGCATTCCATCCTCCTCACAGAGCCAGCGCTGTCGGGTGCAGCTGTCCACCTTGCAGCCCGGCCGCAGTTCCTCGGCCCGTTCCAGAGCCTGTCCCACTGTCATGCGCTCACCCCGCGATCTTCTCGGCGGCGGCAATGCGGGCGGCGGTGCGCTCATCCTGCACCTGGCTGTGCTCCAGCACCTCTGCCACCTCGGGCGGCACTTCCACCTCCACGCCTCGGCGGATCTTATAGCTCACGCCGTTCACGCTCACAAACAGGTCGCCCTTGTACCGGCTGTTGTCCTTGAACAGCCGGATTCTTACGTTTTTCTTGTCCATTTTTCATCCTTTCTGCCCTCTGTCGCAGGGGCACTGCCTTTTACGCCTCGCCTGGTTTCGTCATCCAGCAGAGCTTGCCCGGTTTGCCAAGGGCTCCCCTACTAGGGGAGCTGGCACGAAGCGCCTGAGAGGTTCAGTTGGCACTCGCATTCTCCGAATAACTGGATACGCTCTCAATGCGCACCATGTACTGCTCCACCAGACGCTCGGCGGCGCGCATCCCCTTCCAGCCCACGGAAGCGCGCTGGTTCAGCGGGTCGTCGCCATAACCCAGCTGCTTGACGATGTGTTCCAGGCCGCCGCCCTCCAGCTCGGTCACACCGTAGGCATGGGCACCCAGCACCAGCGTGCCGAACACGGCCAGACCGCTGGGGCAGGTGGTGTCCTTCCAGATCTTGGCCTCGCTGGTCTCCACAAAGCGGATGTTGCCCAGCTTGCCGATCTCGCCGCGGTACATAGTCTCAGGGTCGGCATACTTGTGCGCCTCAATGAATTCCCTGCAGGTCTTCAGGTCGTAGGCGGCATAGGGGTGGATGATGGCAATGTAGCTGTCGCCGATGGGGTCTGCGTTCATGGCACCCAGCTGCGCCGCCGCCCGGAAGAACAGCTTCGGGGTCAGGGTGCAGGTCTTGTCCAGCTCCTTGCGGCTCTTCACCTCCGTTTCGGTGCCGTCCGCATTCTGCTTGGGGGCATACAGCACATTGGTGCCGCCCGCCAGCACATCACGGGTGATGCTGTCCATGGTGCGGCCCGCCTGGCTTGCCAGCACACGGGTGGCCTGCACCACGTTGTTGTCAATGGCGGTCATCTGCAGCACGTCAGTCAGCGGGGTCCAGCCGCCATACTGGTGCAGGTCGCTGGTGATGGTGGTCACGTTCAGAGCCTGACCGTCCGGGGTCACGCCCTCGGTCAGCGGAGTGGAAGCCTTGGGCAGGCTGTCGTACTTGCGGAACTCGATGGTCTTGCCGCCGTTCTGGGGCACAGGATAGTAATCCGCAAACTGGTCATGCACCAGCCGGGGCTCTGCCTGGTCGATGAGGCGCTTCTCGTAGAAGGTCTTCATCTCCGGGGTCATGGTGGTGGTGGAGTTCAGGGGAGTTTCGGCAAACAGCTGAATGTTGAAGTTGTTCATAGTCATTATCCTTTCTTTCATTGATTTCAAGCTCCCCCTTCGGGGGAGCTCCGCAAGGCGCTGGCAAAGCCAGACCGAAGCGGTGAGAGGGTTTTCCCTCAAAAGCTGATCTTTGCACCATGGAGCGCCTGACGTTCCAGTGCTTCCCGCTGGCTGCGGGTCATCCGGTTCACATCCGCACCGGTCACGGCGGCGCTGCCGGGGTGGGTGCCGTTTTCAGCAGGGCGTGCCCCGCGCTGGCGGATGCGCTCCACCACGCCCTGCTCCACGGTGCGGGCAGTCTGGCGCATGGCATCTCCGTAGTGGGCCAGCCGGTAGGCATCCAGCATCCGCATCCCGGGCAGCTGCATCAGACGGCGCATCTCGGGGTCTGCCAGCTCCTTTTGCAGGGAAAACTCCGGCACTGCCCGGCGCATCATGGCCTCCTCGGCAGCCCAGCGCCGGTGCAGGGCATCCACAGCCTGGCTTCCCGGAAAACGTTTTGGCAGCGCAGGGCGGGGCGGTTCCTGTTCCTGCCCTTCTTCCGCCTTGACCGGTTCGGTTTCTTTCACCTCCTTCTCCCCCTCCGGGGCGGTCGTATCCTGCTTTGCGTCCGCTTTCTCACCGGGCTTCAGGGTACCCGATGCCACAGCCTGCTGCTCCTGGGCCGCGCTCAGGGCAGGGGCAGCCGCTTCGCCGCCGTCAGCAAACAGCTGCAGGTCCATCATCTCCTGCTTGCCCCGGGCACTCCGGTCGGCAAAGCAGACATTGTCCGGGTAGCGCTCGGCCAGCAGGGCAAAGCCCGCCTTGGCCAGCTCAAAGGCTCCCTCGACCCATGCGGTACAGGGCCGGGCGGCAGTCACCGTCAGGCGGGGGCCATTGGGCTCGTCAAAAGCATCGCTGTGGGCGTTCTCCTCGCCCGCCAGCAGGCTGACCAGTGCCTGCATCAGGGTGCTGACACCGGCACACACGATATCCTGCCCTGCCGGGGCATAGCCTGCATGGCCCGCTGCCTCCAGACGCATGGCCGGGCCGTAAGGTCCATCCAATTCCGTATAATTCACTTTGATCATTTCTGCCTCCTTCTCATGTAAAACCTCTCCGTCACCTGCGGTGCCACCTCCCCTCATAGGGGAGGCAAGCCAGCAGCAGCGTAAACCTGGCTCTCCCGTTAGGAGAGCTGGCGCAAAGCGCCGGAGAGGTTCTTCGCCAATGCTCTTGTGCTCAGATTTTCCTCCGCGCCGCTCAATTTCTCGTTGAACCGCGCAATCTGCATCTGGGCCGCCGTCAGCTTCTGTGCCAGCGTACCGTTCTGCCGCACCCTCTGGCGCACTTTTTCGATGCCCTCAAAGTCCATCATCTCCAGTGCCGCCAGGGCCGCGTCGGCATTCTGGGGTGCAAAGAAACCCAGCTGGTAGCACTCCTTCGCCGTTTCATTCTGGGAAAGGCGGCTGAAGGTGGATTTCTTCTCGGCGCTCACCACGATATCAAACACCGGTTCCCGGCTTCCCAGCTTCACGCCGCCCATCAGCCCCATGGGGCGGGCACGCAGCGCTGCCCCGGAAAAGGGCACGAACTCTCTGCCTCCGGCAGGCCCGATGACACGGAACACCCGCTCCTCATCATAAAACTGCCGCATCAGGTCAATGATGAGGTAGCACTCCCTTGCAAAGGCCCGGTAGGCACTTTTGAGCATATCGCGGGAGAGCTTGCTGCCCGCCTCCTGCAGGGCCGCAATGGCACTTGCCGCCGTCACGCCGCCTGCGGTGCCGCCCTGGGTCATATCCCGGTTTCCGCTGATTTCCTTCAGCTCCTCAATGCGGCTGTTGCGGTAGCTCAGGCTGTTTCCCTGCAAACCGGCGGTCTGCAATGGACGGAAACTCTCGTCTCCCAGCCGCCCGGCCACATGGACGATGTCCCGGCTGAGATCCGCCAGTTCCTCCTCGTTCACGCCCGCCGTGTCGCTGAGCACATACCGCTGCTTGGATGCCAGCAGGACATTTTCATCCATGGCATGGTTCATCCTGTCGATGGCGGTCTGGCATTCCTTCATCACATCGATATAGCCAAAGCCCGCCGGGCTGTCCTCTTCCATAAACAGCGGGTCGAACACGAAGGGATATTTTCCGTGGTCGTAGAAGCCCCGCCCGGCAAGGGCCGGGTCATTCTCGCTGGCATAGAGCACCACACCGTTGCAGAACTTGCAGTAGTGGAGCAGGGTGCGTCCGGCCTTGTCCGGCTTTTTGTAGTACCAGTCCACCACCACGCTTTTTTCGGTGGTGTCCAGCCCGCCGTCGTGGAGAAAACGGGGTACATCCAGCACACTGGCGCTGTGGCCCTTCAGCTGGGGCCAGCGGCTTTCCAGCTGTTTGGTGTTCTCCATGCTCAGGGAGAAAAAGTGGGGCGAGGCCTGGATATCCGCCACGCCCGGCTCCCAGTAGAGCATGAGCAGATTCATGGGCCGGATGGCGATCTCTCCCACGCCGCCCCGGGCCTCCGGGTCCCAGAACACGCCCTTGACCCCGGTGCCCTGCTTGAGCTTGCGCCACCAGGTGTCGCTGTACACCTGTTCATAGTCTGCCTGCTCCAGCACCACCGGCAGGATGCTGGAAAGCACCTGTGCGGTCTGCGCATCGTCTGCCGCCCGGGGCAGAACGTTGGGGGCCGGGTAATTGTCCATGGCATCGGCGTGCTTGTTGGCAATGCTGTTGAACAGCCACCCACTGGCAGGCTGGGGCTTGCCCTCCATCATGGGGTTCTGGTAGTTCTTCCAGTGTCCCATCCGGAACCACAGCTCGTTGTCCACAATGCGTTTGTCCAGCGCGGCTTTTCCGGCCTTGTATTTCTGTAAAATGGCAGTGGCTTCGGCCACTTCTTCTGCCCCGATGGGGGGCTTTTCATCGATCATTTCTTACTCCTTTCTTGTTAGCTTCCTCACCCTCTCAGTCTCGCTCCGCTCGCCAGCAGCCGAGTTGCGGCTCCCAGCGTCTGCTTCACTCTGTTCGCATCCTTGCTGGCCGCTGCCCCAACAACTCCTCCCTCAATCCGCCGCTGGCGGCGGTCGTCGTCGTTGCTCCCAAAGTGGGAGCTTCTGACGAAACTGCAAACTTTGCAATAACTGCCAAGGCCTCGCCCTTCGGGAGAGGTGGCAGCGCGCCAGCGCTGACGGAGAGGGTGAGCCGCCTATACCCTGTAAAATCTCGCCCTCCGGTGCAGCTCCAGCGGGTCGTCCCCCACCGGAGGCTGCACAGTCTGCCGGGGCGGGGAGATGGGATTTTCCATCAGCACATAGCGGCACTCGTCATAGATATGGTCCTCCTGCCGGGTGTCGATGTCCTCCACATTGCTCTCGTCATAGACCAGGTTCGGGAGGGTGCGTATAAAGTGCCTGCAGGTGTTGAACACCTGAAACATGGGCCGCCCCTCCCCATCGAACGCCAGCCGGTAGTGGAACTGCATCTTCCCCGCCAGCCGGGTGTGGTCACCGGGGACCCAGTGGAGAAAATGGGGGCCCCGCTCCATCATGGCGGCAATGCTCTCGCCCCGGCTCTCATCAAAGATAGCGGGGTCGGCCACCCCCAAAATGGTGCGGCCCTTGAGCATCGGGTCGTTCTGCTCTGCCTCCCGGATCCGCCTTGCCTGCTCCACCGGATCGATGCGCAGGCCCTCGTTGGGGCGGCCCGTGCAGCCGTACAGCTCCTTGATGCGGTAAAGCCTGCCCTCCTCATCCGCCGCGTACCACCCCACCGAGAACGGCTTCGAGAAACCGAAATCGTACCCTCGGTAGATCTTCCAGTGTCTGGGGATGGCAAAGGGCGCAATGACATGGGTCCAGCGCTGGTCCTGATAATGCCCCGGGTCGTTCCTCCACTCGGTGAACACCTGTCCCGAAAAGCTGTCCCAGCTGCCATAGAGCAGGGCCTGCTTTTCCGCTTCGGGCAGGCTTGCCAGACTGGCAAGGTAGTCCGGGTCATTTTCCAGCAGGGCGGGGTTGTCGAACACGCTGGACGGGATAAACACCCTTGCCCGCTCCAGCACCTTCTCGGTTCCGTCCGGCATCCGCACCGGGAACTGTTCCACAATGGGGGTGCCGGGCGGGGCAGGCGTGATGAACCGTGCTTTCACCCAGCCGTGCCCCACACCGCCGGGATTGGTGGTGGCCCGCAGGTAGACCCGGGTGCCCGGGCCGGTAGGGCGGTTGCGGCTCATCATATAGCTGTACTCTTCCCACTCGAAATGGGTCAGCTCATCGAACCCGATGAAGTCGAAGGCCTTGCCCTGATAATTTGTGCGGTCCTTGGTGTACTGCATGGAACCAAAGTAGATCTTGGCCCCGCTGGGGAACACCCACACATGGCTGGTGGCGTTGTACTGTGCCGTAGGAAAAGCCCGCTTGTAGTAGGCCATGCTCTTGTCCACCAGATCACTGAGCTGGGGGTAGGTCTTGCGCAGGATGAGCCCCCGATAGTGGGGGATGTCCACCTGCCGCAGGGCCTCGATCACCAGCGCGTCACTCTTGCCGCCGCCTGCCGCGCCCCCGTACAGGGCTTCTGGTTCCGGGCGGCGCATGAACTCCGCCTGCCGGGGCTGGGGCCGCCATACGATCTCTGCATTCATACGTCCTCCACGGCTGGCAGAAGCACCACGCCGCACGCCCGGGCCTCGGCATCCGCGCCCTGATCGTTCAGGGTCTTGGCCACCGCGGCCAGATCCTTCAGCACCGCCGTGGCCTCCTTGAGCCCCTTCATCAGGGCGGGGTCAGAGCCATCGGCTCGCTGGGCCTTCTGCCGGGCGTTCAGCTCCTTGACCTCCTGCGCCAGCATGGTGCTCAGGGTGTCGGTGGCCTTGTGCAGGCTGGCAAGGCTCTTGTCCCTGCCCGGCTGTTTCGCTTGCGCCATCCTGTGTTCTCACATCCTTTCTGTTTGGCTTGGCACAAGGATACCAGCTTTTCGTCCCCTGCAACAGCGCGCACTTTTGCAGGGCCGTTTTGTACTTTTAGTGTCATAGAATCCAATCCGTATAAAATAATCTTTCATTTTTCATCGCTGTATCGCACCGTGCAGAAATCTCCGTTTTTCTCCCGGATTTTTCACGCGCAGACACATCAGGTGCGTGAAGCGCCTTTTGCGCAAAAAAGCAGGCACTCCGCCCGCCCCGTCCGGGGCAAAGGCAGAGTGCCTGCTTTCGTTACAGATTCAGTTTCAGTTCTGCTTACAGGGTCTCGATGCGGTCAAACAGCTGCTTGCCTGCTTCCACAGCGTCCTTGCTGCCAAAGGCCACACGGGTAGCGTTTGCCATCCGGTCTGCAAGGTCTGCGGCCTGTGCCCGGATCGTTTCAGCTGTCACGCTGCACATGGCCTTGCGGTCCGCGGCCAGCATGGCATCGGTGATGCCGCAGAAGTACCGGCGGTCCAGCTCCTTGGCCTCAGCGTTGGGCTTTTTGGGCGAGTCCATCTCGGACACCGCGCCCACGATGAACTCGTTCAGGTCTTTTTCGGTGTACTCCCGGCCTGCCAGCACCTCGGGGGCCTTGGCAAAGGTCTCGTAGCTCTCGGTCAGGTGGGGGTCACGATAGGTGTACAGTCCCTCGGTCTGGGCACGGGTCAGCATTCCGGTGCCGTAAGCGCCGCCCACCTCACGGATGTTGTGCCACAGGTATTCGTAACTCATAATGCGGGCCAGCACCCGGCGGTCGGCCTGCCGCTCCATGGGCCAGGTCAGGATATCATAGTTCACGCCGCCGTCAATGATAAAGGCCTCGTTCACGGGGGCCGTCAGCACCTCTGTGTAGGGCTTGGCAGCGGTGCGGCCCTGGGCAGCAAAGGCACTGCCGGGCAGCAGGGCACGCAGCTTTGCCAGCGCTTCCTCGCTGCCATGCAGGCTGACGGTCAGGGCTGCATGGTTCAGCACCTTTTCCCGCACCGCCTCCAGCTTTTTGCCCATGGCGGCCCAGTCGGCCTGTTCCAGTAGGCCGCACAGGAAGTGGTACCCGGTCACGCCGCTGCACCGCTCGCTCAGGGCATACTCCACTGAATAGTGGGCGGCGGCACGCACGGCAGCGTACTGGTTGCCCTGCCGGATGAACTGCTGCTCCATGTTCAGCTTCTGCTGGCTCAGCACCCGGGCAAAGGCTTCCTCGGCCTTGGGGCCGGTCAGGCAGGTCTTGTAGAGGTACTCACTGCCCAGCGCAATGGCCTTGTCCAGATCCCGCTCCAGCAGGCTCATGTTCCAGGTGAGCTTTGCGTGGCAGGGGCTGCCCTCCTGCCGCCCGGTCCAGAAGCTGATGCAGGCCATGCTGTTGCCCAGCCAGGTGGCGCGCTGGGTCTGCAGCTCCCGGGCAGTGTGCTCCGGGGTATCCAGCTCGTCCAGAATATCGGTCAGCAGGTCAAGATACTGCACCTCTTCCGGGGTGCACTCGCCCAGGTCGTAGTAGAAATTCAGATACAGGCTGCCCTTGGAGGGGTGGTGCAGCAGCTCCGCACCGGCCAGCGGTTCCACCGTACCGGCAGCGCTCCTGTCACCGTCGCCCAGGTCGGCCACGGTCAGCGGATGGTCCAGCACCAGCTTGCCGTCGTTGCGGGCAGGGGCAGCATCCTCTTCGTCCTTCTTGGGCAGGGCCGGGGTCTGGATCACCTGCACCGGCTCTGCCAGCAGCAGATCCTTCAGCAGGTCGTTGAACCAGCCGGTGGAGAGCTTCTCCCGCAGGGAAGCAAACAGCTTGTCGGTGTGGAGCAGCAGGGCCGGGTCGCCGGTATGGAGCCAGCCGGTGGCGGCATAGATGGCATCCAGCACGCCGTCGGGCAGGTTGCCCGGGCGCTCCAGGGAGGCAAACTCCATGGCGTTCAGGCTGGCCAGCAGCAGTTCCTCGGGGATGCCCCCTGCCAGCAGGTCGGTCACAGCCTGTTTCACGCCAGCTGCAAATTTGGGGGCAGTCTCTGCAGTGGCCCCCCGCAGCACCAGCTCCAGCGTGGGCTGCAGGGTGCTGTCGTCAAAGCCAAGGTCAATATCCGCACCCAGCTTCTGCTCCAGCAGAGCTGCCTTCAGCGGGGACTGGTTGGTGCCCAGCAGGGCATCCAGCAGGATCTCCACGCCCAGCTGGCGCTCCCGGTCAGCAAACGCGCCGGTGTACCAGGCCAGCGCACACTGCACCTGATTCGGCTCGGGGTTTTCGGTGTAGTACGGGATGTGCACACGCACACCGTTCTGCTGGTCCTGCACCGTCAGCCGGGGGCGGCTGGTGCCCTTGGGCATCCTGCTCAGATAGTGCTCATCCAGAAACGCCAGCTTCTCGGCCATATCCATCTTGCCGTACAGGGTAATGCAGCAGTTGTCGGCACTGTAATGGCGGCGGTACACCCGCTGGTATTTTTCATAGGTCAGGGCCGGGATGGAGGCCGGGTCGCCGCCGGACACAAAGCCGTAGGCCGTATCCGGGAACATGGCCCGCTCCAGCGCGTTCTGCAGCTGCGCGTCCGGGGAGGCCAGCGCACCCTGCATCTCATTGTAGACCACACCGCTCACTGTGCCGTCCGCGTCCCGGTGCCAGCCCTCCTGCTCGAACACGGCCTTGTCCACCATGGCCAGCGGGCAGAACACGGCGTTCAGGTACACGTCCATCAGGTTCCTGAAGTCGGTCTCGTTGGGGGTGGCAAAGGGATACACGGTCTTGTCCGGGAAGGTCATGGCGTTCAGGAAGGAGGCCATACTGCTCTTGAGCAGCTGCAAAAAAGGCGAGGTCACGGGGTACTTCTCGCTGCCCGCCAGCACCGAGTGCTCCAGAATGTGGAACACACCGGTGTCGTCGGAGGGGAAGGTGCCGAAGCCGATGCCGAACGCCTTGTTGGTGTCCTCGTTCTCCACCAGCAGGACAGTGGCCCCGCTCACATCGTGGTTCAGAACCGTCAGCACACCGTGCTGCTCCGGGCAGTCCTCGCGGCGCACCAGCGTATAACCGGGATAGTTCATGTTGTTTCTCCTTTGGGTCATATTTTTTCAAAGTGTTTGGCCCTATTGTACCACGCCTTCCGGTAAGACGCAACGAACAAAAAAGGTGAGCGTCCTCACCCTCTCAGGCGCTTCGCGCCAGCTCCCCCAAAGGGGGAGCTTCTGACGAAACCACAGACTTTGCAATCACTGCCAAGGCCTCGCCCTTCGGGAGAGGTGGCAGCGCGCCAGCGCTGACGGAGAGGGTGAGCCAGCTTCCGGGGACATGAAAAAGGCTCCCCCTTCGGGGGAGCTGGCAAAGCCGAAGGCTTTGACTGAGAGGGTTGTTTTTACTTTTGATCCGACACCCGGAACAGCACGAATCCCACAATGAACAGCACGATCAGGCTGCCCACGCCCACATTGGCGCTGCCGGTCAGCTGGCTGCCCACACTGACGATCATGGTGCCCAGAAAGGACGCGCCCTTGCCGCAGATATCGAACAGACCGAAGTACTCGCCCGATTTTTCCGGCGGGATGATCTTGGCAAAATGGCTCCGGCTCAGCGCCTGGATGCCGCCCTGGAACATGCCCACCACAACGGCCAGCACCCAGAACTGCCACTGGTGCTTCAGGAAAAAGGCAAACAGCGCAATGCCCGCGTAGGCTGCGATGCAGACCGGGATGAGGGTGCCCGAGGGGTATTGCCCGCTCAGCCGCCCGAACACCAGTGCCGAGGGGAAGGCCACGATCTGGGTGACCAGCAGCGCCAGCAGCAGGCCGGTGGTGTCCAGCCCCAGGGCCGTGCCGTAGGCCGTGGCCATATCGATGATGGTGTATACGCCATCGATGTAGCAGAAAAAGGCCAGCAGGAACCAGAACACCTGCCTGTCCTCTTTCAGGTGGCGGAGGGTGTGGCCGATGCGGGCAAAGCTCTGCCGGATGGCATGTTCCTGCACCTCCACAAAGTGCACCTGCTTATACTGGCGCAGCAGGGGCAGGGTGGTCACCAGCCACCAGGCAGCGGTGATAAAGAGAGTAAGGTTCAGCGCCGTCATCTGGGAGATGCCGATGCTCCCAGCCCCCAGCACCAGCGCCAGACAGACCACAAAGGGCACACAGCTGCCAATGTAACCCCAGGCATAGCCTTTGGAGGAAACCTCATCCATCCGGTCCGGCACAGTCACATCGCTGAGCATGGAGTCATAGAACACCAGACTACCCGAAAAGCCCACCTTGGCAAAGATGAAGATGAGCAGGAACGGCAGCCAGGTGCTTGCCATCCCCATGGCGCAGCAGCCGATCACACCCACTGCCACGCAGAAGGTGAAGATGGGCTTTTTGAAGTTGCGGGTATCGGCCAGTGTGCCAAGGATCGGGCTGAGCACCGCCGTAATGACTGTGACCGCCGAGGCTGCATAGCCCCAGTAGGCCAGATACTCCACCGAGCTCAGGCCGCCCCCCTCAGCCAGTGCGTTGAAGAAGATGGGGATCAGCGTTGCCACCAGCAGCACAAACGCCGAGTTGCCCACATCGTATAAGATCCACGCCCGTTCCAGGCTGGTCAGGCGAAATTTTTGCTTTGCTTCGTTCATTTGCATTCCTCTCAAAATTCTCCGAAGGTGTGGTCATAGGCCTTGTCCAGCGGTGCGCCGTTGGAGAGCCCTTCCACATATTCCGTGATGAGCCGCACTGCCAGCGGGAGAGCCTGCTGATACAGCGCTTCCAGCTCTTTGTCGCTGGCCTCGCACCGGGGATTGGGCTGGAGGTTCGCCACCAGCCCGTGCATGACATCATAGGTACCTGCCGCTTTCAGTGCCGTCAACACCACCCAGCGCTTGACCGGGCTGGTAGCCTGCAGCAGATGGTGCACCCGCACCATGCCCCGCATGGCTCCGTAGGTCTCGTCTGCCGTGACATTTTCGTAGAACGGCGCAATGATCTTTGCAAACTCCCGGTTGGGGCGGATATGCCCCGCCGTGAAAAAGTGCATCGGGTCAAGCCCGTCCTCCCGCATCAGCTGGTTGTCAAACTCCGTCTCGATCTCGCAGTGGCTCACACCGCTTTCCCGGGTGTAGCGCTCCACATAGGGGTGGCAGGTGCTGTCCAGTGCAAAGTGGCAGACGAACCCCAGCGCATAGGCCAACGCAGCATTCTTGTTGCGGGCCGTGTTCACCACGCCCCGGGCCCGGGTAAAGAACACCCGGCCCGGCTGCTCATGCATGGCGTTGCCCAGCCGGTTCACGGGGTTGGACTGCAATGCCCGGTAGTAGAACATCAGGTCAGGCCCGTGCAGGCCCATATCATACAGCGGCCGGTATGGGGTGATCTTTTCCCGCAGCTCCCTGGGCAGCTGCACCAGAACATCCGCACCAAAGCGGCGGTGTGCATATGTAGATGGCATATCCTCTCTCCTCCTTTTCGTACCAGAATCAGTATAGCAGAATCCCACCCCCGCCGCCACCCTTCCGGGTCTGATTTGTGTAAAATTTTTGAGATATTTTTCATCACGCCCACCCCATAGCGTAAAAACGCCCCGCCGGTCTCCCGGCAGGGCGCTTTCGCAGGGTGGTGTTGCAGACCGGTTCGGTCTGTGAAACACCCGGCAGCTTTCAGCTATTCCAAACGATCAGTCTTTTTTCACCATCATCTTGCTGGCCTTATAGATATCGCCGCAGCCCAGAGTGATGACCAGATCGCCCTCCCGGGCGTTCTGTTTGACCCAGTCAGCGGCAGCCTCCAGGCTGTCCACCAGCACAGAGTTGGGGATCTGCGCCGCCAGCTTTGCGCTGGTAATGGTGGGGTCGTTGGGCTCGCGGCTGCCCATGATGGGGGTGATCACCGTGATATCAGGGATCTTGAACACATCCACAAAGTCGTTGAACAGCATCTTGGTCCGGCTGTATGTAAACGGCTGATGGACTGCGATGACACGATTATAGCCCAGCTCCTTGGCGGTGTTCAGGGTCGCGCGGATCTCGGTGGGATGGTGGGCGTAGTCGTCCACGACCACCGCGCCGTTGCACTCGCCGTAGACCTCAAAACGGCGGCCTGCCCCCTTGAAATTCAGGGCAGCGTTGGCGCACTCCTCCACGGTCAGGCCCACAGAGCGGCAGACAGCACACATGGCCAGTGCATTGTAAATGTTGTGGCGGCCCGGCACTGCCAGACGGATGTGGCCCAGCTCATTGGTATCCCACTCCTTCAGATCAAATTCAAAGAAGCCGGGCTTGTACTCCTGCACGTTGACAGCACGGTAATCGGCCGCATTGTCAATGGCAAAGGTGCGCACGCGGCGGTCCAGGGTGTACATGACATCCATGGTGTTCTTGTCGTCCGCATTGGCAAAGATCATAAAATGGGTCATCAGGGCAAAGCGCTTGAAGGCAAACTTCAGCTCGCCCATGCTGCCGTAATAGTCCAGATGGTCGTTATCGATGTTCAGCACCACGGACATATAGGGGGTCAGCTTGAGGAAGGTCTCGGAGAACTCGCAGGCCTCGATGACGATATCATCACCCTTGCCGGCCTTGCCGTAGCCGCCGATGAGGGGCAGCTTGCCGCCGATGACTGCAGAGGGATCACGGCCTGCCAGCTCCAGTGCGGTGGTGATCATGGAAGTTGTGGTGGTCTTGCCGTGGGTGCCGGAAACGCAGATGCTGTCCTTGTACAGGCGGCTCACATAGCCCAGCAGAACACTGCGCTCCACAGTGGGGATGCCATAGGAAGCGGCAGCGTTCAGCTCCACGTTGTCCTTGGCAATGGCGGCAGAGTAGACCACCAGGTCAGAGCCGATCACGTTGTCCGCAGCATGACCCAGGCTGACCTTCACGCCCATCTCCCGCTCCGAGCGGATGATGCTGCCGTCCAGCACATCGCTGCCGGAGATATCATATCCCTTGGCAGTGAGGATCTGGATCAGCGGATACATACCGCTGCCGCCGCAGCCGATGAAATGGATCTTTTTTACATGATCCAGCAGATGCATGGTATAATCAGTAACGAACATAAGCAGGCAAACCTCCAATAAACAAACGGCCGCAAGGCAGACCGAATCCATCTTAATTCTTGGGTACTACTTATTATATAATTTTTGGCCGACAAAATAAACAGTTCCGAGCGAATTTTCGGAAAGAACCAGAAACTCCGGCACATTTTTGTTACAACTGTACAGATATCCCATGGATTTTCGCCCCTTTTGCACACTTCATAAAAGATTTACATTTTTTATCGGCTTGATAGCTAACAATTTTGAAGTATTTGTGGTATGATAGTTGCGAATTTTGAACTATCACGCTGCCGCCGGACGCGCGGCTGGAAAAGAGGAATCTCATTTTGAACATCAAGATCACTGCGGACAGCACCTGCGATCTGTCCGAAGCGCTGCTCCGGCAGTGGAACATCAGCCTGATCCCCATGCACATCCTCATGGGGGAGGAAAGCTATCTGGACGGCGTTACCATCCACCCCGCCGATGTATTCGCCCATGCCCAGAACGGCGGCAAAATGCCCAAATCCGCCGCCCCCAATCTGGTGGAGTACACCGACTTCCTCGCCCCCTTTGCCAGAGACTACGATGCCGTCATCCACATCAATGTCGGCTCCAAATTCTCCTCCTGCTTCCAGAACGCCCGGCTGGCGGCGCAGGAGTTCGGCAACGTCTATGTTGTGGACAGCGAGAATATCTGCACCGGGCAGGGCTATCTCGTCCTGCAGGCAGCCAAGTGGGCCGCTGACGACCTGCCGCCCAAGAACATTTCCATGCGCTTACAGGGCCTTGCCAAGCGGGTCGAGTTGAGCTTTGTGCTCAACCAGCTGGACTACATGGCCAAAAGCGGCCGCTGCTCCGGCGTGCTGGCCTTCGGGGCCAACATTCTGGGCATCAAGCCCAGCCTGGCCGTCATCGATGGTGAACTGAAAGTCGTGCGGAAGTACCGGGGCAGTCTGCCCATCTGCGTGGGCAAGTACATCACCGACCAGCTGGCGAACCGGGAGGACATCGACCGCAGCATGGTGTTCATCTCTTCCACTCAGGCAAAGCCCGGCTGCATGGAGGCCATCAAGGCCGGACTGCGGCAGTACGGCAATTTTGAGAATGTCTACGAGACCGACATCGGCACCACCATCGGCGGCTATTCCGGCCCCGGTACCATCGGCATCGTGTTTGCACGCAAGCAGTAAATTTCTCCCTGCACACAAAAAAGACGCGCTCATCACAGAGCGCGTCTTTTTTGCATGATATCCGGTTTTCTCAGCTCAGCCGTCCGCTCTCTACCGAGAAGCTCAGGTCGGCCACGGCCATGGTGGATCTGCGATGGGAGACCAGCAGGACAGTCTTTTCCCTGCACTCATCCCGCACGGCCTTGAGGATGATCCCTTCGTTCAGGCTGTCCAGATTGGAGGTAGGCTCGTCCAGCAGGAGGAAAGGCGCATCGTGCAGGAAGGCACGGGCCACACCGATGCGCTGGCGCTCACCACCAGAGAGTGCACCGCCCAGCTCGCCCACAGTGGTATCATATCCCTTGGGCAGGCTGTTGATAAAGCCATCCAGCGCGGCCTTTCTGCAGGCAGCCTCCACCTCGGCACGGGTGGCATCGCGCCGGGCGATCCGGATGTTGTTTTCAATGGTATCGTCAAACAGCTCCGTTTCCTGGGTCACAAGACTTTCCTGGGCGCGCAGAGCGGCAGTGTTCACGGTGCGGATGTCACGTTCACCAAACCGGATGGTGCCGCTGCTCACATCCCAGAAGCGCATGAGCAGCCGCAGAAAGGTGGATTTGCCGCTGCCGGAGCGGCCCGTGATACCCACGATCTTCTTTTCCGGGATGGTCAGGCTCAGGTCGTGGAGTACCTCTTCCTTGGCGTAGGCAAAGCTGACATGCTCAGCCTGTGCACCGGTAAAGACGGTATCCGCGCCGTCGGTCACATCGGCAGTCACGGGGTCCTCGTCCAGCAGGTCAAGGACACGGTCGGCACTGGCGAACACCTGGGTCAGGCTGGCACCGAGGTTGGCCAGCGCCACCACCGGGCCAAAGGAGCTCAGGGCCGACAGGGTGCAGATCAGCACCCCCTCCGCACCCAGCTGGCCATTCTGATACAGCCGGATGCTCACCCCCAGCACAGCCAGTGCCGTCAGCACGATGAGGGTGTTGGCGGCACCCACGGTCACGCCCTCGCGGTACTTCATGGCCTTCTGCTTCTCCCCCAGCGTCTCGCTGTGGGCCGTGATGCCCTCGGCACGCGCGGCGGTGTTCTGGTACTGCAGGATATCCCGCAGACCGCGCAGGCTTTCCAGCAGATAGCTGTTGGTGTCGGCCAGGGCCTGCCGGTACTCGCGGGCGGCTTTGTCGCCCCGTCTGGCAGACCACACCGGCAGAGCAATGCCCACCAGCAGATAGCCTGCCAGCAGCACCAGTGTGGGCAGAATATGATAACTGGCCGTAAAGCAGGTCATGCCGGTCACACAGAGGATCGCGATGCAGACCGGCGAAATGGTGTGGGCATAGAACACCTCCAGCTGCTCGATGTCGGCGGTGATCAGGGAGATCAGGTCGCCCCGGTCACGGCCCTCCAGTTTGGCGGGGGTCAGGCGGCGGAGCGCGCTGAACACCTTATCCCGGATGAGGGCCAGCAGCTTGAAGGCGATATAGTGGTTGGAGGCCTGCTCTGCGTAGCGCAGCACGCCGCGCAGCAGGGCAAAGACAAGGATGCAGACAAAGGCCGTGCCCACGCCTGCCAGCGGGCTGGGCAGGCCTGCCGCCGTGAGCAGGGCAAAGCCGCCGAAGACCGTGATAAAGGTGGCGCAGAAGTGGCCGATGACACCCATGGCAATGGCTGCCAGCATGATGGGCAGCATGGGCCGGACCAGCACGATCAGCCGTGCGGCAATGGCAAACGGACTGCGGTGTTTTGTGTTGTTCATGCGCTCACCTCCCCAAGGTCTTCCAGCTGTTTCTGGGCGTTGTACAGGCGGCTGTACACCCCCTGTGCCGCCAGCAGGTCGTTGTGCGTTCCCTGCTCGGCGATGCGGCCTGCCTCCAGCACATAGATGCAGTCGCTGTCCACCACATTGGCCAGACGGTGGGAGATCAGGATCACTGTTTTCTTTCCCGCCAGGCTGTGGATGGCTTTCATGATATCGTTCTCGCTCTCGGCATCCACATTGGAGGTCGCCTCGTCGAACACATAGATGGGCGAATCATGCAGCAGGGCACGGGCCATGGCAAGGCGCTGGCGCTGCCCGCCTGACAGGTTGGAGCCGCCCTCGTGGAGCGCCGTTGCAAGGCCGCTCTGGCTGCGGCAGAAGTCTGCAAGGTTCACCTGCTCCAGCGCCGCCCAGAGTTCGGCTTCGGCTGCATCGGGCCGGGCCATCCGGAGATTGGCTTCCACCGTGCCCTTGAAGATGGCCGCATTGTGGGGCACCAGTGTCAGCAGGCGCAGGCGGTCGGCCTGCTTCCATTCGCTGACCGGGATGCCGCCCAGCGTGACCTCTCCCTCGGTCGCGGTGCGGGCACCGGACAGGATGGCCGCTATGGTGCTCTTGCCGCAGCCGCTTTCGCCCACCAGCGAGACAAAACTGCCCTGCGGGATGGTCAGGGACACATCGTGCAGGATGGTGCGCTCCTTCTCGTAACCAAAAGTGACATGCTCCAGCGCAAGGGTGCTGTCGGCCGGGTCGGCAGTCTTTTCGCCATCTTCAGGCTCCTGGGCAGAGAGCAGCCTGAAGATCTTCTCAGCCGAAGCCGCGCCATTCATGGCAATGTGGAAGTAGCTGCCCAGCAGGCGCAGGGGCAGGAAGAAATCCGCCGCCAGCAGGAGGATGGTCAGGGCGCTGGTCAGGCTGAGCTGGCCCTTGGCAAAGGCCGATGCCGCGCTGATGATGCCAAGACCCGCACCGCCGTAGGCCATCAGGTCCATCAGGGTCACGCTGTTCAGCTGCATGGTCAGCACCTTCATCGTGATCTTGCGGAACCGCTCGGCCTGGGCATTCATCTCCTCGTGCTTCCAGCCGTCCGCCTGATAGATCTTCAGGGTGGTCAGGCCCTGGATATTCTCCAGAAAGCTGTCGCCCAGGGTGGTGTACTCGCCCCAGTAGTTCGCCAGCAGCTTCTTGGCAAACTTCTGCACCGCCACAATGGACAGGGGGATGAGCGGCACACAGCACAGCAGAAGGATGGCCGAGCGCGCGTGCACGCCCACCAGCAGCACAAACAGGGTCACCGGGGCCAGCAGGCTGTAAAACAGCTGGGGCAGATACTTTGCAAAGTAGGTGTCGATCTGCTCCACACCCTCGCTGGCCAGCATCACGGCTTCACTGGTGGCCACCGTCTCGCTGTAACCGGCCCCCAGCCGGGTGAGCTTTGCATAGATGCTGCTGCGCAGGGTGCGCTTGACATCCTTGGAAGCCCGGTCGCTCATATCGGAGGCGCAGAGGGTAAGGCCATAGCGCACCGGCACAGTCAGCAGGCAGAGCAGCATCCCCTGCCAGAGGGCATTGCCGGTCAGGCTGCCCGCAAACACGCCGCCGATGAGGCGGGATACCGTCATCACCAGCACCACATTGCACAGCATCCCCAGCCACTGGAACAGCACGTTCAGCCCCACATAGCGCAGAGCCTTCCGATCGAAGGAAAGCAGTTTTTTGTTGATCACGAAGCGTTCTCCTTTTCAGATTCATCCGGGCCGAACAGACGGTCATATTCGCCGGTAAAAGCCCGTTCGGGCAGGGCCGAAGTCAGGGCCAAAGCGGCATTATAGCGTTCCTCCTCGGTCATGTCGATGCGCACGGGCGGAAAATGCGTCAGCACCGTTTCCAGTTGAGCCCTGACCGCCTTTGCCACAAAGATGCCCCGATCGGTCAGATAGATCTTGCCATAGTGTTCCTTCACGATCATTCCCCGATCCATCAGCAGGTTCATAATGCGCACCACGCTGGGCTTAGTCACGTTCAGCTTTTCGGCAATGCTGCGGGAGCAGATATCCAGATGCGTCTGGGAGACCTCATAGATGGCCAGGAGATACCGCAGATGGGCTGCTGTCAGTTCCATAGTATCACTCTCTTCTATAATAATGTAAGCTGCTTCCAGTGTTATCCAAAGCTAACTTTTTTCATTCTAAAAAAGGGCGCGGGCCGATTGGATGTTCGACCCGCGCCCAGCGGTTTTTACCGATCAGTGGCAGCCGCTGCAGCCGCCGCAATTGCCATTGCAGCCGCCTTCGCCGCAGCCCCCACAGCCGCCATGCTTGTGGGAGTGCCATGTGGCCCAGCCCACACCGCCAAACACGATAGCACCTACAATAATGGTAGGCAGATTAAAGTTCGTGGCCAGGAATTCCATCATACAGAACACACCCTTTCAAACTGGACAGATGATTTTACTTGATCTTGGAAACGTCGATCTTGACCTCGTTGTCGCCAACGTACTTGTTGGGGCGGAACATCAGGTACAGGAATGCGGCAAAAATCACGATTGCCACGATGGTGAAGAAGTTGAAGCCAACCTCACCGGTGATCAGACCACCGATCTGGTACACGACCAGAGCCGCGCAGTAAGCCAGAGCGCACATATAACCGATGGCGATGGCAGTCCACTTGCCGTTGTTCATCTCACGCTTGATCGCGCCCATAGCAGCGAAGCAGGGAGCGCACAGCAGGTTGAAGATCATAAATGCGTAAGCGGACAGAGCGGTGTAATCCTGCGCAACTGCTGCCCAGATCTCATCACCGTTCTCAGACAGCTCGCCGCCGAAGTGATACAGAACACCGAAGGTACCAACCACGTTCTCCTTTGCGATCAGGCCGGAGACGGAAGCGACAGTTGCACGCCAGTTGCCGAAGCCCAGAGGAGCGAAGATCCAGGCGATCTTGGTAGCGATAGCGGCCAGGACGGAGTTGTCCTGATCCTCGACCATGCCGAAGGCACCATTCTCGAAACCGAAGCCCTGCAGGAACCACAGCACAACGGTAGCTGCCAGAATGACGGAACCGGCGCGCTTGATAAAGGACCAGCCGCGCTCCCAGGTGGCACGGAAAACGTTGCCCCATGCAGGCACATGGTAAGCGGGCAGCTCCATAACGAAGGGTGCGGGGTCGCCAGCGAAGAGCTTGGTCTTCTTCAGAATAACACCGGAGCAAATGATGGCAGCCATGCCGATGAAGTAAGCGGAAACAGCAACCAGAGAGGAACCACCGAACATTGCACCTGCGATCAGGCCGATGATGGGCATCTTAGCGCCGCAGGGGATGAAGCAGGTGGTCATAATGGTCATACGGCGGTCACGCTCGTTCTCGATGGTACGGGAAGCCATAACACCGGGCACGCCGCAGCCGGTACCGACCAGCACGGGGATGAAGCTCTTACCAGACAGGCCGAAACGGCGGAAGATACGGTCCATGATGAAGGCGACACGGGACATATAGCCCACATCCTCCAGGATGGACAGCAGGAAGAACAGAACCAGCATCTGGGGAACGAAGCCCAGCACCGCGCCGACACCGGCCACGATACCGTCCATGATCAGGCCGTACAGCCAGCCTGCCACACCGATGCTCTCCAGGAAGCCGCCCAGCGCGCCCGGCACGATCTCACCAAACAGGACATCGTTGGTCCAGTCGGTCGCAAAGGTGCCGATAGCCCAGCCGCCATCTGCAATGGAGGTGCCCATGGACAGGGAGTACATCAGGAACATGACCAGCGCGAAGATGGGCAGAGCCAGGATACGGTTGGTCACGATCTGGTCGATCTTGTCAGAAGCAGTCAGGTGCTCCACACGGGCCTTTTTCTTGACGGCCTTGTCAACGACACCGTTGATGTAGGAGTAGCGCTGGTTGGTGATGATGCTCTCCGCATCATCGTCCATCTCCTTCTCGCAGTCTTTGATGTGCTCATCAATGTGGTCAGCCAGAGCCTTGTCGAGCTTCAGCTCTTCCACGACCTTCTCATCCCGCTCGAACAGCTTGACCGCATACCAGCGCAGGAAGCGGTCATCGACCTTGCCCTGGATGGACTCCTCGATGTGTGCGATGGCGTGCTCCACACTGCCGGTAAAGACGTGGGGCAGCTCACCGGCCTTCTGCTTCTGGGCAGCGGCAACCGCAGCCTTGGCAGCAGCCTCGGTGCCCTCGCCCTTCAGTGCGCTGATCTCAACTGCCTGGCAGCCCAGCTCGCTGCTCAGCTTCTTCAGGTCGATCTTATCGCCGTTCTTGCGGACCAGATCGATCATGTTGACCGCCATAACAACGGGGATGCCCAGCTCGATCAGCTGAGTGGTCAGGTAGAGGTTGCGCTCAATGTTGGTGCCATCGATGATGTTCAGGATGGCATCGGGCTTCTCCTTGACCAGGTAAGTACGGGAGACGACCTCCTCCAGCGTGTAGGGAGACAGGGAGTAGATACCGGGCAGGTCCTGGATGATGACATCCTTATCGCCCTTCAGCTTGCCTTCCTTCTTTTCCACGGTAACGCCGGGCCAGTTGCCAACGTACTGGTTGGAGCCGGTCAGGTTATTGAACAGGGTAGTCTTGCCGCAGTTCGGGTTACCGGCCAGTGCAATTTTAATACTCATTGCGTGTCCTTTCCTCTCTTTGGAATCAAACCACTTCGATCATTTCAGCGTCGGCCTTGCGCACACTCAGTTCGTAGTTGCGCACGGTCAGCTCCATAGGGTCGCCCAGAGGTGCCACCTTACGGACATAGATCTCAACACCCTTGGTGATGCCCATGTCCATGATGCGGCGCTTGACCGGGCCTTCGCCATGCAGGCGTGCCACGGTGCAGGTCTCGCCGACCTTCACGTCCTTCAGAGTTTTCATGCAAATTTCCTCCTCTACTTGTCTTTATTCAGAGACCATTCCAGTGTCGGAGCAGGTCCCAAACAGCGTGCTGCGCTGTTCAGCCGATCATAATGCGATTTGCCATCGTCCTGTCGAGTGCCAGGCGGCTTTCCTTGACCTGTACGATCAGGTTGCCTGCGATCTCGTTGACCACGGTCACTTCGCTGTCCACCACAAAACCAAGCTCTGCCAGATGCAGGCGGACTTCATCTTTGCCGGTGATCTTCTTGATGGTGACGGTCTCGCCCGCCTTCGCCATTGTCAGAGGCATCATAACATTCCACTCCCTTTTTCATACTGTTTGTGGGCTGCTGATGCACCGGAGGGGTTAGTCAGTCGGAACTATCAGCATAGATAGTTTACGCTTACTAACCTTTGTTGTCAACAGTTTTTTCATCATTAAAAGTTAGTTTATATGAACAAACAGTTTTTCTGCCCAAATATCCCAGTTTTTTTATCACAATCAACAACAACTAACTCAAATTCCTGAGTAAAAGTTAGCCATTGTTTACATTTTACCGTCATTTTTCTATCCATGAAATGACACAGCCGCCCGATGCAGTAGTCAAGGCTGCAACGGACGGCCGCGTGTCAAAAGGAGGATTTCTTCCCGCCGGAGCGTGGTTTGTTCCGGTGGGTGCCAGGATAAAAAGAGAGTATTGGTAGAGAATGACTTGTCAAGCCGCCACAGCAAGGCGGAAAATGGGGGTACCCTCATGGAACAGGCGCAGATACACTCTGGTGCACTTGTTCAACTGGGCAAAATGACGTGCGGCGGCATCAGGGTCGCCGTAAGCCTTCCAGCAGCCGCAGCAGGTGAAGTTGCGGCCCTGATTTTCGATAAAGCCCACCACATCGGTGAGCGGATAACCAAGAAACACGCCGATTTCATGGGGGAAATCGGCCTCGCAGCACAGCCGCCGGGACAGCTGCCGCAGCATACCGTCACAATCGGAAGCATCTTCCGGCAGGGCATAGCCCTCGCGCTGCAGGAACTCCCGCACCGCCTCATCGGCCAACACCTGACGCAGGCGGCTCTCGCGGTAAACATAAATGAGATACCGGTGGGTTTGAGCACAGCCCTTGAGGACCCGGACCTTCAGCCCCTTCTCCCCCAGCTGGTCATTCCAGCGGTGCACCCGGGCAGCTAAGTCGGCACAGTCCCGGGTCTCATAGCGGAACAGCCCGGCAGGCTTCAGTCTTGCCAGCACAGGTGCGCACTGTTCGATCATCACGGTCTCAAAATTACGCTCCATGGCTGCTTTCCTCCGCTCTCGTTTTCTTCAGGAACAGCGTTCCCCGCCGCGCCGCATTCTATGCAGGCGTTGCAGTTAGATATTTCTAACCTCAAACTCTAAAAGAATGCGGCTCAGACCATTTGTTTGCTGACCGCTTTGTGGTTAGTTGTTTCTAACGTGGCATTATCTTACCACAGCTCTGGGGTGGTGTCAAGTGGTTTTGACAAGTTTTCTGCATCAAACTTTTTGCGCGTGTTGCGGCGTGTCGAAATTCATGGTATAGTATAGTCAGCCGCCCGCAAAGGCGGCGAAGGCGCTGTGTCCAAAACGCAGGCGGCAACCCACTTGCCGGTACCTAGGTGCCGGGAATGGCTGGTTTCTTGAAGAGTTGCCCGCTCCCCGGATGCCTAAGGGCGGAAAGGGGCTTTTCTTTATGGAACCCGGGTTGCGGCTCCCAGCGTTCGCTTCGTGCAAATGCACTCGCGTCCTGCTGGCCGCTGCCCCAACAACTTCTCCCTCGATCCGCCGCTGGCGGCGGTCGTCGTTGTTGCAAATCACATGGAAAATCGCCACAAGCGATAAAAAACGCAAGAAAAAATGACCGCCTCGAAGTTCCCCAACCCAGAGCGGTCATTTTTCTTGACTAATATGGCAAGGGGCTAGTCGTTTGCGGCCAGCGCCTTTTCTATTTGTAGTATAGTCAATTTCCTTTATTTTGTCAAGGAAAGGCTGGATATAAACCTATGCCATCAATCTTTGATTACAAGCACTTCTTTGATAATTATTGTAAAGAACGCTTCCTTGATCTGCACTTATCCTTTGATATGCCCTCTGATTATGAGACCGCTTGCGGAACATTTGACCCTGCAAGCAAAACTGTGTTCATCAATGCAGAGCATCTGAACGCCAAACCTGACTATGAGAAAGCATTTTTTCTGTTTCACGAACTGCGTCACGCATCGCAGTATCTCTGTCCGGAACACTTCGGTTCCGAAATACACCGAAGCCTTCAATATGTCATTGGCTATGATGGTACATGCTATAAGCTTGTAAATGGCCATTACATCTCCTGCAAATTGGATGGCAATGAAGATTATTTTACCAACCTATATCTTGGTCAGCCGCACGAAGTCGATGCCAATACATTTGCTTACGAACAAGTCAAACAGCTCTATGGAGATTCTAAAGAGTTAAAAGCACTGTTTGATTTTTGGATGCCTCGCCATCCTCTCCCTGCCCACGCATACGATCTCATATTTTCGCAAATCGACAAAAGTATTTCTTGTATATCACCTTTGGAGGAAACACTATGACTTTCACACCTTTTGAAACCGCCCGGCTTCGCCTGCGCCCGCAGGAAGCTCGGGATGCCGGGTTTGCACTCTGCATCTGGGGTGACCCCATCACCGGAAAATATTTGTCCGACCCGGTGCTGGACGATATCGATGACCTGAACGAATATATGGAATTGCTCCGCAACCTGAGCGACAGCACCGACTGCTATTATGTCATTGCAGAGGACAAAGTCACCCACCAGCCCATTGGTACCTGCTGTGCTGTGGTCAAGGATGGCGGCAACTGCTGGGATATCGGTTACTGCATCCACCCTACCTGCTGGCACAAGGGTTATGCCAAAGAAATGGTAAACGCTCTGGTGCAGTTCGGTGCACGGAACGGTATAAAAACCGTTCTGGCCGATGTTGCCGCCGAAAATGCCGGTTCCTGCGGCGTGATGCGTGCACTAGGTTTCACGCCCACTGAGAATGGAACCTTCCGCCGAAGCGGCTCTCAGACCGAATACAAAAGTCTGACATTCAAAAAGCAGTTATAGTCAATTTTTAACGATTTGTCAAGGATGTGTTCCCTATGCTTTCAACCACCCTTTCCCCTCTCGTGGAAAAACTCTCCACTTTGCTCTCTGCCCATCCCGATCACCCGGTGCTGGTGGCGCTGGACGGCCGGTGCGGCAGCGGCAAAACCACGCTGGCGGCACAGCTGGCACAGCAGTTCCCCCAGAGCATCACGGTGCATACCGATGACTTCTATCTTCCCCCAGCCAGCCGTGTGGCAAACTGGGAGCAGATCCCTTGCGCCAACATGGACTTGGAGCGTCTGCGTACCCAGGTGCTCACCCCCGCCCGGGCCGGGCAGGCAATCCCCTACCGTGCCTACTCCTGCCGGGCGGGTGCCTACCTGCCGGAACAATGCTTTGTGCCCCAACCACTGGTCATCGTGGAGGGCAGTTACAGCTGCCACCCCACCCTTGCGGACTGTTATGATCTGAAGGTTTTCGTCACCTGCTCCAAGGAAGAGCAGGCCCGCCGCCTGCTGGCGCGGGAGGGAGAACGCTATTCCGGCTTCACCGCCCGGTGGATCCCGCTGGAAGAGGGGTATTTCGCAAAATTCCAGATCGAGCAGACCGTTGACTTTATCCTTGATACGACCTGTTAACTTTTTGCAAATTCCAGCGCTCTGCCCCTGCAAACCTGGTGCAAAATATGTTATAGTTAGGATGGAACAATAATTTTTTCAAGGCAAGGAGCAGCATATGGAACATTTTGTGCAGTTTGAGGATGTTTCCAAATATTATCAGACCGGCAGTGTCCGCATTGCGGCGGCCGATCACCTGAATTTTTATGTAGACAAAGGCGAGTTTTGCATCATTGTGGGTCCCTCTGGTGCAGGCAAGACCACCCTGTTGAACATTCTGGGCGGCATGGACACCTGCGACGAGGGCCATGTCTGGCTGGATGGGCAGGATGTGAGCCACTTTTCCGAAAAAGAGCTCACCACCTACCGCCGGTACGACGTAGGCTTCGTGTTCCAGTTCTACAATCTGGTGCAGAATCTGACTGCACTGGAAAATGTGGAGCTGGCCAGCGAGATCTGCCGTGATCCGCTGGACCCAGCCGCCACGCTGGAAAGCGTGGGTCTGGGCGAGCGGCTCAACAACTTCCCTGCCCAGCTTTCGGGCGGCGAGCAGCAGCGTGTCTCCATTGCCCGGGCGCTGGCCAAGAACCCCAAGCTCCTGCTCTGCGATGAGCCCACCGGTGCGCTGGACTACAAGACCGGCAAGCAGGTGCTGGCCCTGCTCCAGCGCACCTGCCGCGAAACAGGGCGCACCGTCATCGTCATTACCCACAACACGGCCCTGACGGCCATGGCGGACCGGATCATCCAGGTCAAGAGCGGACAGATCCTGTCCAACAAGGTCAACGAACACCCGGTGCCGGTGGAACAGATCGAGTGGTGACCGCTATGCAGAAAAGCTATCGTAAAAATATCCGGCGTGACTTCCGGAGCAACCTGAACCGGTTCCTTTCCCTGTTTGGCATCGTGGCGCTGGGCGTGATGATGCTGACGGGTCTGGTCAGCTTTGCCCCCAGTATGCGCACCGCCGGGCAGAAGTACTATGTCCAGCAAAATGTGTTCGATTTGCGGGTGCTCTCCACGCTGGGCCTTTCGGAATCAGATCTCTCCGCCATTGCCGCCACGGAGGGCGTGAGCGCCGTGATGCCCGTGAAGTATCTGGACACCGAGGGCCGCTGGTCAAGCTCTACCGACGGAGCCGTGCTGCGGGTGCAGCAGCTTCCCGCCGACCCGGCTGCGGATACCGAGGCCAATATGAACCGCCTGACCCTGCTGGAGGGCCGGATGCCCGAAACCGCCAACGAGTGTGTGGTGCAGGTGCTGGGCCACGCTGACCCTGTCCCGCTGGGCACCGTGGTCACCCTGCCCGAGGATACCGATGACATCCGCCGCACCGAATATACCGTGGTGGGCCAGGTGCAGGACCCCCAATATTTTTCTGCCACCCAGGAGACCAGCACCGTCGGCGACGGCATCCTGGATGCTCTTGTGTTCGTGCAGGACGGTGAATTGACCGCAGATTATTATACCGTCTGTTATCTCAAAGTAGCAGATGCCGCACAGTATGATAATTACAGTGATGCATACCAGACCGCTGTGGATACTGTGGCTGACCGGCTGGATGCCATCAGCAAGGAGCACTGTGTGGCCCGCCGGGCCCAGCTTATCGAGGATGCCACCACCCAGCTGGACGATGCCAAACAGACCTACAGCGAGCAGAAGGCCGAAGCCGAGCGCCAGTTTGCACAAGCCGAGCAGAAGCTGACCGACGCGCAGCGGGAGCTGGATGCCGCCAAGACCCAGCTGGACGCAGGCGAAGCCGAGCTTGCCGCCCAGAAGGCCGCCCTGCCCGATACCATGCAGAGCGGTGCCGCCACACTGGTGAGCAGCGAAGATCAGGTATTGGAATTTGAGGATCAGCTTCAGCAGATCCAGCTGCTGGTCAACCTGAAACAGGTGGCTGATCCCCTGCTGGGCTATGCCGAGACCGCTCTGAACAATGCCCAAAAGGCGCTGGATGAGGCCGAGCCCGAGGACGAGGAATACACCGAGCTGCGGGACGCGCTTGCCAAGGCACAGGCAGCCTACGATAACATCAAGGGCCAGCTGGACGGTTATCAGGCCCAGCTGGATGCCGGCAAGCAGCAGATGTATGCCAAAGGGCTCATCTCCTCGCCCAACCTCTCCAACACGGACCTTGTCACCGAAGCCAAAGCCGCCCTGCGCAAAATGAAGGTACAGCTGCTGCAGGGCCAGCTCCAGCTGAGCACCGGTACTGCCACCGCCTACACCCAGTTTGAGGCCGCCCGCGCCCAGCTGGACGAGGGCTGGGCACAGTACCAGTCCGGGCAGGAGCAGCTGGACGCTTCCCGCACCGAATACGAGACTCAGAAGGCCGATGCGGAGCAGAAGCTCACCGAAGGCCAGCAGCAGATCAACGATGCGGAAGAGAAGATCGCGGACATCCAGAACGGCGAGTGGTATGTATTGGACCGCGGCAGCACCCTGAGCCCTGTCACGCTGGAACAGTACGCTGACCGGATGGCTGCCATTGCCCGGGTGTTCCCGGTGTTCTTCTTCCTGGTGGCGGCGCTGGTGGCTTCCACCACCATGACCCGCATGGTAGACGAGAACCGCCTGCAGATGGGCACCCTCAAGGCGCTGGGCTACTCCAACACCAGTATTGCAGGCAAGTACTTACTCTATGGCATTGCCGCCAGCGTTCTGGGCAGCATTGTGGGCATTGCCGTGGGCTTTGTGGTGTTCCCCACCATCTTCTGGTACGCCTACCGCACCATGATGTTCTCCCTCCCCACCTTTACCCTGCACTTCTACCCGGGTCTGGCACTGGGCAGCATGGCCCTCAGCGCGGCGGTCATCGGCCTTGCCACCCTGCAGGCCTGCCGCGCCAGCCTCAAGGAAAAATCCGCCGCCCTGCTGCTGCCCCGTGCGCCTGCAGCGGGCAAGCGCATCCTCCTTGAATATCTCACCCCGTTGTGGAAGCGGATGAGCTTCTCCCAGAAAACCACCGCCCGCAATCTGTTCCGCTATAAAAAGCGCTTCTTTATGACCGTTCTGGGCGTGGCGGGCTGCACAGCCCTGCTCCTCATCGGCTTCGGCATCCAGGATTCCCTGCTGCCCATGCTGACCAAGCAGACCACCGAACTGACCCACGCCGACCTGACCATCTCCCTGAGCGACGAAAAGGCGCTGACCATGGAGAACGGTCTGGCCGACCTGCTGGATTCCAGCAGCGGGATCACCAGCTGGGGCCGCTATTACACCAAGAGCGTCACCCTTTACAACGCCGAGGGTGAAAAGGAGACCGTCAGTCTGGTTGCCGCCGCAGACGAAAGCCAGATGACCGAATACTTCACCTTCCGCACCCGGCAGGGCCACAAGGCTATTGCCTTTGACGATTCCAGCGTCATCCTGACCGAAAAGACCGCCGAAAAGCTGGGGCTTTCGGTGGGCGACAGCTTTGAGGTGGAGACCACCGACGGCGGGCGCAGGTCCCTGACCCTGACCGGCATCACCGAGAACTATGTCTTTACCCGGCTGTACCTCTCGCAGGCGCAGCTCAAAACGCTGAACGGCGGTGCTCTGCCCGCCTGGAACGCCGTTTACGGCCAGACCGACTGCCCCACCGATGCAGCCCGCGCCTCCCTCTCCTCCGCCATTCTGGCCTGCAACTATGTCAGCTCCGTCTCCTTCATCGAGGACACCACCCAGATGTTCGATGGCCTGATCGGCTGCCTGAACTATGTGGTCATGCTGGTCATCGTCTGCGCTGCCGCATTGGCCGCCGTGGTGCTCTACAACCTCATCAGCGTCAACCTGGGCGAGCGCAAAAAGGAGCTTGCCACCATCAAAGTGCTGGGCTTCTATGACAAGGAGGTCTACCGCTACATCTTCCGGGAGATCGACCTGCTCTCTCTCATCGGCTCCCTGGTGGGTCTGGTGGTGGGCATTCCCCTGCACCAGTTCATCATCCGCACTGTGGAAATGGACCAGATGATGTTCATCCGTTCCATTGCCCCCCGCAGCTTTGTGTTCAGCGTGGCGCTCACCATGCTCTTCAACTTTGCCGTCTGCCTGCTCATGCGCCGCCATGTCCGCCAGATCAGCATGGTGGAAAGCATGAAAGCGCCGGAATAATTCCCTTACAGACAGAACAACGCCCGCCGGGTGTGGTACTTCTCGTACCGCCCGGCGGGCGTATTGTTTTTGCGTTCTATCCAGCTGCAGTCTCAGCCGCCCAGATAAGCGTTGCGGACGCGCTCATTGGTCAGCAGCTCTGCACCGGTGCCATCCATGACCACGTGGCCTGTCTCAAGGACATAGGCGCGGTCGGCCACGGAAAGGGCCATCTGTGCGTTCTGCTCCACCAGCAGGATGGTCATACCTTCCTTGTGGATATCGCGGATGATATCAAAGATCTCCTGCACCAGCAGCGGAGAAAGGCCCATGGAGGGCTCGTCCAGCATCAGCATGGAGGCGTTGCTCATCAGGGCACGGCCCATGGCCAGCATCTGCTGCTCGCCGCCGGACATGGTACCGGCCAGCTGCCTGCGGCGCTCCTTCAGGCGGGGGAAGAGGGTGAACACCTTTTCCTTGTTGGCCGCAATGGTGGAAGCGGGCTGGGTGTAGGCACCCATATCCAGGTTTTCCTCCACGGTCATGTGCAGGAACACATGGCGGCCCTCCGGCACCTGTGCCAGACCGGCCTCCACGATCTTATGGGCGCGCACACCCTTGATGCTCTTGCCCTTGTACAGGATATCGCCTGTTTTGGGGTGGAGCAGGCCGGAGATGGTTTTCAGGGTGGTGGACTTACCGGCACCGTTGGCACCGATCAGGGTCACGATCTCGCCCTCGTTCACCTCAAACGAAACATCCTTGACAGCGTGGATGTTGCCGTAATAAACGTTGATGTTATCAACTTTCAGCATCGTTTCTGCCATCGGTTCAGCCCTCCTTCTTGCCCAGGTAGGCCTCGATGACCTGGGGATTGTTGCGGATCTCATCCGGGGTGCCCTTGGCGATGATGCGGCCGAAATTCAGCACCGCGATGCCCTCGCAGATGCCCATGACCAAGCTCATGTCATGCTCGATCAGCAGCACGGCGATGTTGAACTCATCGCGGATGCGGCGGATGGTCTCGGTCAGCTCAGCGGTTTCCGAGGGGTTCATACCAGCGGCAGGCTCATCCAGCAGCAGCAGCTTGGGGCTGGTGGCCAGCGCGCGCATGATCTCCAAACGGCGCTGTGCGCCATAGGGCAGGCTGCCGGCCTGCGTATAGGCCATATCTGCCATGTGGAAAATGTCCAGCAGCTCAAAGGCACGCTCGGTGCAGTGCTTTTCCTCTTTCCAGTAGTTGGGCAGGCGGATCAGCGAAGAAGCAAGATCGTACTTCATGGACTCATGCAGGCCTACCTTGATGTTGTCGATGACGCTCATCTCCTTGAACAGACGGATGTTCTGGAAGGTACGGGCCACGCCCATCCGGTTGACCTGATAGGTCTTTTTGCCCGCCGTGGGCATTCCATCGATCAGGATGGAGCCGCGGGTGGGCTGGTAAACATTGGTCAGCAGGTTGAACACCGTGGTCTTACCGGCACCGTTGGGGCCGATCAGGCCGGTGATCTCGTTGCGGCCGATCATCAGGTTAAAGCCATCCACGGCGGTCAGGCCGCCAAAATCGATGCCCAGCTCACGGACATCCAGAATGGGCTTTTTGTCCTTATCGCGGTCCGTCAGGAAGCCGCCGGAGGGGACACTGTTCAGTCTGGTCTGGAACTCACTCATGGTCTGCACCCTCCTTCTTTTTCTTGCCAAACAGGACACGCTCCACAAGGCGGCTCATGGAGAAATCGTAGCTGCCCAGCAGTCCGCCCGGGCGGAAGATCATCATCAGGATCAGCACCAGCGAGTAGATGACCATGCGGTAGCTGTCGAAGCTGCGGGTCGCCTCAGGCAGGATGGTCAGGACCGTTGCAGAGAGGATGGAGCCCAGCATAGAGCCCATGCCGCCCAGAACCACCATGACCAAGATCTCAATGGACTTCATAAAGCCGAAGGTGGAGGGGTTCAGCACGCCGATATAGCAGGCATACAGGCCGCCTGCCAGACCCGCAAAGGCAGCGGAGAAGGCAAAGGCCATGACCTTGTAGTAGGTGGTCTGGATGCCGCAGCTCTCGGCGGCGATCTCATTGTCGCGGATGGCCAGCACAGCACGGCCGTGGCGGCTCTTCATCATAGCGTGGATCAGGAAGCAGGTGATGACCACGCAGAGGAACACGTTGGTGAAGTTGGAGTACTTGGGGATGTTCTTCAGGCCCTTGGAGCCATAGAACAGCTTAAAGCCCAGCACATCATCGATGTTGTTCAGGGTGATGCGGATGATCTCACCAAAGCCCAGCGTCAAGATGGCCAGATAGTCGCCGGTCAGACGCAGGGCCGGGATGCCGATGAGCACACCGAACAGACCAGCCACGATGCAGGCCAGCACCAGACCGATGGCAAAGGAGACACCGTCCGGCAGCGGGCAGAACTTGGTGAACAGGGCGCAGGTGTAGGCACCCACAGCCATGAAACCGGCATGACCCAGCGGCAGCTGCCCCAGATAGCCGGTGGCAACGTTCAGGGAGACCGCCAGGATGATATTGATGCCCACCGTCATCAGCACCTTGTTCTGGTAGGTAGACAGGATATTCCGGGTCAGGTAGGAAAGCGCCACGAACAGCAGAGCCACCAGCACCGCGTTCATCAGGTAGCGCACGGGCATTTTGATCGTTTTACGGTTCTTATTCATCTTCCTGCCCTCCTTACACCTTTTCCTGCACCTTGCGGCCGAGGAAGCCGGTGGGCTTGAACAGCAGCACGATGATCAGGATGGCAAACGTAACGGCATCCTTCCAGGCGGAAAGACCGATGGCGGAGACAAAGCACTCGCACAGTCCGATGGCAATGCCGCCGATCATTGCGCCCGGAATGGAGCCGATGCCGCCCAGAACGGCGGCAACAAAGGCTTTCAGGCCCAGCATGGAGCCCATGGTGGGGGTAGCCTGCGGGTAGGAGCAGCAGTACAGCACCGAGCCGATACCGGCCAGCGCGGAGCCCACCGCAAAGGTAAAGGAGATGGTGCTGTTGACATTGATGCCCATCAGGCGGGCAGCGTCCATATCCTCAGAGACAGCGCGCATGGCCTTGCCCAGCTTGGTCTTCTGCACCAGAAAGGTCAGCACCAGCATGGACAGCACGGTGACCACCAGCGTGATCACGGAGGTCAGGCCCAGGGGCACACTGCCGATCATAAAGGTCTTGTTGCCGTAGTAGGAAGGGATGACCTTTGCGCCGGAACCCATCACCAGCTCAGCGGTGTACTCCAGGAAGAAGGAGACACCAATGGCTGTGATCAGCAGGGAGATGCGGGGCGCGTTGCGCAACGGGGTGTAGGCGACCTTTTCGATCACCACGCCCAGCAGAGTGCAGGTAATAATGGTGGCGCACACAGCCGTCACCGGGCCAAGGCCCAGCTGGTTCATAACGAACCAGGACATGTATGCACCCACCATGATGACATCGCCGTGGGCAAAGTTCAGCAGCAGGATGATGCCGTACACCATGCTGTAACCCAGTGCGATCAGTGCATAGATGCTGCCAAGGGACAAGCCGTTGATCAGCTGACTAAAGAACACTGTCATTGGATGGACACTTCCTTTCTTTCTACCAAAAAAGCGGAGACAACCTGTTCCGGCGGCCTCCGCAAGGGTACATCATTCTCTGGTTCCGACATTCAGGCCGCACACCGGTGTGCAGCGCAGAAGCGGGATCAGAACATTTCCTTCAGTTCGGGCTTGCCGTCCACGTAGGTCAGGATCGCAGTCTTCTTGACGGGATCGTGGTGCTCATCAAAGGTAAAGGTTCCGGTGATGCCCTCGATGGTGCCGGAGGCAATGGCATCGTTGACAGCCTGCTTGTACTCATCGGTACCGGCCTCCAGGCCGGCATCCTCAGCAGCCTGCACGCCGTAGACCACGGTCTTGGCGGCATCGTAGCCCAGAGGAGCAAAGCCGTTGGGGTAATCCTCGCCGTACTCGGCCTTATAGGCATCCTCGAACTCGGGGCTGGAGCCCTTTGCGTAGTTTGCGCAGAAGTAGCTGTCCTTCAGCTGATCGGCAGTGGCATAGCCCTCCAGGCCATCCCAGCCGTCGCCGCCCAGGAAGGGAACATTCAGGCCGACGCTCTCAGCCTGAGACAGGATCTGGCCCACCTCCTCGTAGTAGTTGGGGCAGAACACAGTCTCGGGGCCCTTGCCCATGATGCTGGTCAGCTGGGTCTTGAAGTCCACGTCGCCATCGGAGTAGCTCTCCTGATCGACAATGGTGCCGCCCAGGCTCTCGAACTCGTTGACAAAGTTCTCAGCCAGACCCTCGTTGTAGTCAGCGCCCTTCTTGAAGATGACAGCTGCCTTGGTGTAGCCCAGCTTCTGGTAAGCGTAATCAGCCATCTTGATGCCCTGGAACGGGTCGGTGAAGGTGGCACGGAAGACATTCTCGTTCACGGTGTCGGTCTCGGCATCGTAAGTAACGGCCTCAGCGGTAGCGGAAGCAGTGACCATGGGCATGTTGTAATCTGCGCTCTCAGCAGCAACTGCCAGAGTGGGGGTGGTGGTGACATCGCCCACCAGAGCGGTGATGCCCTCGTCCACCATCTTGGTGAAGCAGTTGACAGCCTGCGTAGCATCACCCTGCTCATCCTCGGTCAGGATCTCGATCTGCTTGCCATTGATTCCGCCGTTGGCGTTGACCTGCTTCAGGTACAGGGAAGCGCCGTTGACAACGGCCTGGCCGTAAACGGAAACGTTGCCGGTCAGGGGGCCCATCACGCCGATCTTGATGGTGTCACCGGAAGCAGCGGCAGAACCTGCAGCGGATGCGGCAGTGGAAGAAGCGGCAGTGCTGGAAGAGGAGCCGCCGCAGGCGGTCAGGACACCGGTAGCAGCCACGACACCGGCAGCGGTCAGAAAGTTGCGGCGAGAGATCATCTTTTTCATAATACAATATCCTCCTGTTGGAAGTTTTTCGTATGATAGATGCACAAAGCAGGGCGCTTCCCTCAAAGCCGCCCTGCTTTGTGTGTGTATTCATTATAGTCTCGCCGGGCGGGTTGTGCAATTCACAAACCGTCCATACTTTTCCGGGCATTTTCCGGCATTTTATGTGAAAGCCACCAAAAAATCCATGTTGTTTTTGGTTATTTTTTCATTTTGTTCACTTTGTTTCATCGTGAAATGAAGGGCTTTCACCCATGTCAAAAAAGTTACAGCGTCGTTTTTTCTTCTGCCTGCCGGTAAATAGAGGTACGATAAAACACCATGGAGAGCACGGTGCCCACAAACCAGCCCACAGGCCAGGACAGCCAGATGCCGTTCACGCCCAGCCAGCGGGAAAACAGCATGGCCAGCACCACGCGCAGGAACAGGTCGGAAAGGGTGGTCGCCATAAAGCGGCCCATCATGCCGCAGCCGCGCATCAGGCCGTCTGAGGTCAGCTTGAAGGCCAGCAGCAGGTAGAAGGGAGCGATCGTCTGCAGGAAGGTCAGGCCGGTGTTGATGGCCTCACCCGTGGGGCTGTTCATAAAGAGCATGAGCAGCTGGCGGCCTGCCAGCAGATACAGGGCCGTGAAGCAGAGGCAGATGCTGCCCAGCAGTCTGACACCGGCCCCAAAACCCGCTTTGACACGCTCGTTCTTTCCGGCACCCAGATTCTGGGAGGCATAGTTGGAAATGCCGCTGCCCAGCGTGGTCAGGGAGGAGATGAGCACATTGTTCAGCTTGGTGGCCGCGGCAAAGCCCGCGATCACGCTGGCACCGAAGGAGTTGACAACGCTCTGGATGATGATATTGCCCACTGAGACAAAGCTCTGCTGCAAAATGCTGGGGATGGCCACCACTGCGATCTGGCCCAGCATCTTCCAGGAGAACCAGACCCGCTCCTCCTCACTCGGGACAGCACGCACCCGCCGGGCCACCACCCACAGGGAGAGCACACAGCTCACCCCCTGGCACAGAAAGGTCGCCCAGGCCACACCGGCAACCCCCAGATCAAAGGCAGCCACGAACAGCACATCCACCGCGATGTTTGCGGTAGAGGAACCCGCCAGAAACAGGAACGGGGTACGGCTGTCGCCCAGCGCCGTAAAAATGCCCGTTGCCACATTGTAAAGGAACAGGAAGGGCAGGCCCAGGGTGTAGATGTCCAGATACTCTGCCGAGTCGGCCATCAGCTCCGCCGGGGTGCGGATGAGCACCAGCAGGCTCCGGCAGCCCAGCAGGCCCACCGCCATCAGGGCACCGCAGAGCACCACCGTGCCGATGAGCGCCGTGGAGACGGCGGTTTTCATGGTGTTGTAGTCCTTTGCGCCGAAATACCGGGAAACGATGACAGAGCCGCCGATGTTGCAGCCGAATGAGAACGCCAGAAAGATCAGGGTGATTTCGTAGCTGTTGCCCACAGCGGCCAGAGCGTTTTCACCGATCAGCTTGCCCGCCACAAGGCTGTCGGCAATGTTGTAGAGCTGCTGGAACAGGATGCTGCCGAACATGGGCAGGCAGAACTGCCACAGCACCTTGGACGGGGAGCCCACGGTCAGGTCTTTGTTCATGTAAAAAAATCCTCCTCAATCTTTGGTTCTCTCTTGTCTATCTATCATTTTACCGTCCCCTCTTCGGAATGTAAACTCACAAATCCACACACTCCCCCATCCTTTTCCCGCTTTCTGCCGGATACGCACCCGCCCCGGCGGGCATCCTATCAATGTTTACAGCGGCAAACATCCGCAGACCCTCTTGCGCAAGGGTGCGGGACGTGGTAGGATAAAGGCAGTTAGTTAGTTTTGACTATCTATATAATTTCTCATCGAAGATCGGGAGGTTACTGTGATGAACTATCTGGAAATTGAATCTGTGATCGGCCGCGAGATCCTGGACTCCCGCGGAAATCCTACCGTTGAGGCCGAGATCACTCTGGCCGACGGCACGGTTGCCCGCGGCTGTGCCCCCTCCGGCGCTTCCACCGGCGAGTTCGAGGCTCTGGAGCTGCGCGACGGCGACAAGGACCGCTATCTGGGCAAAGGCGTGACCAAGGCTGTGGAGAACATCAACACTGTCATCGCTGACGCGGTGGTGGGCATGGATGCCTCCGACATCTATGCCATTGATGCCGCCATGCTCCGGGCCGACGGCACCAAGGACAAATCCAATCTGGGCGCAAACGCCATTCTGGCGGTCTCCATTGCCGCCTGCCGCGCTGCCGCCGCTTCTCTGGAGATGCCCCTGTACCGCTTTCTGGGCGGCGTGAACGGCAACCGCCTGCCCGTGCCCATGATGAACATCCTGAACGGCGGCGCACACGCTGCCAACACCGTGGACACGCAGGAGTTTATGATCATGCCTGTGGGCGCGCCCAGCTTCAAAGAGGCCCTGCGCTGGTGCGCCGAGGTGTTCCACGCTCTGGCTTCCATCCTGAAGTCCAGAGGCCTGGCCACCTCCGTGGGCGACGAGGGCGGCTTTGCCCCCAACCTGTCCAGCGACGAGGAGACCATCGAGACCATTCTGGCCGCCATCGAAAAGGCCGGTTATCAGCCCGGCAGGGACTTCATGCTGGCCATGGATGCCGCTTCCTCCGAGTGGAAGAGCCCCAAGGGAAAGGGCTTCTACAAGCTGCCCAAGGCCGGCACCGAGTACACTTCCAGCGAGCTGATCGCACACTGGAAGAGCCTGGTGGAAAAGTATCCCATCATCTCCATTGAAGATGGCTTGGATGAAGAGGACTGGGAAGGCTGGCAGGAGATGACCCGGGAATTGGGCGGTAAGGTCCAGCTGGTGGGCGACGACCTGTTCGTTACCAACACCGAGCGTCTGGCCAAGGGCATCCAGCTGGGTGCAGGCAACGCCATCCTGATCAAGCTGAACCAGATCGGTTCTGTTTCCGAGACGCTGGAGGCCATCAAAATGGCCCACAAGGCCGGCTACACCGCCATCAGCTCTCACCGCTCCGGCGAGACCGAGGACACCACCATTGCTGATCTGGCCGTTGCCCTGAACACCTGCCAGATCAAGACCGGTGCCCCCAGCCGCACCGAGCGCGTTGCCAAGTACAACCAGCTGCTCCGCATTGAGGAGGATCTGGGTGCAAGTGCCGTTTACCCCGGCATGGCCGCCTTCAACGGAAAGCGCTGATCTCCGCAGCTGCAACCTGCTTTCTTTCCTGTTTCCGCGCAGAACAAAAGGGAGCGTCCCATGGTTTTCCACCGTGGGGCGCTCCCTTTGTTCAATCCAGATGGATCTGCCGTTTGGCTGTCTGCAGCGCTCTGCGCAGGGGGCGGTAGAGCAGCAGCATGATGACAAAATTTCCCACGCCGTGCATGGCATCGTAGGAAAGGCCGCTGAGCCACCAGCTCAGGGCAAAGGCCGGAGTTTTTGCCACCAGATACACCGCCGCACACAGGCCGCCGAAGCACAGGCCGTAGATGCCGCTGAACACCGCCCAGCCAAGGGCATTGTCCATCCGGCGCAGCAGCCATGCCAGCAGGGCCAGCAGATACCAGACATACAGGTACATGGCCCACCACAGCCCAAAGCCGTACAGCACGCCCTGCAGCAGGATGAACACCGTAACAGCCCCCGGCGTTTCCCGGGGCAACTCCAGTGCAAACAGGATGACGAGCAGCGTCACCGGTTCAATGTTGGGCAGGCCGCTCATGGCCTGCTTGCTCACCACCAGCAGCGCACCCATCAGGCCGTTGAGCACCAGCCGCAGCACCCGGATGTGCACAGGCTCCTTACTTCGTGTAGATAAAAGCATAGCTGTCGCCATCGTGCAGCGCAATGTCTGCCACACCCACGGTGGTCATCTCGCCGGTGGCATCGGTCAGGCACCACCATGCCTGATCCTTATCCCAGTCGGCAGTCTCGCCGTTGACGGTGGTCACAAAGCCTGCCGCAGCCTCCTCTTCGCTGATGAGACCAGCTTCCACCAGAGCATCGCTCAGCTTCTCGCCATCGGTCACTTCCAGCGTAAAGGTCTGGCTCTCGCCATCCGCGCCGGTCACGGTAAATTCTGCCTTGACCTTGGCATCCTCAGCCTGCCCGGAAGCAGCCTCAGAGGAAGCGGCTTCACTGGAAGCTGCCACAGAGGACACGGCCTCAGAAGAGGCGGCACTGGATGCCGTGCTGGAAGCTGCACCGCAGCCTGCCAGCAGCCCGGCAGCCAGAGCGGCACTGATCACAACGGCCAGAAATTTATGCATGGTTTTCATAGAAAAAGAACTCCTTTGTTTGTTTTCCGCGCGCCCTGCGCGCAGGGTCTATCATATCATGGGTGCGCCCAAAAATCAAGGCACAGCGCAGATACGATGATGCACCAGCGCTGTGCCGTTGTGTTTTATTTCAGGATGCCTTTTCCAGCGGATCAACGACCACCGGACAGGTCTCATACAGCTCTATCGGGTCAAGGTCGATACAATTGCAAGGGTCCATGTCACCGCTCACATCCCATGCCGCCGTGTCATTCAGCACCGTCAGCCGGTCACGGAAATAATCCGGGTCGCGCATAGGCTCAAACACTCCCCCCTGTTGCAACAGGGGCTTTGCATCATACAGGCGGACAGAGCCATCACTGAAATACAGGTAGATGGTAAAATTTTCTCCTGCAACAGCCTGCAATACTTTTGGAATATATTCCATACTGTACTCCCCTTTCAAATCAATGGTGCCACATGATTCAAGGGCTTTGCATCCCTGGCAAGTTCCCAGTTCTGCATCAGCTCATCTTTATGCAGCTCACACCATGCCAGAATCAATTTCAACTGGCGGCTGGGCAATGCACCACGGATAACACAGGAGTGCTGAATATCCACCAGTGCTTTATAGCCACCATATTCCGCATGGAAATGCGGTGGGTTATGGTCACTGTAAAACATTGTGATCCGAATCCCGCAAAACAAACTGATTTCCGGCATAGTTCCGCCCTCCTGTCACGCCCAGTATAACACAGCTTCGTGCGTTTTGTCCATCAATTTTCCAAAAACGCCTTCTGGTAGCTTGCAAAGGCACCGATCTGGTTGGCCTCGCTCAGGAACCGGCAGGGCACGATCTCCGGGCGGGGCAGGCAGCGGGCCTGCGCTTCGCTGAAAGGATGGCCCCGCAGGATGTACTCCTCATACACCTCGTTCAGGGTCTCCACAAGGATGGGCTGCTTGCTGATGCCGCCGCCGATGGCCACCTTTTCCAGATCCAGCAAAACGTTCAGGTTGTAGATCTGCACGGCAACGGCCCGGCAGAAGCTGCGCAGGGTCTCGTTGGCCTCGGTCTCCCCAGCGTGGACCGCCTCAAAGAAGATGCGTCCATCCATGGGTGCATCGGCGGGCAGGCCCTTGCGGGCGCGGTAGCCGCTCAACAGGCCGCTGGTACTGCACTGGCAGGCAACGCTCTTTGTGGGGTCGCTCCAGGCATCGGCGTTGGTGTTCATAAAGCTGTACTCGCCTGCCGTGCAGTCCCGGCCGCGCACCAGCTTCCCATCAATGATCAGGCCGCCGCCCACACCGGTGCCGATGATGAACACTGCTGCGTTCCTGCAGCCCTTCAGTACACCCCGCTCCAGCTCTGCAATGGCGGCCGCTTTGCCGTCATTCTCGATCCAGACACGGCAGCCGCAGGCCTCGGCCAGCCGGGGGCCGACAGGCGTGCCCACATTGTAGGCCAGCGAGGGTGCCCCGCCGCCCCTGACCACGCCCTGCTCGGCATCGATGAAGCCTGGCAGGCTCAGGGCAATGCCGTCCACCTCGTCCTTGTGGGGCAGGTAGATCTCCCGCAGGGTGTTCAGGAAGTGTTCCTGCGAATCCGCCGGGGTGGGCGTGCTGCCCGTATCGGTCCGGTTCAGCTGCTCATCCATCACGGAATACTTGATCCCGGTTCCGCCCACATCAAAAACCATTACTTTCATGTACAGACCCTCCTGCGCTTTTTTTCTATTATTGCAAATCGCTCTCCAAATGTAAAGAGCCATGCGCTCCGCCATGCCGGAAAACAAAAAAATCCCGCGCTGCGGCAAAGCAAAACGCAGCGCGGGAACGAAGATAGCTTAATTCGGGATCGTGTCAGTGCTCAGCGGGCGACAACATACTTGTGCAGGGTCTTGCGGACTGCGCCGTTGCCAGCGTACAGCTCCTTGACCATGCCCTCGATCTTCTCGCCCAAACCAACGGCGTACAGGTCCACACCGAACACATCGGCACGGCTGTACAGTTTCTTCAGGCAGCTGAAGTCCTGCTCGCCTTCCTTGACTTCCAGAGGAGCCACGATGGCCTGCAGCTCAGCCAGCATCGGATCGGGAGAGATCTCGAAAGCCTTGCCGTTGTCATCAATGCCCTTCAGGTAGCGGGCATAACCTGCCAGCACCAGGGGGATCAGCACCAGGTTGGACTTATCCAGACCGCGTGCCTGATATGCCTTGATGGTCTCGCCGAAGCGGATGGCCAGCTTCTGAGAGGTATCGGTAGCGATACGCTGAGGAGCATCGGGCATGAAGGGGTTGGGCAGGCGGCGGTTGATGACAGCGCCGATGAACTCGTAGGGGTTCAGGACACCGGGATCAACGACCACGGGCATTGCCTCGATATAACCGATCTTCTGGATGAAGGAACGCAGATCCTCGTCGGCCATCTCGGCGCTGATGAGGGTGTAACCCAGCATGCAGCCGTAGATGGACATTGCGGTGTGCAGGGGGTTCAGGCAGGTGCACACCTTCATCTTCTCGATCTTGTCAACAGTCTCGCGGTCGCAGTACAGCACACCGCCCAGCTCCAGCGGAGGACGGCCGTTGGTGTAGTGATCCTCGATGCACAGGTACTGGGTCTCCTCTGCGTTGACAAAGGGAGCAGTAAAGGTGTGCTTCTCGGTCACGATGGTGTAGTTGTCCTCAAAGCCGTCCTTGGCCAGCATATCCTGGACCTTTGCGTCGGGACGGGGGGTGATCTTGTCGATCATGCTCCAGGGGAAGGTGATCTTGGTCTCGTCCTGAACGTATGCCAGGAACTCAGCGGGAACCAGACCCTGCTCGACCCACTTGGAAGCATAGGCGTGGACAGCGCTCTTGACCTTGTCGCCGTTGTGAGAGCAGTTATCCATGCTCTGAACGGTCAGGGGCAGCTTGCCGGCCTTGAAGCGCTCGTACAGCAGAGCGGTGACCTTGCCCATTGCCAGAACGGGGGTCAGGCCGCGTTCCAGGTCAGCAGGAGCAACGCCGTAGCCCTTCTCGGTGATGGTGAAGGAGATCATCTGCAGGCTGGGGTTCTGGAAGATCTCGACCAGACGAGCCCAATCCTTGCCGAAGGAGTAATCAGCCTTCAGGCTCTCAGTCACGGAAGCAATGACCTTCTTCTCGATGTCGCCGGTGGACTTCAGGCAGACCAGCAGGCTCAGGTTGTCGTAGGGCTGGTAAGCCTTGTCGATGATCTCGTAGTCAAAGCTCTCAGCAACAATGACACCGCGGTCATACTTGCCGCTGTTCAGGGCCTCGTTCAGGATGGCAGCGGGGAAGGCACGGAAGATATTGCCTGCGCCAAAGTGCACCCAGGTGGGCTCTGCGTGGGTCTTGGCCTTGACAGCCTCCACGTCAAACTTGGGCAGCTCGTAGCCCTTTTCTGCCCACTCGGCGGACAGATTGCCGTTCTTGATATCAGACAGCTTCATAATAGTACTCAGCCTTTCTTTTTCTCTTCATCCAGACGGTCCAGCAGGTCCCAGACACCCAGCATGTACTGGATACCCAGAGCACGGTCATACTTGCCGTAACCGGGGCGGCAGTTGCCGGGGCCTTCCTCCCACAGCTGACGGCCGTGGTCGGGGCGGATATAGCCCTCGTAGCCGCAGTCATGGTAGGCGCGCAGGATCTCGATGATGCCGGTCTCGCCGCAGCAGTCGCGGTGAGCAGCCTCGGAGAAGTCGCCATTGGGGAAGTGGTGGATGTTGCGGATGTGAGCAAATGCAATGCGGTCGCAGTGCTTGCGGACGATCTCGGCAACATTGTTGTTGGGGTTTGCGTTCAGGCTGCCGGAGCACAGGGTCAGGCAGTTGTACTCATCGTCCACCATGCTCAGGAAGCGGTCGATGCTCTCAGCATCCACCAGCAGGCGGGGCAGGCCGAAGATATCCCAAGGGGGATCGTCCATGTGGATAGCCATCTTGATGTCGCACTCGCGGCAGGTGGGCATCAGAGCTTCCAGGAAGTACTTCAGGTTCTCCCACAGCTTTTCCTTGGTGACAGGAGCATAGGCCTTGAACAGCTCGTCCAGCTTTGCCATACGCTCGGGCTCCCAGCCGGGGAAGGTCATGTTGTACTTCTCGGTAAAGCCCAGGATGTAGTCGGCCATGGCCTTGTAATCGTCCTGGATCATGTCCTTCTGGTAGAACAGAGCGGTGGAGCCGTCGCCGACGGGGTGGAACAGGTCGGTACGGGTCCAGTCAAAGATGGGCATGAAGTTGTAGCAGATGACCTTGACACCGAACTTGGACAGGTTACGGATGCACTGCTTATAGTTCTCGATGTACTTGTCGCGGGTGGGCAGGCCGATCTTGATGTCATCGTGGACATTGACAGACTCGACCACGTCCATGTCGAAGCCGTAGGCGTGGATCTGATCGGCGACCTTCTGGATCTCGTCGATCTCCCAGATCTCACCGGGCATCTTGTTGTGCAGTGCCCAGACGATGCTGGTCACGCCGGGAATCTGCTTGATGTCGTTGAGGGTGATGGGATCGTTGCCCTCACCGTACCAACGCCAACCCATTTTCATAGGCATAGTGGGTTCCTCCTTGTTTGTTGCTTTGCTTCTTAAATGCCGCGGCGGGTGCCGTGGCACATTCTTGCTTATATTCTAATATATCAGTTTCAAATTGGCAATTGACGTTTTGACAAGTTTTGATGTTTTTTCTTGTATACTTTACACAAAGAAACGGCCACACATGGGATTTTGCCCCCATCCGGCCGCAAAATACACGCATTGGGCAGTTTGACGAAAGAAATTTTTACCAGGTATCACCGTTGCCGATAAAATAATCCGGGTGGGCGGCACGGGCCTGATCCACACTGAGCTTATACCGGTGCAGATGTTCGCTCAGTGCCCGGCTCACATCCTCCTCCGTGCCGTGGAGCACAGCCTCCAGGATGCGGGTGTGGGCACCACAGACCGATTTGTTCTCATCTGTCTGCAGGCTGAACTTGCGCAGCCGCTCGATGTGCTGAAAGGTGGAAAGCATGTGGTCAAAGTGTCCTTCCATGCCGCAGAGCTCAAAGGCGCGGCGGTGAAAGGCGTTGTCCAGATCCAGCATCCGGGTCTCGCGGTTCTCGGCCTCCGGGTGGCTTTCCAGCACACGGTACTGCTCGATCAGCAGCCGGTAGGCTCTCTCCTGCTCACCGGTCAGGCGGCCCCGGATCCGGTTCAGGAGCTCTTTTTCCAGCGTGAAGCGCGCAAACTGCTCCATCTCCATCAGCTCCAGATCAATGGGGGCCACATAGGTGCCGCTCTGGGGCTTGATGGTCACCATGTGGGCAATGTTGAGCATGATCAGCGCTTCCCGCATGGGGGTGCGGCTGATGCCCAGTTCCTGGGCCAGCTCGTGGTCGTTCAGTTCATCCCCGGGTTTGAGCTCCATGGTGATGATCCTGCTGCGGATGGTTTCGTAGGCTGCCTCGCGGGCGCTCCGAACTGCCATACTGTCTTCGCTCCTTTTGTGCTTCTGCACGCCTGTTATCTTTGTGTTTTACTAATATATCAGTCTTATTTTTATTGTACCCCACACGCTTTGTCCGCGTCAATTGGGAAACTGCCAAAATTAGGAACTTTTTCTTGTCAATCCTGCCGCTTTTTCCACGGGCCATAAAGGATCACGCCCCACACAGCCGCCAGCGCCAGACCGCAGACCACATCAATGATGGAATGCTGCTTGGTGAACACGGTGGAGGCGCAGATGAGCGCTGCCCACACCCAGGCCGCTGCTTTGAGCCAGGGGCGCTGCTTTGTCAGCGTGCTGCCCGAAAAGGCAATGGCCATGCAGGCCGTGCTCTGACAGTGGATAGAGGGGCAGACATTGACCGAGGCATCTGCTTTCCAAATGAGCTGCATCAAAGTCATGGCAAAATTCTCCCGGCCGATGGCTTCCGCCGTGGGTCGGATGTCAAGGCCGTTGGGCAGCACCATATAAATAATGAGGCAGAGCGTCATACCCGAAAACATCATCAGGCAGAGCTTGTCATAACTGGCGGTGTCGAACCACCACAGCAGGGCCGTGACCGCCGCCAACAGCACGAACCAGCTGCAGTACGGGAAAATGAACCACTCGTTGAAAGGGATGAGGTCATCCACCGGGGAGTGGATGATGTATTTGGGGTCCGTGATGGTCAGATCCAGCCAGAAGAACCAGATGAGATAGACCACCCAGTAAGCCTGATACCACAGGTGGGGCTTGAGCCGCGTGCGCAGAGTCTTTGCGTTCATATTCTTTTCTCCTATAAAATCACTCGCCGCATAGCGAATATTTTAACACAGAACCGGCGCTTGCGCAAATATTATTTATAGGATAAAATAAGGGTATCAGTCTCTCCGTCACCTATCGCGGCAGCTCCCCTGGCAGGGGAGCCATGTTTACGCTTCTGCCGGAGAGGTTCTTAAATCAAAGGAGAAACTATGTCACCTTCTACCCCCATCCGTCTTGTCGCCCTTGATCTGGACGGCACCCTGCTCGATTCCAAGAGCCAGATCTCCCCCCGCACCCGGCAGGCCATCGCCGATGCCGTCGGGCGCGGGGTCATCGTGCTGCCCTGCACCGGGCGGCCCCTTGCCAGCCTGCCGCCGTTGGTGGCGCAGCTGCCTGGCATCCGGTACGCCATCACCACCAACGGTGCCGCTGTCTGGGATATGGGCACAGACCCGCTGGGTGCCGTGTACAGCCGCTATGCCGATGCGGCCCGGCGGCAGACCCACCAGCCGGTCCGGCTCCTCCACCGCCCCATGCCGCCGGAGACCGCCCGGGAAGCCTTTGCGCTCTATCAGGAGTACCACGGCCCGCTGAGCATCTTTTCGGACGGGTGCGCCTATCTGGACGCGCCGGGTATGGAGCTGTTTCAAGCCCGGAAAAACCGGCACCTTTCCACCGAGGCCCGCCAGCCGGACGATGGCCGCTATCACGTTGTGCGTGACCAGCCCGAGTGGCTGAGCCGCCATGCCCACGAAGTGGAAAAGTTCTGCATGTTCTTCGACAGCACGGAGATCGCGCAGGCAGCTCTCCCCCGCTTCCGGGCCCTGCCGGGCGTGGAAGCCGTGCAGGGGTCGCCGGACAACGTGGAGGTCACCGCCCAGGGCGTGGACAAAGGCACGGCCCTGCTGGCATTGGCAGACATGCTGGGCATCCCGCGGGAAGCCACCGCCGCCATCGGCGACAGTGAAAACGACCGCGCCATGCTGGCCCGGGCCGGTGTGGCCGCCGTGATGGCCAACGCCCTGCCCGAGATCCGGGCACTGGGGGATATCGTCAGCACCCGCGACAACGACCACGACGGCGTTGCAGAGCTGTTTGAGCGGCTCGGGCTGTGACCGTTGGGCATTTTTGTGCAATGTATACAAGCTCTTATGCAAAACATTGTGCTTGTTGAGCATTACCAAAAGCGGCCGGGTCGTTTATACTAATACTGTGAACGTATGGTGGGGAGAGTGTGCCCATCCGGCCCTGCCCCGCCCTGAGTGTCAAATAAAAAGGAGAAATGCGTTATGAATCCCATCGTTGAAAAGGTCTATCAGATCGGCATTATCCCTGTTATCGCCTTCAACAGCGTAGACGAGGCCCTGCCCCTGTGCAAGGCTCTGGCCGAGGGCGGTCTGCCCGCAGCCGAGGTCACCTTCCGCACTGCATGTGCTGAGGAGTGCATCCGCAAGATCCACGAAGAGATGCCCGAGATGCTGCTGGGTGCAGGCACTGTCCTGACCTGCGAGCAGGCTGACCGTGCAATGGCAGCTGGTGCTTCCTTCATCGTTGCTCCCGGCTTTGACCCCGAGGTCTGCAAGCACGTGATCGACAAGGGCGGCATTATGATGCCCGGTACCGCTTCTGCCGGCGAGATGCAGCAGGCTATGAATATGGGCTGCGAGGCCCTGAAGTTCTTCCCCGCTGAGGCAAACGGCGGTGTCGGCATGCTGAAGAACATCGGCGCTGCCCTGAAGGGCGCACGCTGGATGTGCACCGGCGGTGTCAACGCAAAGAACGTCAACGATTACCTGGGCTACGACCAGATCTTCGCTGTCGGCGGCACCTGGATGTGCAAGAGCGATGTCATCAAGGCTGGCGACTGGGCAAAGATCACTGCTCAGAGCAAGGAAGCCGTTGACACCATGCTGGGCCTGCGCCTGCACCATGTCGGCATCAACACCGGCAATGAGGAAGAGGCCATGAAGATCGCCACCCTGCTGGGCGGTCTGCTGAACATGAAGGTTGCTCCCGGCAACTCCAGCATCTTTGTGGGCAACAAGGAATTCGAGATCATGAAGAAGCCCGGCCGCGGCACCAATGGCCACATTGCCATCGCCTGCAACAACGTTGACCGTGCCATCTATCACCTGTCTCAGCGCGGCGTGAAGTTCGATCTGGACAGCAAGAATGTCAAGAACGGCAAGACCATTGCCTGCTACTTTGCTGACGAGATCGCCGGCTTTGCAATGCACCTGGTCCAGGCCTGAGTTCCTGAGCATTTCCACGGCGTTTCCCGCCGCACCGGTCTACCCTGCGGCGGGTGATATAAAACACATCTGATTATAAAGGAGTACACCACAATGAAAGTCGTTACTTTTGGCGAACTGATGGTCCGTCTGCAGCCGTTCAACTATGAGCGCTTTGTCCAGGCTAACAGCCTGGAGTTCAGCTTCGGCGGCGGCGAGGCCAACGTTGCTGTTTCTCTGGCCAACTACGGCCTGGACGCAGCTTTCGTCACTAAGCTGCCCGCACACGCCATCGGTCAGGCCGCTGTCAACAGCCTGCGCCGCTATGGCGTTGACACCAGCATGATCACCCGTGGCGGTGACCGCGTTGGTATCTACTACAACGAGAAGGGCGCTTCTCAGCGTGGTTCTGTCTGCATCTACGACCGTGCCAACAGCGCTATCCAGCTGGCACAGCCTTCCGATTTCGATTGGGAGAAGATCTTCGAGGGCGTGGATTGGTTCCACTTCACCGGCATCACCCCGGCTCTGGGCGAGAACGTTGTCGAGATCTGCCGCGAGGCCTGCAAGGCTGCTAAGGCTCACGGCGTGAAGATCAGCTGCGACCTGAACTACCGCGGCAAGCTGTGGACCCGTGAGCAGGCTCGTGCTGCCATGACCGATCTGTGCCAGTACGTTGATGTCTGCATCTCCAACGAGGAGGATGCAAAGGACGTGTTCGGCATCGAGGCCGAGGCTACCGATATCTACGGCGGCAAGCTGAATGCTGAGGGCTACAAGAGCGTTGCCAAGCAGCTGGCTGATAAGTTCCACTTCGAGAAGGTCGCTATCACCCTGCGTGAGAGCCACAGCGCATTCGACAACGGCTGGAGCGCTATGCTGTACGACGTTGCTTCCAACGAGTACTGCTTCTCCAAGAAGTACGACCTGCACATCATCGACCGCGTTGGCGGCGGTGACTCCTTCGGCGGCGGCCTGATCTACAGCCTGCTGACCGGCAAGAGCACTCAGGAAGCTGTTGAGTTCGCTGTTGCTGCTTCTGCTCTGAAGCACTCCATCGAGGGCGACTACAACATGATGACCGTGTCCGAGGTCGAGAAGCTGGCTGGCGGCGACGGTTCCGGCCGTATCCAGCGCTAAGCAAGCGTTACAGGAGGTCGTCCGCAATGGATATCCGTTATTCCTGCAACCAGAAGGATTTCAAGCGCTACACCACCGAGGAAATGCGGGACGAGATGCTCATCACCGGCCTGTACAAGGCAGATGAGGTTGTTGCCGTTTACAGCCATGTGGACCGCATGGTCACGCTGGGCTGTATGCCGGTGCACGAGACCGTGTCCATCGACAAGGGCATCGACATCTGGGCAAACTTCGGCACCCACTATTTCCTGGAGCGCCGCGAGATCGGTATGTTCAACATCGGCAAGGATTCCACCGGCATCGTGGTGGCTGACGGCGTGAAGTACGAGCTGGGCTACAAGGACTGCCTGTACATCACCCAGGGCACCAAGGAAGTGACCTTTGCTTCCGCCGATCCTGAGCATCCTGCCAAGTTCTATATGGTGTCTGCTCCGGCACACTGCGCTTACGAGACCCGCCTGATCAAGATGGCCGATGCAAACCATCGTCCTCTGGGCAGCGTGGAGACTTGCAACAAGCGCACCATCAATCAGTTCATCCACCCGGACGTGCTGAAGACCTGCCAGCTGAGCATGGGCATGACCGAGCTGGACCCCGGTTCCAACTGGAACACGATGCCCAGCCACACCCATGAGCGGCGGATGGAGATCTACACCTACTTTGAATTGCCCGAGGGGCAGGTGGTGTTCCACATGTGCGGTGAGCCTACCCAGACCCGCCATATCGTGATGCACAACGAGGATGCTGTCATCAGCCCCTCCTGGAGCATCCACAGTGGTGTCGGCACCTCGAACTATACGTTTATCTGGGCTATGGGCGGCGAGAACATGGAGTTTGACGACATGGACAACATCGCTACCACCGACCTGCGCTAAACACAAACCAGACCCCGCACCGGCGAACCGGCGCGGGGTCTTTCAGTAAAGGAGTTCTACTTATGGATCTTACTGCATTTGATCTGAAGGGCAAGGTTGCCCTGGTCACCGGCGGCGCACACGGCATCGGCTTCTCCATTGCCGAGGGCATGGCAAAGTGCGGCGCTACCGTCTGCTTCAACTGCTCCAACGAGGGCAGCCTGGAAAAGGGCCTGGCCGCCTACAAGGCTGCCGGCATCGACGCACACGGCTATGTGGCCGATGTCACCGATGAGGCTGCCGTGAACGCCATGATCGCCCAGATCAAGGCTGATGTGGGCCCCGTGGACATTCTGGTGAACAACGCCGGTCTGATGAAGCGCGTGCCCATGATCGAGATGAGCCACACCGATTTCCTGCGCGTCATCGACGTGCACGTTGGCGGTGCCTTCAACTGCTCCAAGGCTGTTCTGCCCGATATGATTGCCAAGCGCGAGGGCAAGATCATCAACATCTGCTCCATGATGAGCGAGCTGGGCCGCGAGACTGTCTCCGCCTACGCTGCCGCCAAGGGCGCACTGAAGATGCTGACCCGCAACATCGCCTCCGAGTACGGCGAGTACAACATCCAGTGCAACGGCATGGGCCCTGGCTACATTGCCACCGCTCAGACCGCTCCCCTGCGCGAGATCCAGCCCGATGGCAGCCGCCATCCCTTCGATACCTTCATCTGCGCCAAGACCCCCGCAGGCCGCTGGGGCACCCCCGAGGACATGGTGGGCCCCTGCGTGTTCCTGGCCTCCCATGCTTCCGACTTTGTCAACGGCCAGATCCTGTACGCTGATGGCGGCATCCTGGCTTACATCGGCAAGCAGCCCAAGTAAGTAAAGCACCTCGAAATAGAAAAGACCCTCTCCGTCATTGCTGCGCAATGCCGTCCCTCCCTTTTGGAGGTGCTGGCGGGCATCAGCAGGACGGAGAGGGTCTTTGTCACACTTTTCACACTTTTGTAAAGGATTTGTTATTGTATTCTTCGACACATCCTTGTATAATAGTTGTTTGTGGGCAGCCTTTCACGAGAGCTGCCCACGAGAAAAGATTTTCGTCACGAACAAGGAGAGATTACACAATGAAACTCAAGAATGTTGCTGTTGTTGCCGCTGCTCTGGCACTGGCTGTTGGTATGACCGCTTGCGGCGGTTCTGCTTCTTCCACCACCGCTTCTTCCGTTGCTTCTTCCGCTGCCGCTTCCTCTGAGGTTGCAAGCTCTGAGGCAGCAAGCTCTGAGGCCGCAAGCTCTGAGGCTGCAAGCTCTGAGGCTGCAAGCTCTGAGGCCGCAAGCTCTGAGGCAGCAAGCTCTGAGGCAGCAAGCTCTGAGGCTGCCGAGTAACACTGTCTACAACACCACCGGCGAGAACGTCACCGATCTGTACCTGTACGTTGCCGGCTCTGAGGACAAGGGCGCACTGAAGATGCTGACCCGCAACATCGCCTCCGAGTACGGCGAGTACAACATCCAGTGCAACGGCATGGGCCCTGGCTACATTGCCACCGCCCAGACCGCTCCCCTGCGCGAGATCCAGCCCGATGGCAGCCGCCATCCCTTCGATACCTTCATCTGCGCCAAGACCCCCGCAGGCCGCTGGGGCACTCCCGAGGACATGGTCGGCCCCTGCGTGTTCCTGGCCTCCCATGCTTCCGACTTTGTCAATGGCCAGATCCTGTACGCTGATGGCGGCATCTTGGCTTACATCGGCAAGCAGCCCAAGTAAGTAAAGCACCTCGAAATAGAAAAGACCCTCTCCGTCATTGCTTCGCAATGCCGCCCCTCCCTTTTGGGGGTGCTGGCGGGCATCAGCAGGACGGAGAGGGTCTTTGTCATACTTTTCACACTTTTGTAAAGGATTTGTTATTGTATTCTTCGACACATCCTTGTATAATAGTTGCTTGTGGGCAACTTTTCACGAGAGCTGCCCACGATAAAAGATTTTCGTCACGAACAAGGAGAAATTACACAATGAAACTCAAGAATGTTGCTGTTGTTGCCGCTGCTCTGGCACTGGCTGTTGGTATGACCGCTTGCGGCGGTTCTGCTTCTTCCACCACCGCTTCTTCCGCTGCTTCTTCCGTTGCTTCTTCCGCTGCCGCTTCCTCTGAGGCTGCAAGCTCTGAGGCAGCTTCCAGCGAGGCCGAGGTCGAGCCCGCCGAGTACACTGTCTACAACACCACCGGCGAGAACGTCACCGATCTGTACCTGTACGTTGCCGGCTCTGAGGACAAGGGCGAGAACCTGGCTGTTGACGGCCTGGCTGACGGCGACAGCGTTGTGCTGACCCTGCCCGAGGACGCTGACAAGAGCGCTGAGTATGTCCTGGAGTTCACCACCGAGAGCGGCGACACCCAGAGCTTCGACACCCTGAGCTACGAGGTTGCTCCCATCTCCCTGCTGAGCGTTGATGCTGCTGCAGGTGCTACCCCCATCAGCTTCACCGCTCCGGAGCAGTAAAAAACGCAGGCCTGAGCCTGTAACATAAAAACTCCCCTGCACTCCATTTTACCGGAATGCAGGGGAGTTTTTTGCGTATCAAAGGTTTCGCAGCGGGGTCTTAGACCTTCTCAATGGTGATGGTCCACTCGCTGGTCATGGCCTCATCGGGCTCCAGCACCTCGTGCTTGCCCTCTTCGTTCACGCTGTTGGCCCAGCCGTTCCAGGGCTCCATGCAGACGAAGTTTTCGGCATCCTGCTGCCACAGCACACCGTTGGTAAAGCTCTCATCGGCATCCACGGTGACCTTGTGGCCGTTGCCCTTATCCGTAAAGGTCATGGGGAACTCCACGCCGGTCATCAGGCGGATGGAGTTGTCAGAACCTTCCTTGCGGGTCAGGGTGATCTTCTCAGGTGCGGCAGGCTGCTCGCCCTTGGCATCCTCGGAGCAGGTGGCGCACTTGATGTCAAAGTCCACATTCTCCAGAGCAGAGGCCACAAAATAGGGATGATAGCCAAAGCTGAAGGGCATCGGAACATCGCCCTCATTGATCACAGTCATGCTCAGGGAAGCGGTGTTGCCCTGCAGGTTGTAGTTCATCAGGACAGTGAAATCGAAGGGGTAGAGGAACTTGGTCAGGGGGCTGGACTCCAGGATCAGGGTCACGCCGTCGGGACCGACGCTCTCCACTTCCCAGGGGCACAGATCAGCCATGCCGTGGATCTCCATGGGATAGGCCTGGCCGTTGAAGATGTGCACGCCGTTGTCGGGCTTGCCGCAGTTGGGGAACAGCACAGGGATGCCGAAGCGGGGGCGGTTGCACTCGCTGAAGTTGGGGCGGCGGGTCCAGATGTACTCGTCGCCGTCCAGGGTAAAGCCGGTGACCATGCCGCCGCGCTCGGGGGTGATGGTCAGGGCAGTTTTTGCCACGGGGTCGGTGATGACATACTGCTCAAAGCATGCGCCGCCCTCAGTGACGTACTGGGTAGTGATCTGGTTCATAAGTTGTACCTCCATATCATTTGATACAAAAAGGCCGCCGTACGCGCAAAAAGCACGCACAGCAGCCATTTTTTAATTAAAGAACAACGCCATCCTTGAAGATGGAGATCTCGCGGAAGCCGTGCTTCTCGGCCTTGGTCTGCTCACCGCCTGCAACGCGGATGACCAGATCCAGCAGGTCGCGGGCGGCCTCGTCGATGGTCTTTTCACCGTCCGCGATGACACCGGTGTTGAAGTCAATCCAGCCGGACTTCTTCTCGGCCAGCGGGGTGTTGGTAGAGATCTTCAGGGTGGGAGCCGGGGCAGAGAACGGGGTGCCGCGGCCGGTGGAGAAGAGGATCAGGTGAGCGCCTGCGGCGGTCATGGCCGTTGCGGACACCAGATCGTTGCCGGGGCCGTAGAGCATGTTCAGGCCCTTGGTCACCACGGGGTCACCGTAGCCGATGACATCCATGATGGGGGCGGTGCCGCCCTTCTGGACACAGCCGCAGCTCTTGTCCTCCAGGGTGGTGATGCCGCCCTGCTTGTTGCCCGGAGAGGGGTTGTCGTAAACCACCTCGTTGTGGCTGATGAAGTATTCCTTGAAGCCGTTGATCATGTGCTCGGCCTTAACGAATACCTCCTTGTTGATGCAGCGGTCCATCAGGAAGCCCTCGGCACCGAACATCTCGGGCACCTCGGTCAGGACGGTGGAGCCGCCGCGCTGGCCCATCATGTCGGAGAAGCGGCCGATGGTGGGGTTAGCGGTGATACCGGACAGGCCGTCCGAGCCGCCGCACTTCATGCCGACCACCAGCTCGCTCACAGGGATAGGCTCACGCTTGAACTGACCGGCGTAAGCAGCCAGCTCCTTCAGGATCTCACGGGCGGCGGTGAACTCGTCGTCCACATCCTGGCAGGTCAGGAACTTGACCCGGTCGTGATCATATTCGCCCAGCTCTTCCACGAACTGATCGTGCTGCAGGTTTTCGCAGCCCAGATGCAGCACCAGAACAGCGGCGGCATTGGGGTGGCGGACCAGCGCGGCCAGCAGCTTGCGGGTCTGGGCATGGTCGTGGCCGGTCTGGCTGCAGCCAAACGGATGGGTAAAGGTGTACAGTCCCTCAATGGAGCCGGTGACCAGATCCTGGTTGTCGTTCACCATCTTCTTGGCGATGTCGTTGACACAGCCGACCGTGGGAATGATCCAGATCTCGTTGCGGATGGCAGCACGGCCATCCTTGCGGCGGAAGCCCATAAAGGTCTCAGGCTCCACCTTGGGCAGGGGGGCCAGGTCGGGGGCGGGGTTATAGCTGTACTCCACCTCACCGGACAGGTTGGTGTGGACATTGTGGGTGTGCATCCAGGTGCCCGGCTCGGCATCGGCGGTCGCGTGGCCGATGGGGAAACCGTACTTGATGACATTTTCACCGTTCTTGATGGGCTTTACTGCCATCTTGTGGCCCTGAGGGATATCCTCCAGCGCGGTCACGGCAAGGCCGTCCACCTCCACCAGAGTGCCCTTGGCAATGGGGTGCAGTGCAACCACCACGTTGTCAATGGGGCTGATATGAATCGCCTGCGGCATAGTTATTCTCCTTAATGACATTTACAAAGCACAAGGAGGCCGCTGCCCAAAGCAGCAGCCCCTTGTTGTGCAGGTGATCTTCCAGCTTACAGGCAGCTCTTGTAGGCAGCTTCGGCACCCTGGGTGCGGATCAGCTCCAGATCAGCCAGAACAGCGGCCTCCAGGCCCTCGATCTTGGTCAGATCCTGATCCCACATCTGGGTGTTGGTCAGAACGGCGTGCACCAGCTGAGCGTCGGTGTCGTCCTTGTGTGCATAGTAGAAGTCCAGTGCCCATGCGTCATCCTGGATCTTGTAGGTGTTGCCTGCGGGGCGCTTGCAGATCAGGCCGTCGGCAGTGCGCTCCTGAATATCATTGGAGTAGAAGGCAATGTAAGCGGCCAAAGACATGGTCAGGCACTTGGGCAGCTGCTTCTGCTCCTCAATGTAAGCCAGGAAGGAAGGCATGTTGCGGGCCTTCCACTTGGAGGTGGAGTTCAGGGAGATGCTCATCAGCTCGTGGTTGACGAAGGGGTTGTTGAAGCGGTCCTCAACGGCGGAAGCAAACTCTTCCAGATCCTTCTTGTCCAGAGGCAGGGTGGGGATGATCTCCTCATGCAGCATCTTGTTCATAAAGCCGCGGACGGTATCGTTGTGCATGCAGTCACGCACGATGTCGAAGCCAGCCAGATATGCGCCCAGAACGAAGCCGGTGTGTGCACCATTCAGGATGCGGACCTTGCGCTTCTTGTAGGGGGTAACATCAGGCACGACCATGACATTGACACCGGCCTTCTTGAACGGCAGCTTGTCCTCCAGACCTGCAGGGCCCTCGATGACCCACACGCCGAAGACTTCGCCGACATCCAGCACCTGATCATGGTAGCCGTTGGCCTCTTCCATGGCAGCCAGCTCCTTGGGGTCGCGGATGCGGCCCGGAACGATGCGGTCCACCAGAGTGGAGCAGAAGGTATTGGCGTTGTTCATCCAGTCGATGAACTCAGCTTCCAGATTCCAGTCCTTGGCGTAGTTGTTGCAGCACTTCTTCAGCTCTTTGCCGTTGTTGTCGATCAGCTCGCAGCTCAGGATGACCAGACCCTTGTCCGCGGCACCGTTGAATGCCTTGTAGCGCTCGTACAGCACACGGGTCAGCTTTGCGGGGAAGCTGTTGGGAGGAACCTGATCAAACGCGCTGTCGCCCTGGGTGTAAGCGATGCCGGCCTCGGTGGTGTTGGATACAACCGTTTCCAGATCCTCAGAGCGGGCCAGAGCCAGCACTTCATCCCACTTGCCATCGATGTAGGGGCAGACACAGTCAGACACGCAGGAGATCACGCGCTTTGCATCCACCTTCTGGCCCTTCTCGCTGCCGCGCAGATACAGGGTGTACAGGCCCTCCTGCTCGTTGATCCAGTCAGCCATCTGGGGGAAGTTGCCAATGGGCTGCACCAGCTTGACCTTGCCGTTGTAGCCGGCCTTCTCGTTGGCGATATCATAGAAATAGTCCACGAATGCGCGCAGGAAGTTACCCTCGCCAAACTGCATGACCTTGACAGGGGCATCCTTGAGGATGTAGCCGTTGTAGCCGGTCTCAGACAGAACCTTGTAATTCAGAGTTTCCATATCACGTGTTCTCCTTTTAGCTTGCTTTGCTTCTCTCCGGGGCACCCTTTTGTGCCCCGCACTCTGTCTCTATTGTATGCTGTTGTATACAAAGAAGTCAAGTGTTTTTTGCCAGATTTTTGGCCCAAAACAGGCCATTTTTATAAATTCCAGCGTTTTTTACAAGGAAAAGTCTGAAAATTTGTCAGTTTTTCAGTTGTATACATTATCGTTTTCCGCTATACTAAAGATAGACTTAACGCGCCCTGCGTGGGCGCTGTTAAAGGTACCCCATAGTGATATATTAGTACATTAGAATGAAAAGGAGTTTTCGACCCATGAAAGCATTTATGGACAAGGAATTCATGCTCCAGTCTCCTGTGGCTCAGCATCTGTATCACACCTACGCTGCTGATATGCCCATCTGCGACTATCACTGCCATATCTCCCCGAAGGAGATCTACGAGAACCGCCGCTTTGAGAACATCGCTCAGGTGTGGCTGGGCGGCCGCCAGCCCGACGGCTCTCTGGCAGGCGACCACTACAAGTGGCGCGTGATGCGTTCCAACGGCGTGCCCGAGGAGTACATCACCGGCACCAAGCCCGACCGCGAGCGTTTCCAGAAGTTTGCCGAGGCTCTGCCCATGTGCGTTGGCAACCCCATGTACCACTGGTGCCACCTGGAGCTGCGCAAGTTCTTCGGCTATCAGGGTGTGCTGAACGGCGACACCGCTGAGGAAGTCTGGAACCTGTGCAACGACAAGCTGCAGCACGACGACAGCATGACTGTCCGCGGCCTGATCGAGCAGTCCAATGTTGCTTTCATCGGCACCACCGACGACCCCATCGATGATCTGGCATGGCACAAGAAGATCAAGGAAGATCCTTCCATCAAGTTCACCGTTGCTCCCTCCTTCCGCCCCGACAAGGCCATCAACATCCAGAAGCCCGGCTTCGTGGAGTACATGGGCAAGCTGGCTCAGGTCGTTGGCAAGGAAAAGCTGGAGTGCATCAACTGCGTCACCGACGCTCTGACCCAGCGCATCGAGTTCTTTGCCGAGATGGGCTGCCGTGCATCTGACCACGGCCTGGACTACGTGCCCTACCGTGAGGCCACCAAGGAAGAGGTCAACGCCATCTACCAGAAGGCTATGACCGGTGAGGCTGTGACCGCTGAAGAGGCTGAGAAGTACCAGACCTACATCCTGATCCACCTGGGCAAGCAGTATCACCGCCTGAACATCGCCATGCAGCTGCACTACAACTGCCTGCGCGGTGTCAACCGTAAGATGAACGCCCTGCTGGGACCCGATACCGGTTTCGACATGATCAACACTGCCAAGTGCGGCGGCGAGATTGCTGCTCTGCTGAGCGCCCTGAACGACACCGATGAGTGCCCCAAGGTCATCATCTACAGCCTGAACCCCGCTGACAACGAGCAGATCGGCACCATTCTGGGCTGCTTCCAGAATGATGAGATCCCCGGCAAGATCCAGCACGGCTCCGGCTGGTGGTTCAACGACCAGAAGATCGGCATGGAGAACCAGATGAAGAGCCTGGCAAACCTGGGCCTGCTGGGCAACTTTGTCGGTATGCTGACCGACAGCCGCAGCTTCCTGAGCTACACCCGCCACGACTACTTCCGCCGCATCCTGTGCAACCTGATCGGCCAGTGGGTCGAGGATGGCGAGTATCCCAACGATGAGAAGGCTCTGGAGAAGATCGTCAAGGGCATCTGCTTCGACAACGCAAAGCGTTATTTCGCTCTGTAAGCAGCGCCTCTGCATCCCCTTTCCATAACTCGTAAAAGCGCTCTGCCAGTTTGCCCCGGCAGGGCGCTTTTTTCTTGTGCGGCCGTATTCATAAAAATGTAACTTGCATTCTGTCGTCAAATCGGGTAGGATAACGTTGAATCAAAATCGGAGGGGAACGTGAAGATGCTGAAACGTTTTGTATAGCGACTGCTCAGCTGCCTGCTGCTGGCGGCGCTGTTTGTATTGGTGGTCATTGGCGGAACACTGGGCGTGCAGGGCTGGCGGCTCTACCGCGCCACAGCGGCGCAAAAGCCCATTGCCGGCCTCTATGATGAGATCAGCTCCCGGCCCGGCTTTGCCAGCTGTGACCAGCTGCCCCAGACCTATATCGATGCGGTCATTTCCGTGGAGGACAGCCGGTTTGAAAGGCACCACGGCATCGACCCGGCGGCCATTGTCCGGGCGCTCTGGGCCGACCTGCGCACCCGCTCTCTGGCCGAGGGCGGCAGCACCCTGACCCAGCAGCTGGCCAAGAACGAGCTGTTCACCCAGGAAAAGCAGATGGCCCGCAAGGCAGCGGAGATGTTTGCCGCCAGAGACATCGAGGATTACTACTCCAAACAGCAGATCTTTGAGATGTACGCAGGCAGCTGCTACTTCGGCAATCAGTGGTCCGGCGTGGCACAGGCTGCGCAGGGCTACTTTGGCAAGCCCACCCGGGAGCTGACCCGCGCCGAGTGTGTGGTACTGGCCGGCCTGCCCAACGCGCCCTCGGTCTACGCCGCCAACGGGGATCTGGCCCGCAGGCGCGCACTTGTGGTGGTGGAGCGGATGGAGCGCGCCAAAAAGCTGACCCACACCCAGGCACTGGAGCTTCGGGATGAAGTCAGTGCCCTGCCCCTTTGGTGAGAAAAAACAGAATTTATCCGGGTTTTCCATAAAATAATGCTAACACCGGGAGCGGATGCCATGATATCCTTAGTGGCAGATCAAACCCGAAGGGAGCATGTAAAACTTATGGAAAAAACCAAAAAGGGTTCCGGCACCACCGACCTCACGGTGGGCAGGCCGCTGCCCCAGATCCTGAAATTTGCCCTGCCGCTGGTGCTGGGCACCCTGTTCCAGCAGTTGTACAGCTTTGTGGACACCGTCATTGTGGGGCGCTGTCTGGGCACCGATGCACTGGGCGCGGTGGGCACCACCTACTCTCTGAATTTTCTCATTTTAGGCTTTGTGCTGGGTTCCTGCACGGGCTTTGGCATCCCGGTGGCCCAGAGCTTTGGTGCAAGGGACAGCGAGGATATGCACAAGTATCTGTTCAACGGCGCGGTGCTCTGCGTGGTCCTGAGCGTGGTGTTCACCATCGTCACCACCCTCACTGCTGCCCCGCTGCTGCAGCTCATCCACACACCGGCCGAGCTGTTCCCGGACGCGGTGGCCTACATCCGCATCATCTTCCTCGGCATTCCGGCCACGGTGCTGTTCAACTACACCTCCACCGTCCTGAACAGTCTGGGCGATTCCCAGCACCCATTCTATTTCCTGCTAATCTCCAGTTTCCTGAACATCGGGCTGGACTGGCTGTTCATCGTACCGCTGGGTATGGGCGTGGAGGGCGCAGCCATCGCCACCGTTGTCAGCCAGCTGTTCAGCGGCCTGCTTTGCACCTGGTGGTTCTTCACCCGGGTGGAGGGCATCCATTTCACCCGGGAAAACTGTGTCCTCTCGGCGGGGCACTGCGGGCGGCTGGCCTATATCGGCCTTCCGATGGGCTTTGAGTATTCCGTTTCTGCCATCGGTGCCTTCATCATGCAGGATGCCATCAACCTGCTGGGCAGCACCGCCGTGGCCGCCCAGACCGCCGGTGAGAAGATTCGCCAGATGTTCACCGTGCCCATGGCAAGCGTGGGCACGGCTATGGCAACTTATGTCGGCCAGAACCACGGTGCCCACCGCACTGACCGCGTCAGGCAGGGCATCCGGGATGGCTGCATCCTCCAGCTGTGCTACTGCGCGGCTGCCTGGGTGGTGCTCTTCTTCGTCAAGGGCTGGGCCGTGGGCCTTGTTCTGGGCGATGCCGACCCTGCCGTGACTTCCGGTGCTGTGGAATACCTGACCGTGATCAGCGTGCTGTTCTGCATCAACGGCCTGCTGATGGTCTTCCGCAACACCCTGCAGGGTCTGGGATACAGTGTGCAGGCCGTTATCTCCGGTGTGGGCGAGCTCATCGGCCGCGCGCTCTGCGGCTGGCTGGCCGTTCATAGTCTGGGCTACTTCGGCATCTGCATTGCCAACCCCATTGCCTGGGGTCTGGCACTGCTCTACTGTGTGTTCATGGTGACCAGAGTTCTGAAAAAAGAGAACGCATAAAAATACCCCTCTCCGTCCGTGCATCAGCACAGCGGAGAGGGGTGTTTTTATGCGATCAATCGATAAGGCTTACGAACACCGGGCAGAGCACGGCGGTCAGCACACCGGCCACGGCGATGGACAGGCCGCTCATGGCACCTTCCACCTCACCCATCTGCAGGGCTTTGCTGGTGCCCACGGCATGGGCCGAGGTGCCAATGCCCACGCCCTTGGCAATGGGGTCGGTGATGTGAAACGCCTTGCAGACCGTCTCGGCCAGCAGGTTGCCCACGATGCCCGTCAGGATGACGATGGCACCGGTCAGGGCCGCAATGCCGCCCAGCTCTGCAGCCACATCCATACTGATGGCGGTGGTCACGGATTTGGGCAGCAGGGTGGCGTACTGCTCCTGGGTCAGGTGCAGCGCCAGCGCCAATGCCAGCGCGCTGCCCAGGCTGACCAGCGTCCCCACCGAGATGCCCGCAATGATGGCGGCGGCGTTTGCCTTGAGCAGGTCGAGCTTTTCATACAGCGGGATGGCCAGCGCCACGGTGGCGGGCAGCAGCAGGTAGTTCACCGGGGCGGCGCTGACCTTGTAGTCGGCATAGGGGATGCCGCATACCGACAGGAAAACGATCACAAAGATCGCACCCAGCAGCAGCGGGTTAAAAAATGCCTTTCCGGTCACTCTGTTCACAAGGGCTCCCAGTGCAAAGGCGGCCAGTGTCAGCAGCACACCCCAGGCAACAGAGCCCGAAAGGAACTCATTCAGCAATTCCATCATTGGCAGCAGTCTCCTTGTTCTTTTTGCGGCTGGTCAGAGCCTGGGTGGTCTTTCCGGCGGTCACCATGACCAGAACCGTGACCGGGATGATGGCGATGATGATGGGCAGCAGCATCTCCCCCATCTCCGCCCAAAGCTCCATCACGCCTGCGGCGGCGGGCACAAAGAGCAGCGGGAAGATACCGGTGAGAAACACGCCCACCTCTTTTACATCCTCCAGACGGATCAGCCGGAAGTTCAGGGCCAGCAGCAGCAGCACAAGCCCGTACACACTGGCCGGAACCGGCAGCGGCAGTACGGCATGACATACTTCCCCCAGAAAGCAAAACGCGAGGATACGCGCAAATTGAAACAGATAATTCGTAAAAAATCCCCCTTGTCTAACAGCTAAGTCAAAATTATAGTCCAAAATCTCCGGGGGCGCAACAGCAATATCTGACAAGGATTGTTATATTTTGCCGGAAAAACTGTGGAAAAGAAAAGGGCCCGGCAGAAAGCGCACACCCACGTGCCGCGATCTGCCGGGCCGATGCACCGCAAAGCGGCGTTTTTCTGTGTTTCCCGCACGCTCCCTCAGTTCCGCAAAACAGCTTCGATCCGTTCCTTGTCCAGCCCTTCGCCGATGACGATGAGCACCTCCTGCCCTGCCGGAATGGGGGCCGCAGTCAGGCCGTCGGCGGTAGCATTCAGCTCCACCCAACCGGCGGCATCCTGCACAAAGCCCTTGACCCGCAGCACCCGGCCGCAGGCGGCATCCGTGAACAGGCTGGGAATGCGTGCTTCCAGCTGCTGCCGGGGCAGGCCCAGCTCGAGGAAATACGCCGAACCGAATGCATCGTGCGCATCAAAGCAGAGCTTTTCGCAGTCGGCATGCTGATAGCCACAGGCATCCAGCGCCGCAAGATCCGCATCCTCCAGGTCGGCCCAGTCCTTGATCAGAAAATCTTCTTCCTTCAGGGTACGGCTGCACTTGCAGGCCGCAAGGGCACGTTTCAGGTGGTCGATGGCGCTTTCCCGCTGGGCCTGGGTGGCCAGCTGACTGCGGGAGAGCAGGATGCGTCCGGCGCTGGCGGCTTCCGATGCCAGAATGTACTCTGCCTGCGGGGAAAGCGTCTCGGGCAGCAGGGCATCCACAACGGCAAACACATTGCCCAGTGTATACCACCGATCCAGCGGCTCATCCCGCAGGACATCAAAAAACTCGTCCACATCAAAAATGCCGCTGGGCTCCACCACCACCCGGTCGAACCCACGCATGGCCATTGAGATGAGCTTGGTGCGCATCCGGCGCTGGTGGGTATCACAATCACACCCGCCGCTGATGGTCTCGATCTCGCAGCGTTCCCCCAGCAGATCCTGCACCAGCATGGCATCCACATTCACAGCGCCAAAGTCATTTTCCAGAATGCAGACATGATGCCCCTGTGCGGTCAGATACGCAACATATCTGCGCAGGAACGTTGTCTTGCCCGCACCCAGAAAACCGGTGATAAGATCGACCTGTACCATACGTTCCTCCTTATGCGTGGTTGAAGCCCTTGCCGAACACCTCAGTGGTGCTCAGCATGGACATGAAGGCGTTCAAGTGCTGTTTGTGGATAAAATCCTGCAGCTGGTCGGCCTCGCGGCGGGTCAGGGTGGTGTAGATGATGTAGTGGGGCTTGTCGGTATATGCGCCGAAGCAGGGCGTATAGGTTGCGCCGCGCACCAGCTTGCGCATGACAAAATCACAGATCGGCTTCCTGTCGTCGCAGACGATGAGGATGGCCTTGCACATCTTGATCTTTTCCAGCACGGCATCAATGACCAGCGATTTCACGGTCAGACCCACGAAGGAATAGAGGGCGGTGTACAGGTCGAACACAAAGCAGGCCGCAATGACCATGAACAGGTCAGTCAGGAACAGCGCCACTGCCACGTTGTGGATGTGGGTATACTTTTCCACAATGAGGGCAATGACATCCGTGCCGCCGGAGGAAGCGCCCACATTGAACAGCAGAGCCGACGCAATGGCCGGCAGGGCAATGGCAAACAGCAGGTCGAGCATGGGCTGGTCGCTCAAGGGGCCGCGCAGGGGGCAGATCTTTTCCAGCACCATCAGCTCCAGCGACATAACTACAGTGGCATAGCCGGTGGTCATGGCAAACTTTTTGCCCAGAAAGATCAGGCCCACCCCCAGCAGGACCATGTTGGCCGCCGAGGAAAAGGCCGAAGCCGACAGCGGGGTGAGCTTGGCCGCCAGCGCCGCCATACCGGTCACGCCGCCAAAGACAAAGTTGTTGGGGAATTTGAAAAAGTACACACCCACCGACATGATGGAAATGCTCAGCGTGATCATTGCATACTGCTTGACATATTCAATGACCTTGTTCTGCATGGGAGATTCCGCGTTCGTATCCATAAAATTTACCGTTCAATACTCCTTTTTTGTGTTCCGCAGCCCAAACAGACAGGCTGTACCGGAAATATTGTAACACGGAACGCCCCGGGGTCAAGGGCAAATTCCACACACGCCGTCTTTTACGGGTGAAAACTGTCAACTCCACCAAAATTCTCCCTCAAATTTCAGCGGTTCTCCCATCGGGAACTGTTCCTTCTTTTCTTGACGCACCTCCCACCGTCCATTACAATAAAATCAGAATGGTATGGTATTTTTCTCCAAAACCGAAAGAGCGCGCCATGGCTCTCATTCCGCATTGTTCGTTTCCATGAAAGGAGGGAACGGTATGAAAAGCTGCTCTCACATCTTTGCTCTCATCACTGCCTGTGTGTTCCTGTTTTGTGGCTGTTCCAACTACCTTTCGCTTTCCAAAGCGTCCTCTGTTCCCTACCCGCAGACAGAATACGATACTGCCTTGAAGGCATACCGTGATTCTCTGGAAATGCCCCTCTCTCCGGTAGATGCCGAGCACGGTGAGGACGCTCCCATTGTCTGGGAAGATACCGGAATGGAGGCCGCTGTCCGGCTCCTGTTGAACCGCCCGGAGGGCACCATCAACCGCAGCGATGTCTGGGATCTCAGCACACTGACCATCACCGAACGCACCATGTTTGAGGGCGATTCGGGCACGACCTCCATCGTGACCGTGACCGCCCAGCAGGGAGATGCCACGCTGGAACAGGAGATATCGGCAGTCGGAAAAGAAAGTCCGCTTCCTGCACTGGCCTCTCTGCACGATCTGCAGTATTTCGACGGCCTGCAAGCCTTTTCCTATTCTACCTCGCCGACGGCCAATCAGGCATTCACTGATTTTTCTGGGATTGAAGCCCTGTCCCATCTCGAACGCTTCAGCGTAAACGGGGCACGGCCCGAAACGTTGGAACCGCTTTCTCACCTGTCCCAGCTGAAACAACTCTCCTTGACCGAATGCGGCACCCTCGACCTTGCTCCATTGGAAGGTCTGCCCAAATTGAGGGTTCTGACGCTTTCCTCTAACGATGGCATCGTTTCGCTGGAACCGGCTGCGTCACTCCCGGCACTGCGTTATCTCTCCCTCAGTTCCGGCACAGCAGTTCCCAGTCTGGAACCGCTGGCTCAGACCCATCTTGCCGTTCTCGATCTCGGTCTCGGTGTCGGACAGAGTAAGCTCTACAAAAACATCGACTACACGCCCCTGACCCAGCTGCCTGACCTGGTCTGTCTGAACCTGACAAATCACACCAGGGTCACCACAAAGTTCTGCAAACAGATCCTTGCCCATTCTCCTGACCTGCGTTTTCTGAACATTCAGAACACCCCTGCTTCGGAGGGCAGTGCGCTGGATGTGGAATACCTGCGGGCTTACACGGAAGCAGATCTGCTGAAACGGCTTGCCAACAAGCTGCGCAACACCCTTGGCTGACACACAAACGCGGCCCCGGAGAGTTTTTCTTCTCTCCGGGGCCGCGTTCTGTTCCGGCTCAGCCGAACAGCTTTTTTGTGTTGTGGGTGTAGACCGAGAGCACCAGGCCCACACAGATGTACAGCATCAGCACCGAGCTGCCGCCCGCTGAATAGAACGGCAGGGTGACACCAATCACGGGCAGGACGCGCAGGTTCATGCCCACGTTCACGGCGATCTGGGCCAGCAGAGCGCCGCCGATGCCCGCGCAGATGAAGGTGCCCAGCAGATCCTCGCTGCGGGCACCGGTGAGGAAGGTCTTGATGACCAGTGCAAACAGCACGCCCAGCACCACACAGCAGCCCACAAAGCCCGCCGCGTTGCCGATCCAGCTCAGGATGAAATCGTTGTGGGCGTTGGGCACGCTGTAATAACTGCCGCCAAACAGCCCATTGCCAAAGATGCCGCCCGAGCCCAGCGCGATCTCGCCGCGCTGCTGCTGGTAAATGATGTTCTTCCAGATGGTCTCGCTGGGGGCCCAGCCGGTCTTGTTATCGGGATCGATGACAGCAAGGATGCGGTACCACTGGTATCCCTTGCCGATCTTATCACTGAAAAAGGTGAACGCCGTCGCCATAGCCACTGCCGCCGCCGAGACCGCCCCCAGGATATACTTCCAGCTCAGGCCCGCCGCAAACATCATGCAGCAGCCGATGATGGCATAGATGATGGCGGTGCCGTCGTCGCCCTGAACATGAATGATGAGGATGGGCACTGCCAGATGCAGCAGCAGCTTGCCCAGCTCCTTCGGCTCGTTGAGCCGGGTGCGCACATTGTTCAGGTGCATGGCAAAGGTCAGGATAAAGCTGATCTTGGCCAGCTCTGTGGGCTGCAGGGTAAAACCTCCCAGCTTGTACCAGGAATAGTTGTCGGTATCGCCTGCGTTGTAGCCGATGGTCAGCGGGCCGATGCTCACATTGCGCAGCACCAGCGTGGGCAGCACCATGCCCCAGGTCAGGGCCACATGCACCGGCCACACCTTCACCAGGCTGCGGTAATCGATATTGGACAGCAGCACCGCAATGACCAGCCCGATAAGGGCTGCACCTGCCTGCACCGCCGCCCGGCGGTAATCGCCCAGACCGGTGATCTGGCCTGTGATCTCATCCACGGCAAAGCCATTGCCCTGCTTGGCTGCCCAGCTCGAAAGCGCCGTCACAGCCATCACGCTGCTGAAGATGCACAGCAGCAGGTAAGTTTTATCGGTGCGCTTGAAGTAGCGCCGAATGTTTTCCAAACGAAAACACCTCTTTCTTTCATTGGATCGCCCGCTCAGGTCTGCTTCGCTCGTCCGCAATGCCGGAGAGGGCGTATACTGCTCCATTATGTAATATAAGTATACCGCACCACCCTTTTTTGCGCAAGATTGCGGAAGTTTTTTCCACAGATCTTTTCATCCTGTGACAACTCTGCAAAATATTTGCCGCAGCCTTGACAAAGCCCTGTCCACCTTCTAAAATGGAAGCTGGAGACCTGCTTTTTCGGCAGGATTTTTCCGGAGGAACTTCCAAGATGAAAACAAATTCTCATCGCTTTCTGTGCGCGCTCTGCGCACTGACTGTTTTTATTTCCGCGCTCTTCCCTGCTTCTGCTTTTGCCGCACAGGCAGCCGACACCGTGGCCCAGACCACGCTGACCACTGCCGATGCTCAGGAGATGCAGCAGGCCGACAGCGCCGTGACCGCCTTGACCGGCAGCGACGCTTACGCTGAGATGACCCGTGCCCAGCGGCTGGATGCCGCCGTGGCACAGCTGCAGCAGCTGGCCGAGGAAGGGCTTGTTTCGGCGCGCTCTCTCCATGTGGACGAAGAAAACGGCATGGTCAGCTTTGCGTACAGCTGCGGCGCGCTGGGCGGCGTTCTGGTGGAGGACCCGGACGAAGAGAATACTCCCTTCGCCCCTTCCGAACTGCCCGCTGTGGATCTGCACGAAATGTCCAACGCCCCGCAGGGTGATCTGGGCAGCGCCATGATCTACTACGCCTTTGACAACACCGTGAACAGCTCCCGCTACCCGTACTACTCCTATATGAAGGGCTTCTGGACCGCGATGGGCCTGCACACCCGCATCGATACCACAGTCACCGTCTCTGACCTGAAACGAATGAACGATTACGGGCTGTGCATCCTCAGCGCCCACGGCTCCTACTACACCTACACCTCCGGTTTTCTGTTCAAGCAGACCCGTACCGAGCCGGTCATCCTGCTGACGGAGGAATCGGATTTCTACAAAGACCTCTACTATGGCATCGATCTGCTGACCCACCGGGTCATCAAGATCAACGGCCTGTACTGCATCACGCCCAGCTTTTTCCAGGCGGCATACCGGGGCGGCCAGCTCAAGGACACCGTAGTGCTCTCCGAGACCTGTGAGTTCCTTGGCGTGAGCGGCAGTCTGGATACCTCCATGGCCGATGCCCTGCTGGCCGGTGGTGCCAAAGCAGTGGCAGGCTATGTGAACAACGTCTACACCGTGTATTCCCGCAGTATGTTGTGGGATACCGTCAATCACCTGATCCTGGGCCAGACCCTGCAGGAATCCGTTCAGCACTCCATGGATACCTATGGCGCGGATGATCTGGTCTGGTACAACGCGCAGGGCGGCAAGCGCCCCCATGCGGCGGCAGCTTACCCGCTGCTGTTCGGTGATGTTGGGGTCCGGCTGATCGAACCGAACGCGGCACCTGTCCCACAGGAAGTACAGCAGGCCGCTTGAGCGTTGCACTTTTGCTCGATTTATATTATACTGGGGGATGGCAGAAGTTTCTGTCATCCCTTTTGATTTACCTCTCAGTCTGCTTCGCAGACAGCTGGCAAAACGGGAAAGTTCAAGCTTCAAGATGAAGGAGCATTGTATGGCTGAATATATTACACATTCCAGAGAAGAGACCGTTGCGCTGGGCCGGAAGCTGGTGGCAGTGCTGCCGGACGGGGCCTTGATCGCCTTCACCGGCGGTCTGGGCGCGGGCAAGACCGCCTTTTGTGAGGGCCTGGCCGAGGGACTGGGCTGCACCGACCCGGTCAGCAGCCCCACCTTTGCCATCGTCAACTATTACCGCGGCCCCCGTCCGCTGGCCCACTTCGACCTCTACCGCATCTCCACCGAGAACGACCTGTGTGCCGCCGGTTTCTACGATTATCTGGATCAGGGTGCCATTGTGGCCGCTGAGTGGAGCGAAAACTTCGCCGATCTGCTGGCCCCGGAAAACCCGATCCACATCAACATTGACCGGGTGGATGACACCACCCGCCGCATCACCATCGAGGGGGTCAGCGTATGAATATCTTAGCCGTAGACACCGCCGGTAAAACACTGGGCGTGGCCCTGCTGCAGGACGACCGCCTGAAGTACGAGTGCTATCTGGACGGCGGCATGACCCACAGCGAGACCCTGATGCCGCTGGTGGATCACTGCCTGAAGCTGTGCGGCCTGACCTGTGCAGACATCGACCTGTTCGGTGTGAACGCAGGCCCCGGCAGCTTTACCGGCCTGCGCATCGGGCTGGCCGCCGTCAAGGGGATGGCTTTCCCCCGCGAGACCCTCTGTGCCCCGGTCTCCACACTGGAAGCGCTGGCCGCTGCCCACACCGGCAAGGGCACCGTGCTCTGTGCACTGGATGCCCGCCGTGCCCAGGTGTACAGCGCCGCTTTTGACCTGGCCACCCACACCCGCCTGCTGGATGACGATGCCCGTGCTGTGGCTGACCTTGCCCAATTTGTAGAAAATTGCAAAAAGCCCCTGTTTTTTGTTGGTGATGGCGCATCTCTGTGCTATAATAAATACAGCAATGTTCCGGGCGTGCTCACTGTTCCGCCGGAGCTGCGGGGCGGCCGGGCCGCTGCCGTGGCCCTGGTGGCCAAGCAGATGGCCCAGCGGGGCGAGGCCGTTCTGCCTGAGGCCCTGCTGCCGGATTATCACCGCCTGAGCCAGGCCGAGCGGGAACGCGCCGAGCGCCTTGCTGCCGAGGCCGCTGCCCGGAACAACGATACGGAAAACGGAAAGGATTGAAATTTCTCATGGCAAAACCCATTGCGCTTGCCGCCGACCATGGCGGTTTTGAACTGAAGGAAGCCGTCAAGGCTCACCTGGACGAGCTGGGGCTGGAGTATATCGACTTTGGCACCCACAGCACTGCCAGCGTGGATTACCCCGATATGGCACTGCCTGCCTGTGACGCTGTGGTCAGCGGCCAGTGCGACAAGGCCCTGCTGTTCTGCGGCACCGGTGTCGGCATCAGCATGGCCGCCAACAAGGTCAAGGGCATCCGCGCCTGCTGCTGCTCCGACAGCTTCAGCTGCGAGTACACCCGCCGCCACAACGATGCCAATGCCCTGTGCATGGGCGGCCGCGTTGTCGGCCCCGGCCTTGCCTGCCAGCTGGTGGATCTGTTCCTGAACACCCCGTTTGAGGGCGGCCGCCACGAAAAGCGCATTGCAAAACTGATGGCAATCGAAACCCGATAAACATAAAAAGGAGCGTGTATTTATGACCCCTATGATCGTTGAGCATCCCCTGCTGCAGCACAAGCTGAGCATCCTGCGCAACAAGCAGACCGGTACCAAGGAGTTCCGTGATCTGGTCGGCGAGATCGCAACCCTGCTGTGCTACGAGGCCACCCGTGACCTGCCCATGGAGGAGGTCGAGATCGAGACCCCCATCACCATGGCAAAGACCAAGGTGCTGGCAGGCCGCAAGCTGGCTCTGGTGCCCATCCTGCGTGCAGGCATGGGTATGCTGGACGGTATGCTGACCCTGCTGCCCGCTGCAAAGGTCGGCTTCATCGGCCTGTACCGCAACGAGGAGACCCTGCAGCCCGTGGAATACTTCTGCAAGCTGCCCCAGGATATCGCCGAGCGTGACGTTCTGGTTCTGGACCCCATGCTGGCAACCGGCGGCAGCGCCATTGATGCCATTACCCAGATCAAGAAGCACGGCGCAAAGCGCATCAAGTTCATCGGTCTGATCGCTGCTCCGGAAGGCATTGAGGCCCTGCACAAGGCTCACCCCGATGTTGACATCTACCTGGGCGCTAAGGACGACCACCTGAACGAGAACGGCTACATCGTTCCCGGCCTGGGCGATGCCGGCGACCGCATCTACGGCACGAAGTAAATCTGAATCAACAAAAAGTGGACGGTTCACACGAACCGCCCACTTTTTGTTTACTCAGATATTACCGCCCGCGGCCACCGCCGCCGCCATGGAAGGAGCCGCCGCCTGCGTGGAAGCTGCCGCCCCCGCCAAAGCTGCCGCCGGAGCGTCCGCCGCCCATGCCGCCGCCAAAAGAACCGCCGCCGAAGCCGCCGCCCCCACGGGGAGGACGCGGCCCACCGCCGCGGGGCGGTCTGGGCCCGCGCGGGCCACGGGGGCCACCGGGGCCCCAATCATCATACGGAGGTCTGCGCCGCCGTCTGCTGCCCAGGCCGTAGCCCAGCCCGAAACCGAAGAAGGGGCCAAACCCGCCGCCGCCAAAGCCGCGTCGGATGCCACCGAAGATGGAGGTCAGGGCAAACACCACGATCACCACTGCCAGAAGGGTGAGGAAGGGCGATTGATAGGATGCTGCCGGGGCCTCATAGTAATCATTTCCGTTGTTATAACCATCCGTATTGCCGTTGCTGACCATGCCGGTGGTCCCGCTCAGGGTCACACCGTAGAGATCGGCAATGGTGCTGGCCACATTGTTGGCACAGGTGGTCACAGCCGCGTCATAATCGCCCGCCGCGAAGGAATCCTCCATGGTCTGGGCAATGGCGCTGGCCTGCTTTTCCAGCGTGGTATTGCGGAAGCCGTCACCGGTGGCAAGGTAATAGTCGCCATCGGCGTACTGCTGGGACTGCATGACCAGCAGGATCAGCACACCGTTGTTTTTGCTGGAGCTGCCCAGCCCCCAGGTGTTGGCGGCCTGCACGGCGTAATCCTCCGTGGATAAACTTCCCGTATAATCCACTGTCAATACGCCGATCTGTGCACCCTCGCACTGCTGGGTGAGCTGTGCATTCAGGTTCTCAATGGCCGTTTTGGTGCTGCTGCTCAGGATGTTGGCATCATCCACCACGCACTGACTGCTGGGCAGATCGGGCAGCTGGGCCTTGGTGGCCGCAAAGGCGGCGGGCACCAGAGCCGTCAGGCTGACGGTCAGCACCACGAACAGGGCGCAGATGCGGGCGGCAAATCGTTTCATCGTTTTCATGCGAAGGGTTCCACCTCCTGTAGGCCGAACAGCCTGCCCAGCATACTGGCCGGGAAGCCGCCGACATCATTCTGATACTCATACACTGCATCATTGTACTGCAGGTTGCCAATGATGGTGTCTGCGCTGTTGAACTGGCCGTACTGGCCCTGCACTGCCCCCATCTTCATGGGGTCAGCGGCCTGCTCCTGCATTTTTGCATAGAGCTGGTCGATCACAGTGCCCAAAGCCTCATTGGCCTGATAGAGGGCGTGCATGGCACTGCCCTGATAATAGGGCAGCGAGGTCAGGGACTGCTTTTTGCTGCTGTTCTGCACTGCTTCCAGGCAGGCAGAAAAATCATCCAGCGCTGCCTGTGCGGCCTGCACCTCGGCGCTGTCGGCCTCCAGTGTGTTTGCGCCGGTGGTGATGATATTTGCCGCCGTGTTGGCACGGGTGGTCAGCTCCTCGCTCAGGGCATAACCGTTGTCGGCCGAAACGCCGGTGGTGAACCACTGGCGGGCCTCGTTATACTTGCCCCTGACCTTGGCACCGCCAAAGCCCACGAACGCCGCCAGCATCACCACCACGCTCAGCACAAGGGCTGTGCCCTGCTTTGCCAGTGCGGCGGGCAGCGCCTTTTCCAGCCCGGCCAGCTTCTGCTGCAAGGGGGTCAGGCGCACTGCCTCGGTGTCCGGGCGCTTTGCCTCGCGGTAGCTGCCGCTGTCAAAGCCGCCGGGCGTTTGATTCTGTTCTCTGGAAAAATCAGCGTTTGCCATTTCAGCTCCGGATCTCCATCATCTTTTGTTTCAGCTCGTCCTCGATGCGGGTCAGCTCCTGCTCGGCAGCCACACGCTTTGCGCGGCCCTCGGTCTGGATCTTGTTCAGCTCGTCCAGGGTCTCAATCAGGCTCTTGTTGGTCTGCTGCAGGGTCTCGATATCCACCACGCCGCGCTGGCTCTCCTTGGCGGTCTCGATGGTGCCCATCTTGAGGGCATCGGCATTCTTCTTGAGCAGGTCGTTGGTCATGTCAGTCACGGCACGCTCGGCCTGCATGGCCTTCTGAGTGTGGGCCAGACCCAGCGCCAGCACCATCTGGTTCTTCCACAGCGGGATGGTGTTGACGATGGTGGACTGGATCTTCTCAGCCATCATGGTGTTGTTGTTCTGCAGCAGGCGGATCTGGGGGCCCATCTGCAGGCTGATGTTCCGGGTCAGCTCCAGATCGTACAACTTTTTCTCAAAGCGCTCGCACTGGTCTGCCAGGTCGCGGGCGGCCTGAGCATCCTCGGGCAGGCCGGACTGCTTGGCCTTGTCCATAGCCTGCTGCAGCTCGTTTGCACGAACCTCGGCCAGCTTTTTCTTGCCGGCCAGGATATACATGCTCAGCTCCTTGAAGTAGGCCATGTTCAGCTCGTACATCTTATCCAGCATGGCGATGTCTTTCAGCAGCTGGACCTGATGGCCCTCCAGCATGGACTGAATGTTCTCCACGTTGGTCTCGGCCTTGTTGTACTTGGTCTTCAGGTTGTCCAGCTCATTGCCCTTCTTTTTGAAGAAGCCCAGAATGCCCTTCTGCTGCTCCTCATTGGCATCAAAGCTCTTCAGCTCCCCGATGAGGTTGGTGATCATATCACCCACCTCGCCCAGATCCTTGGTGGACACCTTGGCCAGAGCAGCCTCGGAAAAATCGCCGATCTTCTTCTGGCAGGCGGAGCCATACTGCAGCACCTGCTGGCTGTTGGTGATATCGATCTTTTCCGCAAAGGAATCCACCATTGCCTGCTCCTCAGGGGTCAGCTGCACCTCCGGCTGCTGGGCCGCAGGGGCGGGCTCGGGCTTTTTCTCCTCAGCTGCCTCCGGGGTGGGGTCCAGCGTCAGGGTGGGCACTGCAGGAGCATCGAGGTCGAAGTTCAGAGTGTTGTTGTCAGCCATTGTTGATTCCATCCTTTCCAATTACGACAGCGCCTGCCGCCTATCGGCGTGCGCTATTTTCTAACCGGTTTGCCAAGGGCTCCCCCTTCGGGGGAGCTGGCAAAGCCGTCAGGCTTTGACTGAGAGGGTTGTTACAATCCCTGCCCTTTCAGCATATTCTGCAAAACGGTCAGGTCTGCCGAGAGGTCCATGCTCTCGGCAGCATACAGGGCATCCAGCTGATTTTCAAATGCCGTGGCAATGGAGGCTGCGTTGTGCTCCACCTCCGCGCGGATGGAGGCGGCATTCTCGCCCCGCACCCCCTGCTTTGCCAGCTTGGCGTACTGCTGTAGCACGTTCACGGCATCGGGCAGATAGTAATTGGCGAACCGCCGCACCTGCTTTGCCTTGGCGGGGGTGGCTTCCACCGTTTCCACAATGGAGCGGCCTGCCTTTTCCATCCGGGCCATGGCGGCGGAGAGCTGCGGGTCCGGCAGGGCTTCGTTCAGGGCGTGGAGGGTGTCCAGCTGCTGCTGCATCTCGGTCAGCATGGCATCCACATCGTCCACGCCGGTATGGAAGGGCACTTCCTTCTCCACCACCCGGGGCGGGCAGATCTTTTTGGCCCCGGCAAAGGCCAGCACAGCCGCGCCCAGCGCCGCCAGCAGTGCCCACAGCCGATAGACCGGAAGCACGGCGCACAGCACCACAAATGCCAGCGCCGCCGCGTAGTACGGCAGGACACTGGGCTTCCGGGTGCGAATGATCTTGCTCATGGGTTCCTCCTTTTCCGGGAGCTGCGCCCCCTGTATCTTTCATAATAAATCCTTTTCCAGCGGGGCGCAAGCGTTTCACGAATTATTTACAGGTTTGAAATCGAAATGTCAAACCTCTCAGGCGCTTGCGCGCCAGCTCCCCTGATAGGGGAGCCCCTGGCATATCGGGTAAGTCCGCGCGGCATTCAAGGCAAAATCCAGTTCGACAATTCTTTCTGCCAGATCTCCCGTAATTTTTCCGGCCTGCAGGCGGCATTGGCGGGGCTGGTGCTGGGCAGCCTGACCGCCGGGATGCCGCTGACCGGCTCGAGATACTTTGTATAGATCTTATATGCCGTAGCTCCGTTGCAAAAAACAGCCTCAATGGGCGCTTTTGCCAGCAGACCGGCAATATCATTGGGCACCACGTCCCGGATGGACGCATCCGATGCGCCGGTGATGGTGCAACTTTCCAGCGTATCCCACAGGGCCAGCCCGTGGCGCAGGATGATCTGCTTTTTTGCTTCGATGTCCTCCCGGGCGGGCACAGGCTCCCCGGTCAGGGCCGCCAGCATGGGCCAGAAGCGGTTTTGCGGGTGGCCGTAGTAGAAGGACATTTCCCGGCTCTTGGGGCTGGGCCAAGTGCCCAGGATCAGCGCCCGGCTGTGCTCGTTGTAGACCGGTGCAAAGCTCACTGCTTTTCCTCCGTAGCTTCCATCTGGCCCCAGGGGGAGCCAAGTTCATGGCCCGAGGGCTCCGCACGGGGGCCGTTGAACCACAGCTCCTCAATGAGGGCGGCAAGGCCGTCCTCACGCACATCCCCGATGATGCGGTCTGCGGCTTCCTTGGCATCATCCGATCCGTTGGCCATGCAGCAGCCCAGTCCCGCCGCCTTCAGCATCCCCACATCATTGGCGGAATCGCCCGCCGAAACAGCATCGGCCAGCGTCAGGCCCACAGTTTCACACAGGTCAGCCAGACCCACCCCCTTATCAATGCCCTCCCGGACGATATCATAGCAGTGCCAGCTGCCCTCCCGCACAGCACCCACCATCATAAAACGGAGGTTCAGGTGGCCGTACTTCCGGTTGAACGCCTCCAGCGCCTCATCGGGCAGGCAGGCAAAGGCGGCATGGGGCATATCGATGAGATGGCGGTCCTGATCCTCGCCGTCCTTGCAGGTCAGGCCGCTGCCGCTCAGCTGGGCGTAGAAATCCCGTAAGCTCTCGTATTCGCAGTAGGCATAGTAGCCATCCCGGAAATTGAACTGCAGGGGGTAGTTGTAATCCTCGCAGAAATCCACCAGGGCGTACATTTCCTCATTGGTCATCGGGTGCTCGGCGATGATCGCACCGTCCCTGTCCACCACGCAGGCTCCGTTGTTGGTGATGGCGTAGTCGAACCGGATGCCGCCCAGCTGCTGCTTGTTGATCGCGCAGTAGCCGCGGCCGGTGCTCAGCACAAATTTGCCGCCTGCAGCCTGCATCTTTTTCACGGCCTTGACCACCGCCGGGTGGGGGCAGGGCTCACCAAAGGGAACAAGGGTATTATCGAAATCGCTTGCCAGAAGTTTATATTGCATAGTTGCTCCTATTTCAGCATCCTCACCCTCTCAGGCCGCTTCGCGTCCAGCTCTCCCAAAGGGAGAGCTTTTGACATAATAGGAAACTTCCCAAAGACTGTCAAGACCTCCCACTTTGGGGGAGGTGGCATCGCGCAAGCGATGACGGAGAGGGTGAGCCATTTTATCGTTTTGATACTGTCTAGTATAACACAAAACGCCGCTCCGGGATATCCCGAAACGGCGTTTTGACTGAATATTTTACTTTAACCGAAAATGGCTACCACGATCTGGATCCCAACACCCACAGCCGCACCGGCAGCCCAGGTCAGGCCGGTGATAAAGAGGTTCTGCTTCCAGGAGGGGTTTGCCCGCCAGAGAACGGCCAGGCCCACGCCCGCGCCGGTGCACAGACCTGCCACCAGACTGGAAAAGCGGAGGGCTCCCTCCACATAGAGCTGGGTCAGCAGGACGCTGGCGGCACAGTTGGGGATCAGCCCCACCAGTGCGGCCACCACCGGCTGGAAGAAGCCCATCCGGCCCAGAGCGTCGGCAAAGACATCCTCACCCACGCCCTCCACAATGAGGCCGAACACCAGACTGAACACAAAGATGAACACGAAGATCTCCAGCGTGTGGCGAAGGGCGGCTTTCCAGATGGGGGCGGGCTTACCCTCCTCATCGCTGTGCTCCTCGTGGCAGTCGATCTCATCGGCGCTGCCGGTATAGCCGCCCCGCAGGCTCCTGGGCAGAACGCCCCGCAGGACAAAATCCAGCACCAGGCCCACCGCAATGGCGTAGAGCACCTTGATGACCATGAGCAGCACCAGCTTATCCCAGTAGGCAGGCATGGAAACCAGCAGCGGAACCGCTTCATCACTGGTGGCGAGGAACACGGCCATCAGCGTGCCCAGGCTGATGACCCGGGACGCATAGAAATTGGACGCAATGGCAGAGAAACCACACTGGGGCACACAGCCCAGCAGCGCCGCCGGAACAGAGCCCCAGCGCCCGCCCCCCGCCAGGATGGCTTCGATGCGCTCGCCGTGGCGGTTCTCCACATATTCAATGAACAGATAGGCCAAAAACAGGAAGGGCAGCATCTTGGCGGTGTCCACCAGAGATTCGCCCAGAACATCCAGAAACAATTCCATTTGATACTCCAAAAACAACTGTAATGTGCTTTATTGCAGTAAATTGCAATCAATTTGCATTTTCGTGCAATGGAGATTATACACGCTTCGGATGCAAATTGCAAGAGGAATTTGCAAAAAGTTTGCATTTTTGTTTTTGGGAGAACGAAAATGCCCTCTCCGTCAAGGCCGCAGGCCTTGCCAGCTCCCCCTTCGGGAGAGGTGGCAGCGCGTTCACGCTGACAGAGAGGGCGATTCATTTCAGATCAGATCTCGGCCAAAATCGCATCGCCCATGGCGGTGCAGCCCAGGCAGGTGCAGCCTTCGCTCATGTTGTCTGCCGTGCGCAGGCCCTTGTCCAGCACCTTGTTCACGGCGTTCTCAATGGCATCGGCTTCCTCAGTCATGCCAAAGGAGTAGCGCAGCATCATGGCGGCAGAGAGGATGCAGGCGGTGGGGTTGACGATATCCCTGCCCGCAATGTCGGGGGCCGAGCCGTGAATGGGCTCGTACAGGCCCCGGGTGCCATCGCCCAGAGAGGAGGACGGGATCATGCCGATGGAGCCGGTGATCATGGAAGCCTCGTCCGACAGGATATCGCCGAACATATTCTCGGTGACGATGACATCGAACTGCGCGGGATTCTTTACGATCTGCATGGCACAGTTGTCCACGAACATCTCGCTGTACTCCACGTCCGGGTACTCGGCCTGCAGGCGGTGCATCACACTGCGCCACAGGCGGCTGGTGTCCAGCACGTTGGCCTTATCCACACAGCAGAGCTTTTTGCGGCGTTTCTGGGCAGTCTCGAAGCCGATGCGGCCAATGCGCTCGATCTCGTGCTCAGAGTAGGGCATGGAGTCGATGGCCTGCTTCTCGCCGTTCTCGAGGGTGTGGGTCTCGTGCTTGCCGAAATACACGCCGCCGATCAGCTCCCGCACGATGATGAAGTCAATGCCCTGTGCCACGATCTCAGGCTTCAGGGGGCTGGCCGGGGCCAGCTGGGGCCAGATCTTGGCGGGGCGGTTGTTGGAGTACAGGCCCATGCCCGCGCGCAGACGCAGCAGACCCTTTTCCGGGCGCTGCTCACCTGGCAGGCCCTCCCACTTGGGGCCGCCCACGGCACCCAGCAGGACACTGTCCGCAGCAAGGCACTTGTCCAGCTCGTGCTGAGGCAGCGGGTCGCCGTACTTGTCAATGGCTTCGCCGCCCATGGCGGCATCGGTATAGTGGAAGGTGTGGCCGTACTTTTCGGCCACCTTATCAAGCACCCGGATGGTCTGTTTCACGATCTCGGGGCTGGAGCAGTCGCCCCAGATGACAGCAATGTTTTTTTCCATAGTTCTAAATTCTCCTCAACAGCTTCTTACCCAAACCCCTCAGTCGCTTGCGCGACAGCTCCCCTAGTATGGGGAGCCCTTGGCATAAAGGGGAACTCGCAGAGCTTTCCGCAACGCCAGAGCCGCCCCTACTTAGGGGCGGTGGCAATGCGTCAGCATTGACGGTGGGGTTTATTTCTTGGTCAGCGACTTCATCAGGCCACCGTCGGCAATGATCTTCTGGATAAACGGCGGGAAGGGTTCCGCCTGGAAGGTCTTGCCGGTGGTCTCATCGGTGATGAGGCCGGTAGTAAAATCCACGCTGACGGTATCCCCTGCGCTGATGGAATCCACAGCCTCGGGGCACTCCATAATGGGCAGGCCGATGTTGATGCTGTTGCGGTAGAAGATGCGGGCAAAGCTCTTGGCAATGACCACCGAGATGCCCGCGGCCTTGATGGCCACGGGGGCGTGCTCACGGGAGGAGCCGCAGCCGAAGTTCCAGCCGCCCACCATGACATCGCCATCCCTGACGTTCCGGACAAAGTCCTTGTCGATATCTTCCATGCAGTGGCTGGCCAGCTCCTTGGGGTCCTGGGTGTTCAGGTGGCGGGCCGGAATGATGACATCGGTATCCACGTTATCCGGGTATTTGAAAACAGAACCTTTTGCGTTCATCGTTGTTTCTCCTTTTCGATCAGACCGTGCGGGGGTCGGTGATATAGCCGGTCAGGGCGCTGGCAGCGGCAGTGGCCGGGCTTGCCAGATAGACTTCGCTCTTGACATGGCCCATGCGGCCCACAAAGTTGCGGTTGGTGGTGGAGACACAGCGCTCCCCCTCGGCCAGGATGCCCATGTAGCCGCCCAGGCAGGGGCCGCAGGTGGGGGTGGACACGATGCAGCCCGCATCAATAAAGGCCTCGGTCCAGCCGCGCAGGATGCACTCCTTATAAACTGCCATGGTGGCCGGGATGATGATGCCCCGCACACCCTTGGCAATGTGTCTGCCCTTGAGGATGTTGTAAGCGGCCTCCATATCCTCCAGACGGCCATTGGTGCAGCTGCCGATGACCACCTGATCGATCCGGATGTCCTTTCCCTCGCTGGCGGGGTGGGTGTTCTCCGGCAGATGAGGGTAGCTGACCGTGGGCTCCAGCTTGTCCAGGTCAATCTCGATGGTCTTTTCGTATTCGGCATCCGGGTCGGCCTCGTAGTAGACCGGGGTACGCTGGCTGCGGCCGTTCAGATACGCTCTGGTGACCTCGTCCACAGGGAAGATGCCGTTCTTGGCACCGGCCTCAATGGCCATGTTGCAGACGCAGAGGCGATCCTCCATGGTCAGGGAAGCCACGCCCGGGCCAGTGAATTCCATGGACTTGTACAGTGCGCCGTCCACACCGATCATGCCGATGATGTGCAGGATCAGGTCCTTGCCGGATACGCGGGGGCTGAACTTGCCCTTGAGCACAAACTTGATGGCAGAGGGGACCTTGAACCATGCCATGCCGGTGGCCATACCGGCGGCCATATCGGTGGAGCCCACACCGGTGGAGAATGCGCCCAGTGCACCGTAGGTACAGGTGTGGCTGTCGGCACCGATGATGCAGTCACCGGCGGTCACGATGCCTTTTTCGGGCAGGAGGGCGTGCTCAACACCCATCTGACCCACATCGTAGAAGTTGAGGATATCATACTTGTTGGCAAACTCGCGGCACTGCTTGGACTGGGTTGCGCTCTTGATGTCCTTATTGGGGACGAAGTGATCCAGCACGATGGCAATGTGCTCTTTGTCGAACACGCCATCAAAGCCTGCCTTCTCAAACTCGTTGATGGCGACCGGGGTGGTGATATCGTTGCCCAGCACGATATCGAGCTTGGCATTGATGAGCTGGCCTGCCTTGACCTCCGGCAAGCCCGCATGTGCGGCCAGAATCTTCTGCGTCAGAGTCATTCCCATAATACTCTCTCCTTTTATTTTCCATGGTCACGCTGTCCTTCGTACAACCTCTCAGTCTCGCATTCGCTCGACAGCTCCCCTAGTAGGGGAGCCCTTGGCATTGCGTAAAGCCTTGCCTCTTTGCCAAGGCCTCTCCTACTAGGAGAGGTGGCAATGCGTTAGCATTGACGGAGAGGTTGAACAGAGTATCCGTTCATCATTTACTGTTAATTGCCGAAACCAGTGCCTTGATGCCGGCGACGATGATATCGGTGTCGGTGCCGGCACCCCAGGTCATGCTGCCATCGCCCCAGGCAAGGCCCACATAGGAAGCTGCACGGGAGGTGCTGCCCTCGTCCAGGCTGTGCTCCGAGTAGCTTTCCAGATGGAAATCCATCCCGGTGGCGCTCTGGATGGCGTTGGCCACAGCATCCAGACGACCATTGCCCACCGAAGTGACCACCTTACGCTGACCGTTCAGGTCCAGGGTGACCGTGGCGGTAATGCCGTTGACCTGTGCAAAGTGGGCCTCCACCACACAGAGGGGCTTTTCGCGGTTGAGGAAGCTCTCCTCGAAGATGCGGAGCACCTCGCCTGCACTCAGCTCCTTGTGGCTGTGGTCGGACACGCTCTTGACCTTGTAGCCCAGCACCTCGCGCATCTTGGGGGGCAGGTTATAGCCGTAGTTCTGTTCCAGCACAAAGCCGATACCACCCTTGCCGCTCTGGCTGTTGATGCGGATGACATCGGCATCATAGGTACGGCCGATATCGTGGGGGTCGATGGGGATGTAGGGGCAGGTCCAGCGGTGCTCGCCCCGCTCCTTGCGGTAGGCCATGCCCTTTGCAATGGCATCCTGATGGCTGCCCGAGAAGGCTGCAAACACCAGCTGACCGGCGTAGGGGGTGCGCTCGTAGATGTGCATCCGGGTCACGCGCTCGTAGGTAGCGCAGATGGCGGGCATATCGGAAAAGTCCAGTCTTGGGTCTACGCCGTGGCTGTACAGATTCATGGCCAGAGTCACGGCATCCACGTTGCCGGTGCGCTCACCGTTGCCGAACAGGCAGCACTCCACGCGCTGAGCACCGGCCAGAACGGCCATTTCGGCGCAGGCAACACCGGTGCCGCGGTCGTTGTGGGGATGGGTGGAGATAATCACGCTGTCACGGTACTTGAGGTGCTTGTCGCAGTACTCGATCTGGTTGGCGTAGACATGGGGCATACTCATTTCGACTGTAACAGGCAGGTTGATGATCATGGGGCGGTCAGGCGTGGGCTGCATGATATCCAGCACTGCGTTGCAGACCTCCACAGCATAGTCCACCTCGGTGCCGGTAAAGCTCTCGGGGCTGTACTCAAACAGGAAGTTGCCCTCGTACTCCTGGCTCAGCTGTTTGACCAGCTTTGCGCCGTCGGTGGCGATCTTCTTGATCTCTTCCCTGCTCTTGTGGAACACCTGCTCGCGCTGGGCCACAGAGGTGGAGTTGTAGAAGTGGATGACCGCGCGGGGGGCACCCTTGACAGCCTCAAAGGTCTTGCGGATGATGTGGTCGCGGCACTGGGTCAGCACCTGCACGGTCACATCCTCCGGGATCATGTTTTTCTCGATCAGGGTGCGCAGGAACTCGTACTCGGTATCGCTGGCGGCGGGGAAACCCACCTCGATCTCCTTGAAGCCGATCTTCACCAGCATCTGGAAGAACTCCAGTTTTTCCTCCAGGCTCATGGGCACGATCAGAGCCTGATTGCCGTCGCGCAGATCCACACTGCACCAGGCCGGGGCCTTTTCAATGTGATCCTTCTTCACCCAGCTGTCATAACCGGCAGGGACAGGGTAATATCCCGGTGCGTACTTGGTTGCGTCCATCATTCTCGTTTCCTCCAGATCCTACACTTACTTAAAATTAAACCTCTCAGTCTGCGCTTTGGCGCAGCCAGCTTCCCTAGTAAGGGAGCTAAATAGATGTAAAAAAGGCCCTCGTCTCCAAGGCGATAAGCCTTGAGAGACGAGGGCCTGTCATTTTTTCTAACAGAGCACCCGTGGTACCACTCTCTTTGCTGGAAAACCAGCCACTCACACGATCAGCTTTTGGCGGCGAATCGCTGCCCCGGTAACGGTGGGCATCCGTCAGAGCCTACTCTCCGTTCAGCTCTGCCGCTCAGGGGCCAGTAGCCGAAACCCTCTGCACTGCCTTGCACCACCCGGCAGCTCTCTGAAGCAGAAGAAGATCGTTTTTTCCCCGTCAACGCATTTGGTCTTTGTGTTTCAAAGTGAGCTTATTGTACCAAACGTCGGATTTGCTGTCAAGAAGTTTGGCTCATATCAAAAATGAAACAAATTCACATCAGGAACGGCACAATTTTCCAAATTTTGCGCTTTCTGCATCGAATCGCAGAGCGCTGGGGAAGCGGGGGATGCCCACGCAAGTGAAGTCGGGTTGCGGCTCCCAGCATTCGCATCGCTTACGCTTGCGTCTTGCTGGCCGCGGCCCCAACAACAGTTCCCTGCATCCGCCACTGGCGGCGGTCGCTGTCGTTGCAGGCCATTCCATCGCCCGCCCTATTGCCTGCGGCAACAGGGTCCCACCCCAGCGGACACTTGCTTAGGGCATTCCCCCGCTTTCCTCCCGCCAGGCTTCGGGGTTTGTTAAGAATCTGGGAAGTTTTTGGAAACAAGCCCTCGAAAAGCTTTTTTGTTAATTTTCGTTGTGTTAAGATAAGCTTATCGAAAGAATAAGGCCCCTGACCGATTTGTCAAAGGCTCTCCCTTTGGGAGAGCTGGCTGCGAAGCAGACTGAGAGGGCGAGGCCGTTTACCGAGGAGGAAATCCTATGAAAGAAGTCAAGACACCGCGCAAGCCGTTGGCGATCTACTACGCCATCGTGCTGCTGATGCTGCTGCTCCTCAACCTTGTGCTGCTGCCGTGGATGGAGGAGCGCCAGATCAAAGAGGTGGACTACGGCACCTTTATGACCATGACCGAGGAGAAGAACATCGGCCGTGTGGACATTGAATCCAACCAGATCATCTTTACCGATAAGGACGAGACGCAGGTCTACAAGACCGGCCTGATGAACGACACCGGCCTGACCGAGCGGCTGTACGATGCCGGAGCCACCTTCTCCAGCGAGATCGTGGAACAATCCTCGCCGGTGCTGAGCTTTTTGATCTGGTTCGTCCTGCCCATCATCCTGTTCTCGGCCATCGGCAACCAGATGAACAAAAAGCTGATGGAAAAGGCCGGCGGCGGCCCGGGCTCCATGATGTTTGGCGGCATGGGCAAATCCAACGCCAAGGTCTATGTGCAGTCCACGGCAGGCATCCGCTTTGCGGATGTAGCCGGCGAGGACGAGGCCAAGGAAAACTTACAGGAAGTCGTCAACTATCTGCACGACCCCAGCAAGTATGAGAGCATTGGTGCCAAGATGCCCAAGGGCATCCTGCTGGTGGGCCCTCCGGGCACCGGCAAGACCATGCTGGCCAAGGCTGTGGCCGGTGAGTCCAACGTGCCCTTCTTCTCCATCTCCGGCTCCGAGTTCGTGGAGATGTTCGTGGGCATGGGTGCCTCCAAGGTGCGCGACCTGTTCAAGCAGGCCAAGGAGAAAGCGCCCTGCATCGTGTTTATCGATGAGATCGATGCCATTGGCCAAAAGCGCAGCGGCGGCCAATACGGCGGCAACGATGAGCGCGAGCAGACCCTGAACCAGCTGCTGACCGAAATGGACGGTTTTGAGGGCAACACCGGTGTCATCATTCTGGCCGCCACCAACCGTCCCGAATCCCTTGACCCTGCCCTGACCCGCCCCGGCCGCTTTGACCGCCGAGTGCCCGTGGAGCTGCCCGACCTCAAGGGCCGCGAGGAGATCCTGAAGGTCCACGCTAAGAAGGTTGCGCTGGCCCCGGGCATCGACTTTACCACCGTGGCCCGGATGGCCTCCGGCGCGTCCGGTGCCGAGCTGGCCAACATCGTCAACGAAGCCGCGCTGCGGGCCGTCCGTGCAGGCCGCAAGAGCGTGACCCAGTCTGACCTGGAAGAGAGCATCGAGGTGGTCATTGCAGGCTACCAGAAGAAGAACTCCATCCTGACCGACCACGAAAAGTGCATCGTAGCCTACCATGAGATCGGCCACGCTCTGGTCGCCGCCAAGCAGACCCACTCCGCCCCCGTGCAGAAGATCACCATCATCCCCCGCACCTCGGGTGCTCTGGGTTATACCATGCAGGTGGACGAGGGCAACCACTACCTGATGAACAAGGAGGAGCTGGAAAACAAGATCGCCACTCTCACCGGCGGACGTGCCGCCGAGGAAGTGGTGTTCCACTCCATCACCACCGGCGCTTCCAATGATATCGAACAGGCCACCAAGCTGGCCCGCGCCATGCTGACCCGCTACGGCATGAGCGATGAGTTTGACATGGTGGCACTGGAGACCGTCAACAACCAGTATCTGGGCGGCGACACTTCTCTTGCCTGCTCTGCCCAGACCCAGTGTGAGATCGACCAGAAGGTGGTGGAGCTGGTCAAGGCCCAGCACGCCAAGGCTGTGCAGATCCTGACCGACAACCGCGCAAAGCTGGATGAGCTGGCCCAGTATCTGTACCAGAAAGAGACTATCACCGGCGATGAGTTCATGGAGATCCTGAACAGGGAAGGTTAAACCCCACCGTCAATGCTTCGCATTGCCACCGCCCCTAGCAGGGGCGGCTCTGGCGCTACGTAGAGCCCTGCGAGTTCCCCTTTATGCCAAGGGCCCCACTATTAGGGGCAACAGTAACAACCGCCGCCAGTGGCGGATAAAGGGCGTTGCTGTTGGGGCCGCGGCCAGCAAGACACAAGTGTTGTTTACAACACGAAGTGGATGCTGGGTGCCGCAACCCGGACCTGTCACGCGGAGCGTGACTGAGGGGTTTAACGTTCCATAAAAATTTCCTTCCCCCTGCAATAAACAAGCCGCCCGTTCCGTATTCATTACAGAACGGGCGGTTTTTCGTCCATAGTACAGGAGGTATATTTCTTATGAAGATTCTGAATACAATGCTGGGCCGTCAGGCCATTGCCGCAGCCCTGGTGCTGTCCCTTGCCATCCCCATGAGCGTCGGCGCATTTGCCGAGGAGCCTGCCGCTGCGGCTGCCGCCGATGACACCGTTGTTGCAGGCTACCTGCCCCCGCAGGACGAAAGCGTGATGCTTCAGGGCGAGATCGCGCTGCACAGCGGCGACGTTGCCGTGGGCGAGACCGACCCCGCCTACGGCGGCTACGGCGCACCGGAGGGCGACCCCATTCAGGGCGACATCATGCTGATCTCCGCTGACGAGGCAAAGACCACCGAAGCCCGGTACACCGTCAAGGGCCTGCTGGGCCGTCAGGTCCTTTACACCGCCCGGCAGGAGGGCCGTGTCCTGACGCTGGACGTTCCGGACTGCGCCGCCACCTTCCGCACCACCATTCAGGACATGAAGGCCCTGATGGAGCAGGGCGTGTCCACGCTGGTGCTCACCACGGAGAAGGGTTCCACCACCCTGAACCTTTCCCTGCTGTGCGAGGGCCAGACCGACACCCAGCGGGTGGTGCTGCGGCAGCTTGGCGGCAGCGCTTTCCTGACGGTCGGCCTGCGCTGCCGCCGCGACCTCATCGTGGGCCGCTGAGTGGGGTGTGTTCCCCTTTCCCGCTGCAATACACGCTGATAGCAGAAGCCCCCCGCCGGTTCTCTCGGCGGGGGGCTTCTGTTGTGGCAGCTTATGGTAAACGGAGAGTGGATATCAATTGAGAATGGGATTCAGGATCTCGACCAGTGCATGATACTGGGTGGCGTAAGCTTCTGCGCCGTCCTTGGGGCGGCCCGGCTCGGCCATCTCGGACTTCATCTTCTCGACGATCGGGTTATTCTCAAATTGGAGCTTCTGGCTCTTACCGCCTTTGGCTCCTGGTGCAAAGAAATCAAACATTGCCAGGTGGGGCTCCAGCGTCAGGAAGCCGTGGTAGCCCTCCTCGCAGAAAGCACGGCGAAGCAGCTCAGGAATCTTGCCAAGGCCGGTGCCTGCGGGCACATTCAGCAGGTAGCCGGGCAGAGCATCCTTGATGTGGATATAAACGATCTGGTCATGGAGCAGTTCCCAGCACTCCGCGGTGTCCTGCTCACACTGGACAAAGTTGGCAAAATCGAACGCCGCCTTGAAGTGGGGACAGGCCAGCCGGTCGAACAGCAATTTGCAGCGGGCACCGGTGTCTCCGTAGATGCCCTTCTCATTCTCATGGAGCAGGACAATGTCATGCTTTTCCGCGATCCGGATAAACTGACGCAGCTTATCCAGCACCACATCGGTATAGCTGTCTGCATCGGCATCCTTGGGGATGAGGAAGCTGAACATCCGGATGAAGGAGCAGTCCAGCAGCTTGGCCGTTTCGCAGAGTGTTTCCAGCTGCTCCAGCTGCTTGGCAAAGCCCTCTTCATCGTCCACCTCCACCTTGCCGATGGCCGTACCCAGGCTGGAAACGCCCACACCTGCGGCCCGCAGCTTTGGCAGAAGAACGGTGCGCACTTCCTCAGGGGTGTAATCGGCAATGCCCTTGTGCTCGGCGCTGCGGATGCAGATATACTTCATCCCCAGATCCGTCACAGTTTTGAGCTGCTGGTCAAAGTCCTGGCTGATCTCATCCGCAAAACCGGAAATTTTTTCGTAAACGCTCATAAGACACACCTCATTCAACGATCTTTGTTTTCCGAACTTAACAGCACTGTTTCTGGCTTGTAGTATACCACTCTTCCGGGAGCTGTGTTATAATAAATCGAAGGAAAATATCAAAATTCAAAGAACGTTCATAAATTCAACGCAACTGCCAAACAAGGAGGCAAGTTCTTGTGCAATTCAACGAGAAAGAAAAAGTTCTCCAACTTTTTTCAGAGAGCGGACGGGAAAACGCGGAGGGCTATTTGGAAGCCTGTTCAAGCAGCAGGAGGGGCTGACACCCCGCCAGTACCGCCTGCAGCAGCGGCAGCTGGGAAAATAACAGCAGAAGCCCCCCGCCGGGAGAACCGGCGGGGGGCTTCTCTGTATGCGAATGAGGAGTTACTTCTTTGCCAGGTACTTACGGATATCGATGGCCACAGCCACGATGATGACAAGGCCCTGGACGATATAGGTGTAAGAGGAGTTGACGTTCATAAACTGCAGAGCGACCTTCATCAGCTCAAAGACCAGAACGCCGACCAGAATGCCGGGCACGGTGCCGACACCGCCGGTGGTAGAAACGCCGCCGATGGTAGAAGCCGCAATGGCATCCAGCTCATAGCCCATTGCAGTGTTGACGGATGCGCCGCCGGACTTTGCAGCCAGCAGGCAGCCTGCCAGACCAAACATGCAGGAGGCCAGGATGTAGATGCGAATCTTGGTGGCGTAAACGTTGACACCGGCAACCTCAGCAGCAGCCTCGTTGCCGCCGATGGCGTACATGTACTTGCCGTGACGGGTCTTGTTGTACAGGAACCAGAAGCACACAGCTACGACCAGGGCGATCCAGATCAGCACGGGGACCTTCAGGATGGTGTTGGAGGCCAGAGAGGTAAAGTTCTTGTTCAGGGAGCCGATGGGGGTACCGCCGGTGTAGACCAGGCAGATACCGTAGACGACCTGCTGCATACCCAGAGTTGCGATAAAGGGCTGGACCTTCAGGTAAGAAACGACCAGACCGTTGCACAGACCCACGATGGCGCAGATGGCAATGACCAGAATGAACACCACAGGGGTGGGCAGAGTGGGCATGTTGGGGTAGAACTTACCGGCAGCGCCCTCGGTCTGCGCAAAGATGCAGGCCAGGCAGGCAGCAAAACCAGCCAGACGGCCTGCGGACAGGTCGTTGCCGGTGGTGATCAGACAGCCGGAGATGCCCAGCGCGATGATGTAGCGGATGGACACGTTCTTGAACAGGTTGATCAGGTTTGCAGGTGCAAAAAAGTTCGGATGGATGATGCCGACGAACAGAGAGACGAGCAGCATCAGAACGATAATGGCGTTGTTGCCCAGCCATTTCTTTACGGATTTACCCGTTAATTTCTTGGTAGCTTCCACAATAGACAGCCTCCTTGTTTACTGATTGGCCGCTGCCGTTTCGGGCGCGGTCTCAAACTGGGTAGCCAGCTCCATGATGTTCTCCTGGGTCGCGTCCTTGCCGTCGATGAAGCCGGTGACGCGGCCATCGCACATGACCATGACGCGGTTGGACATACCAATGATCTCGCTCATTTCAGAGGAGATCATAATGATGCTCTTGCCCTGCTTGGCCAGATCGGCAATGATGCAGTAGATCTCGTACTTTGCACCAACGTCGATGCCGCGGGTGGGCTCGTCCAGGATCAGGACATCGGGGTTATTTGCCAGCCAGCGGGCGATCAGCACCTTCTGCTGGTTGCCGCCGGACAGGCTCTTGATCTGGGTCTTGGGGCTGGGCACCTTGATGGCCATCTTTTCCTTATTGGTCGCCACCAGATCCAAAATCTTCTTGTCATCCAGCATGATGGGGCCCTTGCGCAGAGCGTCCAGCGATGCAATGGAGATGTTGTCGGCCACGCTCAGCACACCCATGATGCCGGTTGCGCGGCGGTCCTCGGTCAGCAGAGCCACGCTCTTCCGGATGGCATCGCGGGGCTGCTTGATGTTGACCTCTTCGCCCTTGATCCACACCCTGCCGGAGGTGTGTGCACGCAGACCAAAGATGCCTTCCATCAGCTCGGTGCGCTGTGCGCCCACCAGACCGGCCACGCCCAGGATCTCGCCCTTTTTCAGCTCAAAGCTGCAGTGGCGGAAGGAGCGCGGATGGATGGAGGTGAAGTCCTCCACCTTCATCATCACTTCCTCGGAGGGGTGGTTCTCCAGCGGCGGGAACAGATTGGACAGCTCACGGCCGACCATCTTGGCGATGATCTGCTCCTTGGTCATGTTGGCAACGTCCCACTTGCCGATGTAATGGCCGTCACGCATGATGGTCACTTCGTCAGCAATGACCTTGATCTCATCCATCTTGTGGCTGATGTAGACCAGTGCAACGCCCTGCTCCTTCAGCTCACGCATGATACGGAACAGCGATTCCACTTCGTTGGCGGTCAGGGAGGAGGTGGGCTCGTCCAGGATCAGCACCTTGCAGTTTGCGGAAACAGCCTTTGCAATTTCCACCATCTGCATCTGGGCAATGCTCAGGCTGCCCAGCTTTGCGTGGGAATTGATCTGCAGCTTCAGCTTCTTCAGCAGTGCATCGGTATCGGCATACATTTTGCTGTGGTCCACAATGGTGATGGGGCCAATCTTTTTGGTGGGGTAGCGGCCCAGCCAGATATTCTCAGCCACGGTACGGGCCGGAATGGGCTGCAGCTCCTGATGCACCATGGCAATGCCGCGGCCCAGTGCTTCCAACGGGTTCGCAATAACGACCTTTTCTCCCTCGTATTCGATCTCGCCCTCGTCCATCTTGTAAATGCCGAACATGCACTTCATCAGGGTGGACTTACCGGCACCGTTTTCGCCCATCAGGGCCATCACTTTACCGGGGCGGAGCTCCAACTGCGCGTGGTCCAGCGCTTTTACGCCGGGGAAGGTCTTGACCACGCCTTTCATTACCAGACGGTATTCTGACATTCCGCAGAGCCTCCTTATCTTGCAATTTGCAGGCCGCGCGGTGCGTCCTTTCTAAAAGAAGGCGCGTGCGCCCGAGAGAAATCTCGCACGCACGCGCTTTTAAGCTTTTACCAAGCCATAGGACTCACTGCGTACCTTGCAAACGTGAGTTTTGTGCTACAGGAATTAGAGGTACTGTGCTGCGTTCTCGGTAGTGACCTTGACGTAGTCGACCCAGTAGTACTCCTCAACGTCCTTGCCCTCAACAAACAGCTGAGTAGCCTCGGCAGCCTTGGTAGCCTGGCCCACGTCGTCGTTCAGAACGGTACCGGTCATCTTGCCGTCAACAACGTTCTGGACAGCCTCTTTCAGTGCGTCAACACCGACCAGGTAGATGTCCTTGCCAACGGTACGGCCAGCCTGCTCGATGGACTGCAGAGCGCCCAGAGCCATTGCGTCGTTGTTGCAGAACACAACTTCGATCTTCTCGCCGTACTGTGCCAAAGCGTTTGCAACGTCCTGCTGTGCGGTGGTCTGATCCCAGTTGTCCAGGTACTCGTACAGGCACTCCACTTCCTTGCCGGCATCGGTCAGAGCCTTGATGGAGTACTCAGTGCGGTACTGAGCATCGATGTTCTCGGGGTCGCCCTTGCACATGATGTAGGTGATCTTGCCGTCGCCGTTGATATCGCCCTGGGTCTCGGTCTCCAGGATCAGCTCGCCCTGGTAAGTACCGGACTGACGTGCGTCAGCGCCAACGTAGCAGCACTTGCCTGCGTAGGAATCCAGAACAGCCTTTTCGGGCTCACGGTTGATGAAGACGATGGGAGTCTCGGAGGGCTTGATGGTATCAACGATGGTCTGTGCAGAGGTGGTCTGAACAGGGTTGATGATCAGAACGTCAACGCCCTGCTGCAGGAAGGTGTTGATCTGCTCGGTCTGGGTGTTCTGGTCGTTCTTGCCGTCAACGATGGTCACGGCGTAGCCCTTGTCCTTCAGGTACTCTTCCAGGTCGGTGCGGTACAGGGTCATAAAGTTATCAGCAAACTGATAGATGCAGACACCGACGTTTGCGCTGCCGGTTGCAGCCTCAGAAGAAGCAGCTGCAGAGGAAGCGGCGGTAGAGGAAGCAGCAGTGGAGCTGGAGGAGCCGCCGCAGGCGGTCAGAACGCCGGCAGCACCCACAACAGCAGAAGCCTTCATAAAGTCACGACGGGAAATCATTTTCATAATCTTGTTCTCCTTCATTCGCATATCACAGCATCTCATGGAATATACTTACATGTATGTTCCATGGTTTCTGTTTGTATTATAACCGTCTGGAAAATCATTCGCAATGGGACAAGTTCACAAGATTCCGGTCATTTCTTTGTGCATTCTTCACAGTTGATATTGTTGTGTACAACATTCTTTTTGCTATCAAGTACAAAATCAGTCGAAAATGCAACATACATCCAAATTCCATGCCAAAAATCCATAAATCCTTTCAAAATGGTTACAACATCGTTCTGTTCATGCAACAAATTTCTCTGTACAGAAAATGCCCGTTTTTTCCCGGGAGTTTTGCACAAAACGTACATTTCCGGGAAAAACCGGGCATTTTTTTCATTTTTCACTTTTCTTTGTGTTCGCGGCGGTAGCGGGTGGGGGTGACACCCAGCGTCTTTTTGAAGATCTTTGTAAAATAATTCACGTCCAGAATGCCCACTTCCTCGGCCACGGCGGCAATGGTGTGGTTGTTCTGCACCAGCAGCTGGGCCGCGCGGTTGACGCGCTGGGTGTTGATATAATCGATCAGAGTGCTGCCGGTCTCCTGCTTGAACAATGCCGACAGGTACGATGGGCTGATGAAGCACATTGCGGCCAGACTTTTCAGTGTCAGCGGCTCGGCCACGTTCAGGTTGACGTAGTTCATCACCTTCTGCACCGCGGGCGAATACTCCTTCAGCGAGTAGCGGCGGACATAGGCACAGTAATCCCGCGTCATCTGCCACATCATCTCGTTGGGCACCTCGTTGGCTTCCTCAATGATGCGGCTGTACTTACTGGAAATGGCATCAATATAATAGGGATGCACCTTGCTGGGTTCAATGGCCTTGCGCAGCAGGGTGTTCAGCACGATCATCTTGTTCTTCTGCTGGTAGAGCGTCCCCTCGAACCGGCCGCCATAGGTAAAGCGGGAGTGCTGGTGCATGGCCTCGATGGCGGCTTCTTCATCGCCCCGGGCCACCGCGTCCAGAATGCGGTTCTCCGATTCATACCGCTGCTCCAGCATGGTGACCGGGATCTCCTTCTGGAACTCCGGCTCGTGGAAATAGCGGGTATCCGGGTGGAACTGGAAGGGCAGGAATTCCTTCAGCTCCTGCACCGGGACAGTGCAGCCGAACATCGTATCCACCACAACCCGCAAGGCTCCATAGAAATCACTGGCCTCCAGGATCTTCACGCCGTTGTAGTACTCCTGCACAGCGGCCTCTCCGGCTTCCCCCAGATAGCGCCTGACCCATTTGCGGGCGCTCGGGGTGCGGGGGCCCACCGTCCAGGGGCCAATGAGAAAGACCGTGTTTTTTTCATCGGGGATGCGGAACAGGGCAAAGTGCAGCTCAAAGGTGCCCTCCACCAGCAGCAGGGTATTTTCAGGGGTGCTGTCCAGCAGCAGCTGGCCGAACTCCTGCCAGTCGAACTGGGGGTCCAGCGATCGCCGCAGGCCGTAGTCAAACTCTTCCAACCCCTCAAAGGGCGGGGTGACCCGCCGGGTCGGGATATTCTGCACCGCTGCCAGCTTTGTAAGGATCTGCAAAGGATCCACCCGCATCGTACACCGCTCCTTTTTCCTGTTGTTCCGCTCGTGCCATTGTGTCATTCCTGATATATTAGTATACATCAATTTTGAAGCAGAAACAAGCCGCCCACAGGAATTTCCCGTGGGCGGCTTGATCCGTTTCCTTACTTATTATGGCGCTGTGCCAGTGCGGCCACGTTCTCCTCCACCTTCTGTTTGGTCAGGGGGTAGATGAAGAACAGGCTCAGGGCCACGGCCACGAAGCCGATGGCGGGGGCAATGCAGGAGATGTTGAAGATGCCCATGGTGACCTCCGGGTCAAAGGCAGTGGCAGCGCTGTAACCGATCATGGTCAGCAGGCCGCCGGTCAGGCCGGAAGAGAACGCCTGACCCAGCTTGCGGGCAAAGGAGTAGACCGCATAGATGGTGCCGTCCTCACGGATGCCGTTGCGGACCTCGGAATCATCGATGACATCGGTGATCATTGCCCAGATGATGGTGTTGAAGAAGCCCAGGCAGATGAAGGCGGCGCAGAAGAAGCCGACATAGACCCAGACATTGGCGGGCTTGAGAACAAAGCAGATGACCTCCAGCACCGTGGCCACGATGCAGGATACGGTGGCCAGCTCTTTTTTACCGAACCGGTTGGCCAGCTTGGAGGCAAAGGGTGCGCAGACGAGCAGGATCAGCACGCTGCTCAGCAGAGAAGCGGTAGACTGGGCGGCGGCGCTGCCGTAGAAGTTGGGGAACACATAGCCTGCCATGCCCTGCATGGTCAGCATGGCCAGCAGCAGGAAGAGGGCGGCAGCAATGATGCCCAGCAGGGCACGGTTGGTGAACACGCTCTTGAGCATCTTGCCAATGTCCATCTTGCTGTTGTTGGCGGGCACATCCACACGCTCACGCACCAGGTTGAAGCAGAGCAGGTAGCAGAGGATGGCGCAGACAGAGAAAACGCCTGCAATGATGGTCATGCGGCTGCCGGAGAGGATCGTCTGGCCATTGACGGTGACGTAAGCCACCATGGGGGTGCCAACGCCGATCACAAGGCTGGCCAGGGTGCTGCCGATGGTACGCCAGGTGGACAGCTCTGCGCGATCCTTGGGGTCAGCAGAGATGGCGGAGGCCATGGAGCCGTAAGGGATGTTGACGGAGGTGTAGAAGATAGAGCCCCACAGGATATAGGTCACAAAGAGCCATGCCACCTTGAAGCCGTAGGACATCCCGGCCAGACCGGACTGGAAGATGAGGAAGGATGCGATGGCCACAGGGCCGCACATCCGCTTGAGCCAGGGGCGGAACTTGCCGTCCTTGGTGGGCTTGGAGCGGTCCACGATCTGGCCCATGGTCACATCGGTAAAGGCATCCACAAAGCGGGCGATCATCATGATCATGCCCACAACACCGGCGCTCACGCCCATCACGTCGGTATAGAACTTCATCAGGAAGCTGGACGACAGGATAAAAGTAAAATCGTTGGCGAAATCGCCGAACATATAGCCGACCTTGTCCCGCATCCCAAACGGGGTGGTCTTTTGCATTTCATTTGCCATTGTATTCTCCTTCGGTGGTCAATTCAAGCGGTACAGCGTCTCTTCTGCTGTATCCAAGTTTGTACTCCAATATTATGACAAACTTTTATCAAAAAATGTTAGAATATTTTTTAGGTGAATTCGTACAATTTTAAGGTATTGTTTTTGTACATTTTCACAGTTCGTTCACATTCTGTTTTTCCCTCTTTTTCCCAGCATTCACTTTTTATGGCATCTTTTACGGAAGTTTTTAAATCAGGCCGGAGATAATAGGTATTCTGCCCAGAGCAGCGCCTGTTTTCCTGAAAAAAGTCTGGATTTATTCAAAAATCTTTCTATCTCTTTTATAAAATTTCTGTCATACTGGATATAAAGACAACAAACGCCCCTGTGGCACGCAAAATGCCGCCGGGCTGATGAATGTGAGGTCATCCTGATGAACCGCTCCCTGCTGTATCCCCGCGCTACCACCACCCGCCGTCTCATCGGCCTGGACGGGATGTGGCGTTTCAGCTTCGACCCCGAGAGCAAGGGTGTGGAGGCCGGATGGGCGCTGGACCTGCCCTCCTCTCTTTCCATGCCGGTGCCCGCCTCCTTCTGCGACCTGTTCACCGACAAGGCCTCCCGCGAATACTGCGGTGATTTCTGGTATGAGACCAGCTTTTTTGTCCCTGCGGAATGGAGCGGTTGGGACATCGTTCTCCGGTTTGGCTCGGTCACCCACCGGGCCCGGGTCTTCGTCAATGGCGTGGAGGTGGCCCAGCACGAGGGCGGCTTCCTGCCCTTTGATGCCACCGTGACCAACATCGTGCGCTACAATCAGTTCAACAAGCTCAGTGTTCTGGCGAACAACGAGCTCAGCGAGACGATGCTGCCCGCAGGCACCACACGCACCCTTGCGGACGGCAGAAAGATCGCCGCACCCTACTTTGATTTTTACAACTACGCCGGCATCCACCGGCCCGTCTGGCTGATGGCCCTGCCCAAGGAGCGGGTGCTGGACTATTCCACACGATACCGCCTGACCGAGACCGGGGCCGAGATCGACTATACCGTAACCACCAACGGCCCCCACCCCGTGACTGTGGAGCTTTACGACGGCACCACCCGGGTGGCCGAAAGCTCCGGCACCACCGGCACGCTGGTGGTCAAAAACGCCAAGCTGTGGAATGTCCACGCCGCCTATCTCTACGATCTGGTCATTCGCATCCACGAGGGCAGCGCAGTGGTGGACGAGTATCTGGATCGGATCGGCATCCGCACCTTTGAGATCCGGCACGGGCGTTTCCTGCTCAACGGCAGCCCGGTCTATCTGCGGGGCTTCGGCCGGCACGAGGATGCCGACATCCGGGGCCGTGGGCTCGACCTGCCCACCGTCAAGCGGGATTTTGAGCTGATGAAGTGGATCGGCGCAAACTGCTTCCGCACCAGCCACTACCCCTACGCTGAGGAGATCTACCAGATGGCCGATGAGGAGGGCTTCCTCATCATTGACGAAGTCCCCGCCGTGGGCTTTCTGCAGAGCACAGCCAACTTCCTGGCCGCCAATCAGGGCAACGGCAGGCAGCAGGGCTTTTTTGAGAAGGAGACCACGCCTGCGCTGCTCAAGAACCACAAGGCGGCCCTGACCGATATGATCGACCGGGACAAAAACCACCCCTCGGTCATCGCATGGAGCCTGCTCAACGAGCCTCAGTGCACCAGCGCGGGCACCGAGGAATACTTCAAGCCCCTGTTCGAGCTGGCCCGCCGCCTCGACCCCCAGAAGCGCCCCCGTACTTATACGGTCCTGATGACCAGCCTGCCCGACACCAGCAAGGGCCAGCGCTTTGCCGATTTCGTCAGCCTGAACCGCTACTACGGCTGGTATGTACTGGGCGGGGCCGGGCTGGCGGATGCCGAAGCCGCCTTCCGCCATGAGATGGACGGCTGGGCAAAGGTCCTGCATGGCCGCCCGCTCATCTTCACTGAGTACGGCACCGACAACCTGAGCGGCACGCACAAGCTCCCCAGCGTGATGTGGAGTGCCGAGTACCAGAATGAATATCTGGAGATGACCCACGCCGTGTTCGACCACTACGATTTCGTACAGGGTGAGCTGGTGTGGAATTTTGCCGATTTCCAGACCACCGAGGGCATCCTGCGGGTGGACGGCAACAAAAAAGGCATCTTTACCCGCCAGCGCCAGCCCAAGGATGCGGCGTACCTCTTCCGGGAGCGGTGGACAACGCTGCCGGTCAATTTCAAGAAGCGAAAAAAATGATCCCAGAAAACAGCAGCGCCCTGCCGGTTTACCCCGGCAGGGCGCTGCTTGTTTGATATGCGTTTACTTGATGCAGCTCGAACACGGGCTGTACCCTGCCGCAATGGCCTCCTCGTAGCTGGAGAAGAGGATCTGGTTCTTCTCCGCAGGGAGGTTGGCACAGCTGGGCAGGTGGAACTTTTTGCTGTTCACGTTGCCGATATACCCCTGCTGCGCGGTGGACGCTGCCGCCGGGTCGGTGGGGTTGAGCTCAGCATCGGTGGCCGTTTTCTCGGTGCGGATGGTATAGTTCTGTCCATCGGAACCGATCACAATGGCCCCCAGCAGGTCCGTGCGGTAAACATCCACGCCCGCATCCCGCAGGATGCTCAGGGTCTCCTCGTGGGGGTGGCCGTACTTGTTGTTCACACCACAGGAGATGATTCCCATCTCGGGCAGGACGGCGTTCAGGAAGATGTAGCTCGTGCTGGTGCTGGAACCGTGGTGACCCACCTGCAGAACATCTGCCTTCAGGTTGGCCCCGCTGTTCACGAGGTCGCGCTCCGCATCCGATTCCATATCGCCGGTGAGCAGAAAGCTGGTGGAGCCGTAGTCCACCCGCAGAACGATGGAGGTATCATTGGTGTTGTCATACTGCGCCACAGGGCCCAGCATGGTCACAGTGGCACTACCCAGCGGCCAGACCGTGCCCACGGCGGGCACCTCCACCTGCAGGCCCTGCTGCCCGGTGTACTTGACGAAATCCTGAAAGCACTTGGTGGAGGCTTCTGTCACGGGGCTGTACACATGGTCTGCCGGGAAATAGGCCAGCGCAGCGGACAGGCCGCCCACATGATCCTCGTGGGCGTGGGAGCAGAACACATACTGCAGCTCCTCCACACCGAGATTCTGCAGGTAAGAGACGACATAGCTGCCATCGTCCACGTTGCCGCCGTCGTAGAGCATATACTGGCCGTCACATTCCACCAGCACGCTCAGGGCCTGCCCCACATCCAGGAAGTGCATCTCAAAGTTGGCGGTCTGGCCGTCTCCGGCAGGCTGGGCAGTGCTGACCGTAGGGGTGCTGCTGCCCGGCACCACCGCCGAGGCATCACAGGCGGCAAGGCCAAGGGCCAGCGCCGCCGCCAGGGCCAGCGCGGCAATGCGCCGCCAGAAGCTTACTTTTTCTTTTTTGAAGTTTTCCACGCTGTATTCTCTTTCTGTTGATCATTCTTCGGCTTACGGGGTGCCGTGCCGTTGGGCGCAAAGCGTGCGCCGGGGCTGGGCTGGCGGCCGCCTGCGGTGCGGGCCGGGGCGGTTCCGCGGCTCTGATTCCTGCCTCCCCTGCCCTTGTTGGGGCGGACCGTATAGGTGCCGTCGTTGTGGATGGTCACCTCGGCAGGCTCGGCCCGGCGGGCAGAGCGCTGGATCGCGCGGCGGCCCTCGGCGGGCACCAGCAGCGGGATCAGATCTTCCCTGTGGGTCATTTTCAGCGCCTTGATGACCTTTTCGGCATTGCGGGGTTCGTAATACTGGAGCAGGGCGCGCTGGAGCGCTTTTCCCTCCGCGGTCTTTTCCACGAACACGGGCTTGAGGGTGTAGGGGTCAAGGCCGGTGTAGAACATGCAGGTGCTCACCGTGCCGGGGGTGGGATAGAAATCCTGCACCTGCTCGGGGCGCATGTGGTTTTTGTAGAGATACTCGGCCAGATAGACGGCATCGCTCAGGGTGCTGCCCGGGTGGCTGGACATCAGGTAGGGCACGAGGTACTGCTTTTTGCCCGCCTTCTTGCTCAGTTCGTAGAACTTATCCTTGAACTTGTTGAAGGTCTGGATGGGCGGCTTGCCCATGTAGGCCAGTGTATTGGGGGCGCAGTGCTCCGGGGCCACCTTCAGCTGGCCGGAGACGTGATACTCCACCAGCTCCTTGAAGAAGGTGTCGTCCGGGTCAGCCATCAGGTAATCGAACCGGATGCCGCTGCGGATGAACACCTTTTTCACGCCGGGCAGTTCCCGGACACGGCGCAGGATCTTGAGGTAATCGCTGTGATCTACGATCATGTGGGAGCAGGTGGTGGGGGCCAGGCAGTGCTTGCCGCCATTGCACATGCCCCGCAGCATCTGCTCCCGACAGGATGGGAACCGGAAGTTGGCGGTGGGGCCGCCGATATCATGGATGTAGCCCTTGAAATCAGGCTCGTGGGTCATCCGCTCGGCCTCGGCCACAATGCTGTCGGCACTGCGGCTGGTGACCCGGCGGCCCTGATGCAGCTGGATGGCGCAGAAGTTGCAGCCGCCGAAGCAGCCGCGGTTCTGGATGATGGAGAACTGCACCTCCCGGATGGCAGGCACGCCGCCCATGCTCTCGTAGATGGGGTGGTAGCGGCGGGTGTAGGGCAGCGCATACACCTTGTCCAGCTCCCAGCGCACCAGCGGCTTTGCCGGGATGTTCTGCACAAGATACTTTTCACTCTGCTTCTGGACAATGATCTGGCCGCTGACCACATCCTGATTGTCCATCTGGATGCGGCAGGCTTTGGCGTAGGCCACCTTATCGGAGGCCACTTTCCGGAAACCGGCGCACTCCACATACTTTTCAGGCAGGTGGTCAAAGTCGGTCAGGTAGCAGGTACCGTCCACATCGGTGATGGACTCCACCGGCTCCCCTGCCGCCAGCCGCCGGGCGATCTCCACGGTCTGGTGCTCGCCCATGCCAAAGCTGATGAGATCGGCTCCGGAGTCCTCCGCAATGCTGGGCAGAACGGTGTCCAGCCAGTAATCGTAGTGGGCAAACCGGCGCAGAGATGCCTCCAGACCGCCCAGGATCACAGGCAGGTCGGGGTAGGCCTCCTTGGCCAGCCTGGTGTAAACGGTGGCGCTGCGGTCAGGCCGCGCGCCGCCGATGCCGCCGGGAGAGTATTCGTCCTCGGCACGCGGAATTTTTGCCACAGAGTAGTGGCTCACCATGCTGTCCACGTTGCCGCCGCCGATGAAAAAGCCGTACTTCGGCCTGCCAAACCGCTTGAAGTCCTCGCAGTCGGAATAGCGGGGCTGGGCCAGCACGCCGACCTTATAGCCCTCGGCCTCCAGCAGGCGGCTGATGATGGCGGTGCCAAAGCTGGGGTGGTCAACGTAGGCATCGCCGCCCACCACCACGAAGTCCAGCTGATCCCAGCCCCGGGCTTCCATGTCCGCCCGGCTGATGGGAAGAAATTCGGTGTAGATCGGGGAAGAGTTGTCCATAGTGTTCCTCACTGTTTAAACCTCTCTGTCTGCTCCCCTAACAGGGAGCCAAGAGAAGTGTTGCTTGTGTTCTTATTCCTCCGGCTGATTCATCTGCATTTCCAGCCACTGCTGGCGGCTGATGAGGACAGCGCGGGGCTTGGCACCCTCATAGGGGCCGATGATGCCCTTCTGCTCCATCTCATCCATGATGCGGGCGGCGCGGGCATAGCCCAGCTTACAGCGGCGCTGCAGCAGGCTGGTGGATGCCTGCCCGGCATCGATGACCACCTCAACGGCCTGCTTGAGCATCGGGTCGCTGCCGGTCTCCTCATCCGCATCTGCAGAGGATGCACCCTTCTTGCCATCCTGAATGGCGTGCTTTTCCATGGCTTCGATCATGGCCTCGTCGTACTGGACGGTGGCGCTCTGCTTGATGAAGTCCAGCACGCGGCTGATCTCCTCATCCCGCACAAAAGTGCCCTGGATACGCACCGGCTTGGGCGCGCCCACAGGCATAAAGAGCATATCGCCCTGGCCCAGCAGCTTCTCGGCACCGGCACCATCCAGAATGGTACGGCTGTCCACCTGGCTGGACACGGCAAAGGCAATGCGGCTGGGGATGTTGGCCTTGATCAGGCCAGTGATGACATCCACGCTGGGGCGCTGGGTGGCAACGATGAGGTGCATTCCGGCGGCACGGGCCTTCTGGGCAATCCGGCAGATGGAATCCTCCACGTCCTTGCCCACGACCATCATCAGATCGGCCAGCTCGTCAATGATGATGGCGATATAGGGCATCTTTTCCAGCATGGGGTCGGTGGCCGCCAGCTTGTTGAAGGATTTGATGTCACGGACATTGTTTTCCGCAAACAGGTGGTAGCGGCGCTCCATCTCCTGCACCGCGCTGCTCAGAGCACCCGCTGCCTTTTTCGGCTCGGTGATGACAGGCATCAGCAGGTGGGGGATGCCGTTGTATTCAGCCAGCTCCACCACCTTGGGGTCGATGAGCATGAGCTTCACGTCCTCGGGGCTGGAGCGGAACAGAATGCTGATGATGATGCTGTTCACACAGACAGATTTACCACTGCCGGTGCTGCCTGCGATGAGCAGATGGGGCATCTTGCACAGGTCGGCCACCTGGGCCACACCGGCAATGTCCTTGCCCAGCGCCACGCCCAAGGGCGAAGTCATCCGCAGGAAGGCCTGGCTTTCAAAGACACTGCGGATAAAAACGGGGGTCTTTTTGTGGTTGGGCACCTCGATGCCCACGGCAGGCTTGCCGGGGATGGGTGCTTCCATGCGGACATCGGCCACGGCAAGGTTCAGGGCGATATCATCGGCCAGCGAGGTGATGCGGCTGATCTTCACGCCCGCCATGGGCTGGACCTCATACCGGGTAACGGAGGGTCCCCGCGAAATATCCAGCACTCGGGTGCGCACGCCGAAGCTTTCCAGCGTGTCCACCAGCTTCTGGGCGTTGGCCTTCAGCTCGTCCTGGGCACCGGGGTCACCCTCCTCGGCAGATTTTTCAAACAGCTCGATGCTGGGGTACTGATACTGGAAGGTCTCCACCACCTCCGGCTCCTCGGCCGGGGCGGTGGCGGCAGCCTGCTCGCCTGCGGCGGGTTTTTCCATGGCGGCCGCCACCAGCGTGTTCAGGTCTTTTTCCTCCACCGGTTCGCTGGTAATGCTGATCCAGCCGTCCTCGTCCGGTTCACTGCGCATGGCCACCGCGTTTTCCGCGCTGACCCGCACCGGCACCACCGGCTCATCCGTAGTGGGCAGGGTGGGGGTCTGGAACATCGGCATCTCAGGCTGCTCGGGCTCTGCCGGTGCAGCCACAGGGGCTTCCGGGGCCGCAGGCGGCACGGTGGGGTTCACCACCGGGGCCGGAGCAGGCGATCCGGCGGGCGCGAAGAAATCCTCGGCGGCAGTCTCCACGGCATCCGGCACCACCGGTTTGACGATGGCCCGGGGCGGGGCCTTTTGGAGCGGGTCCTGCCCAAAGGTGCCGCCCGGCCCGATGATGATGGGCTCAATGGGCTCGCTTCCGCCCTCGGAAACAGAGGTATCCGGCCCAAGATCGATATCAAACGCCGCGCGGGGATGGTTGGAGGTCACCTTGACCGGCTCAAAGGCTGGGGCAGGCTGGGCGGGAGCCGGTTCCGGCTCCACCGGCGCAGGCGGCTCGTAGCCCAGAGAATCGTCCACGGGAACAGGTTCCGCTTCGCCCTCCATCTCCTTGGTCACCTTGTGGCCCCAGCTGAACACGCCGGACAGCCACCCGGGCACCGGAATGCCGCCGGGCACGTCTTCCTCATCGAAATTATCATCGTAATCGTCCGCAGGTTCCTCGGCGCAGTACTCCTCTTCCGCCTGCCGGGCCGCAAGGCGCTCAGCACGGCGGGCGGCGTTCTGTTCATAGACCGCCACGCCTTTTTCATGCACGCCGCCGCCCACATTGCAGAGCCACTGCCAGCACTCGGCAGGGGTGATATCAAAGATATACAGGCTGGCGCACAGGGCCAGCACCGCCATGACCAGATTGGCCGCAGGCCGCCCGCAGAGCAGGAGCAGGTTGCCGCCCAGCAGAGTGCCCAGCACGCCGCCGCCCAGCCAGGCGTTCGCGCCGTTCTGGTAGCAGGCAGCGATCATCTGGGCAGCGGTCAGGTCGGCGGGGATATCCGAAAACACGATGACCGTGCCGCTGGCAAAGATCAGCCCCAGCAGCAGCTTGAACACCTGCATCAGCAGGTCCTGCCCCCGGGTGTAGAGGATGGCCAGATAGCACACCGCCGCGCCCAGCACAAAGCTGCCGCAGCCGAACAGCCCGAATAGGATCTGGTGAGCGCTCTTCCAGACGGAGTCTCCCTCCACGAACGCCAGCACAATGAGCAGCAGCCCCACAAACAGGGTGCCCAGCCCCGCCGGCATCCGCTCCTCGGCCCGGCTTTTTCTGCGTGCAGACGCGCGCTTTGCAGTTGTTTTTCGCTTTCGTTTTGCCATTTTCTGTTCTGACCCCTGTCCTTTGTTCCCATAGTATTCGATTCTTTCATTATACCACGGGTTGGGTCAAGTGGCAATTACAGAATGCGGACCGGTTTGACCCACTCTGTAAACAAAGAACCATCCCCCGGCGCGGAGATCACGCCATGGGGATGGTTCTTTCAGGTACGTTATTGTTTCAGGAGAAGAAATCTGTTCACACGCTTATCAGTGGACGAACACCGGGCCCAGCGGGTTTGCAATGGGGCTGACGTAGCCGCCCAGCAGCTTGGGGATGGCCAGGCTGATGTCGGGAATAAAGGTCAGCAACAGCAGGGCGATGAACATGCACAGGTAGAACGGCAGGGTGGCCTTGACGACCTTTTCCATGGGGCGCTTTGCAACGGCAGAGCCGATGAACAGAACAGCGCCGACAGGAGGAGTCAGCAGGCCAATGCCGCAGTTCAGCACCACGATGATACCGAACTGGATGGGGTCGATGCCGATGGAGGTTGCAATGGGCAGCAGGATGGGGGTAGCGATCAGGATGATGGGAGCCATATCCATGATGCAGCCCAAAACCAGAATGATGACATCGATGAGCAGGGCGATGATGTAGGGGTTGTCGGTCACGCTGGTGATGGCGTTTGCGGCCAGATCAGGCACATGCAGCATGGTCAGGCAGTTGCCGAACACAGCAGAGGTGGCGATCAGGATCAGGACGATGGACAGGGTGTTCACGCACTCGTCCAGAGCGTACCATACGCCCTTCCAATCCAGGCCCTTGTAAATGAACACGGACACGAACAGGGAGTAGATAACAGCGATAGCAGCGGACTCCGTGGCGGTGAACACGCCGCCCACAACGCCAAAGACAACGATGACAACGGCAGCCAATGCCCAGATGGAAGTACCCAGCTGCTTGATGAAGCCCTTGATGCTGAAGGGCGAGCCCTTGGGGTAGTTTTCCTTGACGGAGATGATGTAGGAGCCGATCATCAGGACGATGGCCAGCAGAGCGCCGGGCAGGTAGCCGGCCAGGAACAGGCTGCCCACAGAGATGCCGCCGGCGGTGGTGGCGTAGATGACCATGTTATGGCTCGGGGGAACCAGCAGACCCTCGCAGGAGGAGGTAATGGTAACAGCAGTGGAGAAGTCGGCATCATAGCCCTGATCCACCATCATGGGGATCATAATGGAGCCGATGGAAGCAGTATCGGCGGAAGCGGAACCGGAAATGCCGCCGAAGAAGTAGGAAGCCACGATGTTGACCATGGCCATGCCGCCGCGCATCCAGCCGACGCAGGCATCGGCCAGAGCGATCAGCTTTTCAGAGATGCCGCCGGAGCCCATGAGCACGCCCATGGTGATGAAGAAAGGCACGGCCATCAGGCTGAAGGACGAGATGCCCTTGACCATCAGACGGCAGACATCCGTAAGGGCCTGGCCCTGCACCATCAGGCAGAACACACTGGAAAGGCCAACGGCGTATGCAATGGGGAACCGCAGGAAGATCATCACAAAGAAACTGACCAGAAGGACAAGGATCGCCAGTGTCTGAACTGTCATATCAATTCTCCTCCTTTACAAACAGGCTCTTGATGTGGTTGTAGATGGACTCAAACTCGAACACGATCATGGCAACACCGGCCAGCGGCACGGGGAAGTACATCCAGAAGCGGCTCAGCCAGGGCATGGAAACGTAGAAGCCGCGGCCGCCCAGGGTGGTGGCGTAGTTCCAGCCCACCACCATCATAATGATGCCCAGCACCATCACTGCAATGTCGGCCAGGATGTCCAGCGCTTTGACGACCTTCTTGGGCAGGTAGACATCAAAGGCGGTCATGCGGATGTGGGCACCGCGGCGGATGGCCAGCGCTGCGCTCAGCACGGCCATGTAGCTCATACAGGTCAGCACCACCTCTTCCGACCAGGCAGGGTCCGGGATAAAGGGGACGTAACGGCCAATGACCGACATGGTGGTGATGAGGATGTCCAAGATCAGCAAAAGCTTGCAGATGAACAGCACCACCTTATAGGTAATGTCGTACGCCGGTTTGATCTTATCCAATGTGGTAAAGATTTTCGGCATAAGGTTTCCTCCTTTACGATAAAAGCCCGGCAGGGCAGCGGGCAGATCTCCCGTTGTCCCCGCCGGGCCATTTTATTCTTGCACGGAAAAGGCGCGTTTGCTTATGCCTTCATGTCCAGCAGCTTCTGGTACAGCTCAGCCTGATCGGAGGTGTTGTCGCTGATGACCTTAGCACATGCTTCCTGCCAGGGTGCCTTATCGGGAACATCGATCACGTTGCAGCCGGAGGACTTCAGCTCGTCCAGAACCTTGTTCTCAGCGGTCTCAGACAGGTCAGCGTTGAACTTCTGGGTGTCAGCACCGGCCTCCATGATGGCAGCCTGCTGGTTCTCGGTCAGCTTTGCCCATGCGTTATCGGTGATAACAGCCTGGATAGCGCCCAGGGTGTGGCCGTCCAGGATCAGGTTGTTGGCAACCTCGGGGAAAGCGTTGGACTTGTAGTTTGCGATGGGCTGCTCAGCGCCATCGACAACGCCGGTCTGCAGTGCGCTGTACAGCTCACCGAAGGAAACGACGGTGGGGTTTGCGCCCAGGCCCTCGACCATGCCGTTCATAACGGGGTCGTTGGACACGCGGAGCTTCAGGCCCTTGAAATCCTCAATGCCGGAAACGGGATTGACGGTGAAGAAGTGGCGGAAGCCCTCCTCGCCGTAGAAGATGCCGCGAACGGGCAGGCCCAGCTCCTGGGGCTCGTTCAGGAACTCAGGTGCCAGATCGCTGTTGGCAAAGTTCCAGAAGTGTGCACGGTTCTCAAAGGTGAAGGGGATGCTCAGCAGCTTGGACTTGTTGCAGCCATAGCTGGTCAGTGCAAAAGCGGAGATACGGCTCATATCGATGGAAGTGGAGCCGCCCAGGATCGCGTCCAGAACGTCGTTCTCGGAGCCCAGAACACCGGAAGCCTGCACATCGATGACAACGGAGCCGCCGGTCAGCTCTTCGACCTTCTCCTTGAAGTGGGTAGCGGTCTGGCCGACGATGGTATCCAGCGGGTTGACCTCAGCGTAGACCAGGGTGACCTTGGGATCATTGGCAGCAGCGGTAGCATCACCGGCAGCAGAAGCGGCGGTGGAACCGGCGGCAGAGGTTGTAGTGGAACTGGAAGAGCCGCCACATGCGGTCAGGGCAGCAGCTGCGGTAGCTGCACCGGCAACGGCGAGAAAGCTGCGACGAGAGATCTTTTTCATGGTAAAATCCTCCTGAAATATGTTCTTCTGTTTCCTTCCGGCAGCACCTTCCTGCACAGGTGCGGTGCTGTCGTTCATTCACTGTTCACACTTTAGCAAAATTTCTTGGTCAGAACAAGGGGTTTCAAAAAATGTCCTGTTTTTTGAAAAAATGTGAAAACAACTTCTGTACACTCTGCACAAATAAAAATCCCAGTCATTGGGCATACCTGCCAACAACTGGGATTCTTCCTGATATTTTTAGCTTTTCTGAATTCGGGCGATCAGCTCCGCCTGTTCCGCAAACTGATCGTACAGGGGCTGGACTGCAGCGCGGAATTTCTGTTTTTCCTCGCTGGAAAGCTCCGTGACCACGATGCCGCGGGCCAGCATATCCTGTTCTGCCCCGGCTTCCTGTTCAGCCCAGAGGGTGCGCTCGATCAGCGCCGACTCCCGCGCACAGCTGCGCAGGATGCCCGGGAATGTCGGGTCCAGCGCGGCCAGCTTCTCCATTGCCGGGATGCTGGCCAGCTGGATCTCCGGCACACGGGTGTGCTCATCCCGCAGGAAGTAGGGAGCCACCTCGTAATGGCTCATGGCCTCATAGCTGGGCCAGTTGTTCTCCGCCCCATCGATCTGGCCATTGTGCAGGGCTGCGTACACCTGACTGTACACCACCTGCACCGGGTCGGCTCCCAGAGCCGAGACCATCATGCTCATGGTGTCGGATTCCTGTACACGAAGCCGCAGCCCCTGCAGCTCTGCCAGACAGGTGACCTTCCGGCGGGTGTAAAAGCTGCGCACACCGGCATCGAACCAGGAAAGCCCGGTCAGGTCGATATCATCCAGCCGGGTCAGGAACTCGTCCCCGATGTTTCCGTCCAGCACACGCCACATCTGGCCGGCATCCTGATAGAGGAACGGCAGCTGCAGCACGTTCAGGGCAGGCATGTATTCTGCCAGCTGGCTCAGGGAGACGCGGGCAAAGTCGATGCCGCCAAACTGTATCTGCTGGATGACGCTCATCTCCGCCCCCAGCTCACCCTTGCTGTACACGGCGATCTTCACCCGCCCTTCCGTGCGCTCCTTCACCTTTTCGGCAAAGGCCCGCGCTGCCACGGTGGTGGGGTAATCATCAGGCTGGTTCTCGGCGTAGCGCAGGATGAGCTCCGGCTGTTCCTCTGCAGCCTGCTGCTTTTTGCAGGCACACAGCTCCAGTGCCGTGCCCGCTGCAGCCAGCAGCAGCTGCCGCCGGGAGATGCGGGCGCTCACAGCAGCCCCTCCGGAGCGGGACCCCGTTTTTCCCGGAGAGCGTGCTTGCGGTACTGGGTGGGAGTCTCCCCTGTCCGCTTCTTGAAGGCGCGGGCAAAGTAGCTGGCATCCTCATAGCCCACCATGGAGGCCACCTCTGCCGAGGAGCGGAAGGGGTCTGTCAGCAGCTCCTTGGCCGCGTTGATGCGCAGCTCCGTCAGGCAGTCGAGGAAGTTCATCTTCTGGTACTTTTTGAACTGTGCAGAGAGGTACGCCGGGCTGATGTGGAGGATCTCGCCCACACTGTCCAGCGAGATATCGAACATATAGTTGTCCTCCAGATACCGCCGCACATGGGCCATGACCAGCGCGTTCTGGCTGTTCTCGGCATCGTCCGGTCCTGCCGCCGGGGCAGCAGGCTCCATCGGCTCCGGCTGCACCGGGGCCAGTGCCTCCAGCTTGCGCTCTGTCTCGATCTGGCGCATGGCCCGCCGGATGGAGGCTTCCAGCTCGTCCGGGTCCACGGGCTTGAGCAGATAATCACAGGCTCCCAGATGTACAGCCTCGTGAGCATACTGGAACAGGCTGTACGCCGTGACAAAGATGACCCGGCACCCGGGGCGCTGGGCCAGCACGGCGCGGGCGGCATCCAGGCCGCTCATGCCCGGCATCTCGATGTCCATCAAAATGAGGTCTGCCCCCCACAGGATGGCAGTATCGGCGGCCTTGCGGCCATTTTCGGCGGTCTCCAGCACCACCTCATGCTCAAAGCGGCGGGAGACCATTTCGGTCAGGGCTTCCCGCTCCAGGCACTCGTCGTCCGCGATCAACAGGCGTATCATTCGTCAAAGTCCTCCTCTTCCAGCTCCACAAGGGGCAGATACAGGCTCACCGCCGTGCCCCGCCCCGGGTGCGAGCGCACCTCGAACCGGCAGCGCTTGTCCAGCAGCCGCAGGCGCGCCGCCACGTTATACACACCAATGTGCTCCCACCGGTCGCCGGGGGCCGCCAGCCCCGCCTGCAGCTGGGCCAGCTGCTCCGGTTCAATGCCCAGGCCGTTGTCGCACACACTGATCCGCAGCAGCCCCTGCTCCCGCAGCGGCGTGATGCGGATGCGCACCGCACCGCCCTCTTCCTTGGGGGCAATGCCGTGCTTGAAGGCATTTTCCACGATGGGCTGCAAAATAAACGAAGGCACCATCGTCTCCGTCAGGTCAATGGAATCCGAGATGCGCCACCGCATCTTCACACGGTCCCCAAAGCGGACGTGATAGATGGAGTAGTATTCATCCACGATCCGCACCTCGCGGGCCAGCGGCACCTGCTCATCATTGCTCATCAGGCTGTACCGCAGCAGATGGCTCAGCGCCGTGATCAGCGCCTGGGTGCGGTAGGCTTTCTCCTGCCCTGCTGTCTGCAATATGACGTTCAGAGTGTTGAACAGGAAATGCGGGTCGATCTGACTGCGCAATTGCTGCATCCGGCTGCGCTCCATCCGGTTCTGCAGCTCCAGTGCGGCGGTCTTTTGCTGGTGGAGCTCTCGCTCCATCTCATTCTTCTCCCGCAGGGTGTTCATCTGCTGGGCCATGGAATGCTTCATCCGGTTGAAGGCATCGGTCAGCTGACCGATCTCATTGTGTTCCCGGGGCACCGGCACATCGGGGGTGTCGTACCCGCCCGCAATGATCTCCTGCGATGCGCCGATCATCTGCTGCACCGGCCCCAGCAGCCGCAGCACCGACCACGCCATCACGCAGCCCAGCACCAGGCAGACCACCGCCACGACCGTCTGGGCCCACTTGACCCGGCTGCTCAGGGCCGAGACCTCGGTGTAGGTGCCCTGCGCATCGGAGATGGCCGTGTTGAGCAGCTGCTGGGTATACTGGCCCAGATAGCTGCCGCAGGGCGACACCTTGTTATAGTAGAGCTGTGCTGCCCCGGCATCGTCCCCTGCCCGGACAGCTTCTTCCAGCTGCTTTACCAGCGCCGTGTAGCTCTTGTAGGTGGTACATACCGCATTGTATAAGAGATACTGCTCCTCGCTGACCATGCTCAGGTCTCCATCGATCCGCCAGAGCCAGGCATTGGTGGTGGAGAATGCCGCGTCCAGCTCCATCAGCAGCTCGTCCGCGTCCCCATATTCCCAGCGGTAATCGCTCAGGGCAGTCAGGCTCCGCTCCACCCCATCCTGAAAGCGGCTGATGGCGTTGAACCTGCCCATCTGGTCATCCAGTTCCCGCAACACCGTGCCGGACTGGTAGAAGCTGAGAAAGATCTGTGCCGCCAGCGCCAGCAGAAAGGCCGCCAGCCCCAGCGTGATCCGCTGTTTCAGCGTCATTGAACGGTGCAAAGCCACCCCTCCCGGCAAAGAATTTTTTCTCGATCAATGCCTTATTCTACCATGTTTTGCGGCAATTTTGCAAGATTTACCTTGCTTGTTTGAAAAGAATATGGTACGATGCCTAAAAAGGAGTGATTTTCCATGCCCCAAGTCTTGAGCATTTCCGTGGAGATGGATGCAGGTTCCTTCCACAAATTTGCAGCCTTTGACCTTTTGCGCCACAAAAAAGCCTGGCACCGGCCTCTGCTTTTTACGGCCATCCTGCTGGTATTTGCCGGCATCTGCCTCTCGCAGGTCGGCCAGCGGGAGGGTGCCCCCCTGCTGACGGTCGTTCTTGCGGTGGTGGCGCTGGGCCTGCCCGCCGTGTGGTTCTGGACCTTCTTCCATAACCTCAAGAACCAGATCCGCAAGCTGGGCCTCCCCCGCCCCTTCTACCGGCTGGAGCTGAGCAATGCCGGGCTGGATGTCTGGATGGCCGGTGAGCAGGACAAGTCCGAGCCCAGCCGCCACTACAACTGGCAGAGCATCCATCTGGCCTACCGCACACCGGATGCCATTTATCTCTATGTCCAGCAGAATCAGGCCTACCTGCTCAACACCGAGCTCGATGCCGCCTGGACCTTCCTGCAGGCCCAGCTTTCGCAGGAGCGGCTGCGGGATTTCAGGTAATGCCGCGTGCAGCATCCATTCCGCACAGATAAGGCAGCAGGCAAAAATGCAGTACCTTCCATGCGAAAAAGCGCAGAGAAGGTACTGCATTTTTTATTTCAGCCCCATTCAGGGTGCAAAAACATCCATAACATCGGTACACCACTTCAGCTGCCGGGCAAACTTTTCCCGCAGGACATCAGCAGGTGATCCGGCCATTGGGTGCAAACTGCACCTCCTGAAACACGGCATCCAGCACCACGGGAACGATGCGGCGGTCCACATCCTGCCGTGCGGCTTCCTTCCGGCTGCTGTGCAGCCACCCCAGAGGAAGCCGTGCTGACGGCAGCCGGCGCACTGCTGGCCGGGGCAGCACCGCCCGCGACTTTGGCGTGCCCCTGAACGAAAAGTTCCTCAACTGAGCCATTCTCCCCCCATTCTTCTTCATCATAGCAGAACAGGCATCCTGCCCGATACCGCCAAGCGGTAACGCAGGATGCCTGTTCTGCTTTATGTTTCCCGGAATTCCCGCGTATTGAACAGCGCTTTTTAATGCTGGATCTGTCCGCCTGCCCGGGTCGCTTTTTTCATCCGTAAATCTGTGAAGGGTGCCAATGCTTCGATCAGTGCGTGATCGTGATTCTGCACCAGACGGCTTTGGGGGCCGAAAAGCATGGTCTGTTCCACATCCTCCGTACTGGCAGCCCAGCCCGGCGCACCGGTACGGGCAAACTGCATCACAGCGCCAAAAATTTCCGTTTCCAGCTGCTTTGCTCCCTCAAAGGCACACACCGGCACAAGCTCTGTGTTGTGGAACACAAATGGGATATCCGCACAGTGCCACGGGGTACTTTTCCCCATCAGAGGGAAGTCCTGATCAAACAGATAACTGTACACCTTTCCGCCCGCCTTGGCACGCTCCCGGACATATTTGATCGTGGGGGCGCGGAAGCTGGTATCTGCCAGCAGCAGGTCTTCCTCCGGGCGGTGCGGGTAGGCAGTGCGGAACTGCTCCCGCAGGGTCTCTGCGGCAGACAGGCCCACTGCTTCCTCCGGGCCGACTCCTTTCAGACCATCAAAGAAACCGTAGAACTCCGAATAAACCGTACCGATCAGCACCGGAACGTTTGCAGTCTCGGGCCGAAACCCACTGCCGTTTTGGAGCGGATCTCCAAGATAGAAGCGGTTCGGGTGGGGACTTTGGCCCACGTTCGCGCCTTTTGCTTTCAGAGCCGGGCTGACGTTCCGGTAAGCCTGCGCCAGTTGGTGGTAGGGCACAGTTTCCAGCTGCTGTGCTGTCTGCACGTCAAGCTCCTGCATCAGCGCCTGCACACAGTCCCTGCCGCTGCCGACACTGTCGTTCAGCAAACCTTCCAGCACACCACTCATTATCATCGCCCTGTGGTACAGGCCATCTGCTGCCGGGGTCTGTAGCAGCGTTGTCACTTTGGCACCGCCGCCGGACTGGCCGAATACCGTCACGCAGCCGGGATCGCCGCCAAACGCTGCAATATTGTCCCGCACCCACCGCAGTGCCAGGATGATATCATCCCCACCCGCATTGCCGGAGTTTGCGTACTCCTCCCCAAAATCGGAGAGATCCAAGTAGCCCAGGATGTTCAGCCGGTGGTTCAGTGACACCACCACGCAGTCCCCTTCCCGCGCCATGTTTCCGCCCTCGTAGGCCACCTGCTCAATGGACGAGCCGGCAAAAAATCCGCCGCCATGGAGCCAGACCATCACCGGCCGCTTTTGGGCATCGCAGGCCGGGGTCCAGATATTCAGGTTCAGGCAGTCCTCATCCTGCACCCAGTAGCGGTGGGGCACACGCAGTTCGCCGCTGGGCTTATCGATGCTCAGCAGAGGGCAGACGCAGCCGTAACTGGAAGCGTCCAGCGGCTCTGCCCAAGGCTGGGGCGGCTGGGGTGCATGGAAGCGCACCGCCCGCCCATACGGGATGCCCTTGAAGCTGCTGATCTCCCGGAAGCGATATCCCCGCACCGGACCATAATTTGTCTGAACCACCGGAAAATCCGGCGCACAGCAAAATGCCTTTTCCATAAATGACCTCCTTCTTTCAAAAAGACAGACCCCCGGTACTGCAAACATGGCACCCGGAGGTCTATTTTGTTATCCTAAATCTTCGCCGTTGGTGGCAATGACCTTCTGATACCAGTAGAAGCTGTCCTTCTTTTCGCGGCTCAGGTCGCCGGTGCCGTCGTCAAACTTGTTGACGTAGATGAAGCCGTAGCGCTTTGCCATCTCACCGGTGGAGGCACTCACCAGATCGATGCAGCCCCAGGGGGTGTAGCCCATCAGATCCACGCCGTCCTTTACAGCCTCGGCCATCTGCTCGATGTGGGCACGCAGGTAGTCGATGCGGTAGCTGTCGTGGATCTTTCCGTCGGCATCCTTCTTGTCGTAAGCGCCCAGGCCGTTTTCCACCACCATCAGGGGAATGCGGTAGCGGTCGTAGATCTCATTGAGGGTGTAGCGCAGACCAACGGGATCGATCTGCCAGCCCCAGTCGGAGGCTTTCAGGTAAGGATTCTTCTTACCAGCAATGATGTTGCCGCCCACATCATCGGCATCCTTGTGGGTGGTGATGCAGTTGGACATATAGTAGCTGAAGGTGTAGAAATCGACAGTACCGGCCTTCAGGATGGCAGCATCCTCCGGCTCTTGCCGGATGGTGATGTTATTCTCGGCAAAATAGCGCTTCATGTAAGAAGGATACTCGCCGCGGACATGCATATCAGAGCAGAACCAGTTGCTGATCTGCATGGCCTTCTGGTTAGCGATCTCGTCGGCCGGGTCGCAGGTCAGTGCGTAGCTGGTGATAAAGCAGATCATGCAGCCCATCTTGAACTGAGGGTAGTGGTCGTGGGCATACCGGACAGCCTCTGCACTGGCCACAAACTGGTGATGCAGCGCCTGAAAGCGCTCCTGCTTGTTGTCCGGCACCTTGTCGGTAGGGCCTTCAAAGCCCCGGATGGTGCCTGTTTCCAGGATTGCGCCCATGGGCATGGTGCCGCAGTTGATCTCGTTGAAGGTCAGCCAGTACTTGACCTTATCCTTGTACCGCTCAAAAATAGCCTTGCAGTAGTTCATATAGAACTCGATGAGTTCCCGGCTGGCCCAGCCGTTGTATTTTTCCACCAGCGCATAGGGCAGCTCGTAGTGACTGATGGTGACCAGCGGTTCGATGCCGTGCTTCTTGCAGCAGTCAAAGACCTTGTCATAGAATTCAAGGCCCTTCTCGTTCGGCTCGGTCTCCATGCCGGTGGGGAAAATGCGGGTCCAGTTGATGGAGGTGCGGAAGGTCTTGAAGCCCATCTCGGCGAAGAGAGCAATGTCCTCCTCGTAGTGGTGGTAGAAGTCGATGGCCTCATGGCTGGGATACAGCCGGTCGGAGCGGACAGCAGTTGTCACCCATTTCGGGCTGGTGTGAGAGCCATTGGTGCACAGGTCAGGGATACTGGGGCCTTTGCCATCCACGTCCCATGCGCCCTCGAACTGGTTGGCTGCACAGGCACCGCCCCACAGGAAATCATCACGGAAAACGCTCATAAGTTTCTACTCCTATCCTATTTTGTTCTGGTTCAGGCGGGGTTCTGTTCAAAGAACAGCTTCAGGGCACCGAGCAGGTTGGCATCGTTGCCATAGCGGCAGCGCACCAGCTCCGGCTTGACCGTCGGCATGACTGTGCAGCGCTCAAACAGCCAATCCAACTCGGCCTGAATCGCAGGCAGCAGAGCCTCCGCTGCGCTGATACCGCCGCCGATGGCCACCTTTTCCACATCCAGCACATTCTGCAGGCTCAGGATGCCAACGGCCACCCGCCGGGCAAAGATCTTGAGAGCCTTCTGCGCTTCCGGCTCCCCGGCATTGTAAGCCGCAAAGATTTCTTCCCCGGTGGGCATGGGGCTGCCCGTCGGCAGATGCTTCTGCCGGGCATACTCGAAGATCAGGCCACTTGCCGAGGCCATTCCCGCCCAGAGGGGTGCTTCGGAATACCGCTCTACCGAGGTCAGTTTGAAATCATCGTCGGCCATCTTTGAAATATCCGAGACAAGGCCGCTAACCTCGCCTGCGGCAGCGTGAGCGCCCATCAGCACCTTCCCGTTCAGGATGATGCCGCCGCCGATGCCGGTGCCCAGCACCAGCACAAGGCCATTCTCCACACCGGCCAGCGCACCGGTCCAACCCTCCGCTGCTGCGGCACACTTGCCATCGTTGGCGATGGTCACCGGCACGCCCAGCCGTGCCTCTACCTGCGCAGCAAAGGGATGCTCCCACATAAAGGCACTGAGCATTCCACCAGTATGGGCGATGCCGTTTCTGGTATCGATGCGGCCCGGCATAGAGATGGCGCAGCCCACGAACTGTCCCTGAAGGGGAGCGGCAAAGCCCTCGATGACCGCCAGAAGGTCATCCATATTCGTCAGCGGTGTCGGAACCTTACCGCCGGAGATTTTCCGGGCCTGTTCATCGGCCAGGCTGTACTTGATGAAGGTTCCGCCGATGTCGATCAAAAGATACTGTTTCATCTTATCTCCTGCTTTCTGTTGGTTGTTTTCAGACTCATGCAAAGCCCAACGCGGCAGCCAGCTCCACAGCTCCCTTTTCCGAATACTCAATACAAAATGATTTTAGCACAACACAGGGCAGCACGCAATAGAGCAGCAGCGGCAGCAGAGCATCTATAACAGGGCGGTAGCCGTTGGCATACAGGTGCATTCCTGCCGCGGCAGGCATCTGTTGCATAGGGGCAGCACTGTTCGATCATAGAACAGGAGGAACGGGATCGCCAGCAGAACAAAAACAGCGCCCATCACCAGCAAGATCTGATACGGCGCAAAGTACACTCCAAAATGCTGGCAGGGAACCAGATACAATACCGTCAGCGCTTTGACCTGTTTGCGCACCACCAGTCGGCTGTCCTTTTATTTCACACCTTCTGCTGCTTGCAGGCATCCCCGCGCAGGAGGTCACCGGTCTGACCGAAGCAAAGACCACCAACACCTTCAACGAACTGGCCCGCTCCGGCCAGGACCTGGGCGACCACCAGAAGCACACTCTCCCCTACGCATGGGTTGCATCTGCCATTATGGTCGCTGTGGGCTGCGTAGCCTGTGGGCTGCTGTTCTGAGGTCTCACCAAAAGAACCCCCTTCCTCCTTTTTCACCCATTCCTTCATTCTGATTCCGAAACGTCTGCCGGGCGGAGTACCCACAGCGCGCCACGGAATGCGTGCAAACCAGCAGACTTCCACCCGGTGCTCCGGGTGGTGTCGGCTGGTTTTGCCGTTGTTAGTGGGCGCACGCCAGAAGTTAGGGCGCACGGTATCGTCCAGCAGCTGCACGCCGTTATAGCGGATGGACACAAGCCCCTTGCCGCGGCCGAAAATATACTCGAAGCCCTCGCCCTTTACGCCGATGTTGCAGTCCATCTCTACCAGCTGCGGAGCGGGCAGGGTCAGCCGGGCGGCGACGTGGTTGTGCCATACCTGCCCAAAAGCGGCTTCATAGCCCGCTGGGATGCCGGGCAGCACAGCCCGCTGCACAGCGGTAACGGTCATGCAGGCAAGCCCTGCTTCCGGCAGAGCGAACGGGAACGCGATGTGCACGGTTTTACCGGGTGCACAGTCTGCCCGGAGCACCGCGCGGCGCTCCTGCTTGCCGTTGACCGAAGATGCAAACACCAAGTCGTAGGCGCTCAGGTCGGTAAAGAGGTTCCGGTTTTCAACGATTGCTTCCGTGTCGGTCAGGGTGATTTTCAAGGGGGCGTATGCCGCCTTGACCGCATCCATCTTGGGGGTGTTACGGCGGTCGGGCAGCACAAGGCCGTCCACACAGAATTCCCGGTCGGTGGGGCGGTCACCAAAGTCGCCGCCGTAGGCAAAGCCGGGCACAACCTGCGGAATAACAGGGCTTGAGAGGTCGAGGCTTTTTTCTTTTTTTGGAAAATATTTCAAACCAGTGCAATTCCGGGGGCGGCTCATTCGTATCCAGAATGAAGCGACAAAACCGGGTGTACACCCCGGCAGCAACACACAATAAAAAGAGGGGATATCATTATGAAAAAGACGGTTTCTGTTTGCATGACGGCTGTGATGGCCCTTTCCCTGCTGGCAGGCGGTGCGGTACAGGCATACGCACTTTCGGCAGAGACGGCGGAGCCGGTTTTTGCCGTGGCTGAGGAAAGCTGCATTTCCGGCAGCTGGAAGCGTGCTTCCGACCCGGCACTGACCGAGAAAGTCCGCAAAGTGTTCGACAAGGCCTTTGATGGTCTGGAGGGCGTTTCCTATACGCCTGTAGCCCTGCTGGCAAGCCGCACCACCGGCTTCGGTACCCAGCACCGCATTCTGTGCAAGGCGACTGTCGTCGTACCGGGCGCACAGGAAGAGTATGTGGTGGTCACGCTGCAGTGCGGCTGGCTGGGCAAGGCAGAAATTCTGGACATCGGCGATCCACTGTGCCTGACAAATCTGGACTATGAGGAAGGCGCTGTGGGCACCTGGCAGGAAGCGGAGTCCCCCGCCATGACGGAGGAAGCCACGGCAGCGTTCAACAAGGCCACCGAGGGCCTTGTAGGTGTGGATTATGTGCCAGTGACCTTGCTGAGCACCCAGACCGTGGCAGGCACGAACTACCGCATCCTGTGCGAAGCAACCACGGTTTATCCGGGTGCTGAGATGCACTATGCCGTCGTGAACGTGTATGAAAGTCTGGAAGGCAATGCCAACATCATCAGCGTGACCGATGGATATGTGAGCTGAGGGAGAGTTTTTGATTCAGAAGGTCCTCCGCTGCACCTTGGGTATATTCAGCGGAAACATTTATTTTGATATTGCAAACAAGCCAGACCCGCCGGTCTGGCTTGTTTGCTGTTCCACGGAGTGGGCGTGGAGAAAAAGTGCTCCGCAGCATAACCTCAAAGCTGTGAGCTTTTTTATTTGACTCGTCCCTTTCTCTGCTGTCACTCTGCCTGTATCTCTTCCACCAGCGGCAGATAGTCGGCACAGTATTTCCGGTACAGCGGCTGCACCAGTTGCCGGAAACTCTGCATTTCTTCTTCGGGCAGCGGCAGTTCGATGCAGCCGCCTGCAAGGGCTGCTTTGCGGGCGGCGGTTTCCTCCTGTGCCCAGAGCTGGCGCTCATACTGCGCCGATGCCCGGGCGCACGCTTGCAGGGTCTGCCGGTATTCCTCCGGCAGTGCATCCCATGTGCGACCGGAAGCCAGCTGCACCTCCGGTACGCGGCTGTGCTCATCGGCCATGTAGTACCGTGCCACCTTGTAGTGCTCCATGGAATAGTAGGCCGGCCAGTTGTTTTCGGCGGCATCGATCTGCCCAGTCTCAAGCGCCGAGTAGACGTCGCTGTACGCCGTGGTCTCCGGCACTGCACCCAGCAGGCGGATCATGTCGATCACGATCTGCGAATCCTGCACGCGGATGGTCTTGCCCTGCAGATCGTTCAGGCTGCGCACCGGCTGACGGGCATAGAACGAGCGGGCACCCGCGTCGTACCAGCTCAGGCCCACCCTTCCCTGCGCAGCAAAGTCCTGCAAAAACTCAGCCCCGATGCTGCCGTCCAGCACGCGCCACATGTGGTCGGCATCCCGGTAGAGATACGGCAGCAGCAGTACGTTGAGCCGGGGCAGATCGTCCGTGGCCACCGAGAGTGACACACGGGCAAAATCTATGCCGCCAATGGCAAGCTGCTCCCACACTTGCTGCTCTGAGCCGTACTCGCCGTTCGCTTTGACCTGAATGACCACCTTGCCCCCGGTCTGCTGCTGCACAAGGTCCGCAAAATACTGCGCGCCCTGCGTGGTGGGGTATCCGGCGGGCTGGTTGTCGGCATAGGTCAGCACATAGTCCGGTGTGGTCTGCAGCTTTGCGGCACAGCCTGCCAGCTGCAAGGCTGCAAAGCCCAGTCCGGCTAAAAAAGTCCGTCTGCGCATGGTGTCTCCCTCCCTTTGCAGATAGTATAGCGCACAAGGCTGCCTTTGTGCAAGAGACAGGAAAAGGCAGTGCCCGCCGCAAAGCAGGTACCGCCTTTTTTAGAAGAAGAAGGGGATGTCTCAGTTACATCAGGCCCATTGCCTGCGGCAGTGCGGTAGACACTGCCGGGATAAAGGTGACCAGCAGCAGGCCGCCGATGATGGCCACATAGTACATAAGCATGTACGGCATGACCTTGGAAAGCGAGGTGCGGCCCACCTTGATGCCCACGAACAGTGCGTTGCCCACAGGCGGGGTGATGTTGCCGATGCACAGGTTATACACGAGGATCAGACCGAACTGGATGGTGCTCATGCCAAAGCTCTGGCAGATGGGCAGGAACAGCGGGGTGAAGATGAGGATGGCCGGGGTCACATCCATAAAGGTGCCGGACACCAGCAGGATCACGTTCATGATGAGCAGGATGATGTACTTGTTGCTGGTCAGGCTCAGCAGGGCTGCCGCCACAGCATCCGGGATCTGCAAAAAGGCCATGACCCAGCCCAGAATGTTGGAAACACCTACAAGGAACACCACCATGCCGGACATCTTGGCAGAGTCCACGATGATCTTCCACAGGCTCTTCAGGTTGATGGAGCGGTAGCAGAAAGCCAGTACCAGCGCATAGACGACCGCGATGGCAGAGCCTTCGGTGGCAGAGAACACACCGCCGATGATGCCGCCGATGACCACGATGATCAGGGACAGGGAAGGCAGAGCGCGCAGGGTGCAGACACCGAGATTTTTCCAGTCAAACTTGCCGGGGGTGCCTTTATAGCCCAGCTTGACCGCCAGCAGCACGCCCACCACGCAGCAGCACAGCGCCCAGATGATGCCGGGAATGTAACCGGCCATGAACAGCGCAGCCACAGAGGTACCGCCGGATGCCAGCGAGTAGGTGATCAAGGCGTTGGACGGCGGGATCAGCAGGCCGGAGCAGGAGGAAGCGGCGTTGGTGGCAGCGGTCACGGCGGGGTCGTAGCCCTGCTCGTCGGCACCGTCGCGGATCATGGAGCCAACAGCAGCAGCCGCAGCAGATGCAGAGCCGGAGATGGCACCGAACAGGGCGTTGGTGCCGATGTTGGTCACCAGCAGTGCGCCAGGCATCTTGCCCAGAATAGCCATGACGAAATCCACCAGACGCTTGGCGATGCCGCCCTGATTCATGATGTTGCCGGCCAGAATAAAGAACGGGATGGCGGTCAGGCTGAACTTGCTCATGCCCACAAAGGTGCGCTGGGCAGCGGTCAGCACGGCAACATTCAGATCAATGGAAGAAAGGATGGCAGTCAGGGAAGAGACTGCAATGGCGTACGAGATGGGCACGCCGAGGAACAGCAGCACCAGCAGCACTGCCAGAATTACGAGTAACGCTTGAATTGCCACAGCTTAGTCCTCCTTATTTTCCTTGTCGGCATCGGCAGCCATTTCGGCTTCCACCTTTGCAAAGTCTGCATCCTCCGGGGTATCCAGACAGATGGAGCCGTTGGCGATGCCGATAATGTTCAGTACGGAATACACCAGAATGATCACGCCGCAGATGGGCATGACCCAGTAGAACACGCCCACGGCAACGCCCAACGAGGAGGTCTGCTGTCCCATAGCCAGCTGGGACACCTGAAAACCGCCGAACACCAGAATGGTAGCAGAGAAGAGGAAGGCGATGACCTCGGCAAAGATGTGGAACGCCTTGCGCATGGTGGGGTTGAACCGGTCCACCAGCACGGGAATGTTCATGTGGCCGCGCTCGCCGGAGACGATGGTGGCACCCAGCATGGTGCTCCAGCCGAACAGATAACCCACCAGTTCCTCCGACCATGTGGAGGGAGAGTTGAAGATATAACGTACGATGACCTGATAGGTGGTCAGCACCACCATGACCGTCATGCTCAGACCTGCCAGCAGGTTGAGCACCTTGTTCAGGGTATTTCTCAGTTTTTCCATGATGCTCCTCCTCAGTCCGCAGTATGGGCAGCGTTGTGCTGCTGGATCAGGTCATAAATGGGCTGCAGTTCCGGGTTTGCTGCCAGCACGGAATCGTGCAGGGGGGCCATAGCCTCCTGAAACGGTGCAGTGTCCGGGTAAATAAAGTTGACGTGCTGCTCATTCTCGGCCTTATCTTTCGCCTCAGCCACAGCATCCTCCCAAGCATCCTGCTCGGTGCGCTTCACGATCTGGAAGCCCTCTTCAAAGATTGCGCGTTCCTCGTCGCTGAGTTCGTTCAGGAAGGCGTAGTTTGCCACCAGCAGATCCGGCACCATCTGGTGCATATCGTAGGAGTAATACTTGCAGATATCGCCGTGACCGTTATCGGTCAGAGCCAGCTCGTTGTTTTCGGCACCGTCCAGAATACCGGCCTGCAAGGCGGTGTACACATCGCCGAAGCCCATGGGCGTAGCGGTGCCGCCCAGCAGACGCATCATTTCCACGTTGGTGGGCGACTGCTGCACGCGGATCTTCAGACCCTTCAGGTCGGAGGGCTGGTTGATGGGGGTCTTGATGGTGTAGAAGTTGCGGGTGCCGGCATCCAGCCATGCCACCGTTTCCAGACCAGCCTTGGAAGTGGTCTTGAAAATGGGGTCCGTCACCTCGGGGTCGTCCATCGCCTCGTGGTAGGCTTCTACGCTGGAGAACAGGTAAGGCAGGTTGAAGATTTGGTATTTGGCACTGAAGGTCTCCATGATGGCAGTGGATGCCACCACAAAGTCGATGGCACCGGTCTGGGTCAGCTGCACCATTTCGGTCTGGGAGCCCAGCAACTCGCTGGGGTACACCTCCACGCGGTACTTGTCGCCCAGCTTCTCGTTGATGTAGTTGGCAAAGGCTTCCAGTCCCAGATGATCCGGGTGGGTCTGGGACTGCACATGGCCGATGCGCACGATCTTGCGGTCGTCACCAGAGCCGGCGCCGCAGCCGGTAAGCATCATGCTGCTGGTCAGTGCCGCCGCGCCCATCAGCGACAGAAACGTTCTTCTCTTCATGAATGGCATCCTCTCTTTTCGCGTTTTTTCTATGATTTTATTTTAACAACTCGTTCATTTTTGTGAAACCGGATTATTTTGTGAAACGCAGCACGATTTTGTCTTTGTTGTATCCAAGTACAATTTTTGTGTTTTTTGGACGAAAGAAACTGGCAAAAATAAAAAAGCACTCGTTCCTCTCCTGCTGACAGGCAGGAAAGAACGAGTGCTTCTTTTGGATTCGATTTATCCTTGTGCCGCTTTTTCCGCTGCGGCTACGCGGTATTCCGAAGGGGTCTGGCCGGTCAGGCGCTTGAACACCCTTGTAAAATAGTTGGCGTCGCTGTAACCCACAGCAGCACCGATATCCTTCAGGCTCAGGCGCGGGTCCAAAATCAGCTGGCGCGCCTTGTTCACCCGGTATTCGTTCAGGTAGGCCGAAAAGTTTACCTTGAAGCACTGCTTGAACAGCTTGCAGAAGTAGGCGTCCGAGTAGCGCAGCGCAGCGGCGGCATCCTGCATGGAGATATCCTCCCTATAGTGGGCGTTGATGAAGCGGCTGATCTCGGCACGGATGATGGCGGTACGCATATCCTCGTCCTCTTCCCGGCGGACAGGCTGTTCAGGCGCAGGGGGCTGTGCCGGGTGGGCAGGCAGCGGCACCGACACCTGCCGGATGGCATCCTCCACCGCGAATACCAGTTCTTGCTCGTTGTAAGGCTTGAGCAGATAGTCCATCGCCCGTACAGAGATCGCCTGCCGTGCATAGTCGAACTTATCAAAGCCGGTCAGGAACAGGATGGCGCAATTTCTGTCTGTTTCTCGGATCTTGCGCGCCACCTCCAGCCCGGTGAGACCCGGCATTTCAATGTCCAGCACAGCCACCTGCGGCGCTTCGCGGGCAAAAATTTCCAGAGCCTCTCTGCCGTTTTTGGCTTCATACAGGCAGATCAGGTCTCCCAGATACTTCTGCAAAGTCCGGCACAGCACCTTGCGCTCGATCAATTCATCCTCTGCCACCAGCAATTTGCACTTCACGAGAGCGTCTCCTCCTTTTCTTCCGGCTGCTGCGTCTGCGGGAGCTCAAACCGCACCACAGTACCGTGACCTGCGCGGCTGTATATCTGCATTTTTCCGCCCGGATACAGCATCCCGATGCGGCGGGAAATATTGCCAAGGCCAATGCTGCGTCCGGTCTGCTCGCTCTGCGCAATTTTAGTTTGCACAGCGTCCAGTTCCTCTGAGGTCATTCCCTTGCCGTTGTCCGCGACTGTGAGCACCAGCACCTTGCCCTGCATCCATGCTCGCAGCAGGATGCGTCCGCCTTCCTCGCAGGACTTGAGCCCATGCGAGTAAGCGTTTTCCACCACCGGCTGCAGCATAAAGGACGGCACCAAAACCGCAGCAGGCTGCACCCGGATGCTTTTTTCAACGGTAATGCGTCCGTCGAACCGCATCTGCTGCAAATAAATGTAATCCTCCAGCCCGTCCAGTTCCTCCTCCAGCGTGATCTGCTGACGCTTGGTGCGCAGATTGTGCCGGAACAAACTGCCCAGATGCACGATCATCTGGTCGGTGGTGGAAGCATCCTCCAGCCGCGCCATGCAGGAGATCATGTTCAGGGTGTTGAACAGAAAATGCGGATTCACCTGACTTTTAAGCACCTCCAGCCGGGTGTGTTCCAGATCCTTTTCCAGCGCAAGGTTCCGCATCTCTTCCCGGTGCAAGGCCTGCTGGGTGGTCAGCTGCTGCGCCATGGCGTGCTTCATCTGGTTGAAGGTTCCCGTCAGCCGCCCCACTTCGTCGCTGCTTTTCACCGGAAGATCCGGACTTGAAAGATCCCCCTCGGCAATGCTGCGGGAGGCCTGTGCCAACCGCAGCAGCGGACGCACCACCGCACGACTCAGCACCCGGATAAGCAGCAGCATCAGCGCGGCTGCCGTCAGGAACAGCCCCAGATACAGCCACGGCAGATGCCGGATGTGAGCCGCCGTGCTGCTGTAAAGGGCGTTTTCCTGTTCCAGCGTGGCCTGTGTCAGCCGTAGCGCATACTCGGCAAGGTAGTCCTGCAGCGCCATCACATGGTACATCCGTTCAATATAGGTATCTGCCGAGGGGGAAAGCTGCAAAAAGGCATCCCGCTCCTGCCGATAGCCCGCATACCCTTGCAAAAGGTTCCATGTACGGGCATAGCGTTCTTCACCGATGCGGGCATAATCGAAGGGCAGGGCCGCAAGGCTCTGTTCGGAAGCGGTGCAGGCAGCGGCATAGGCCTGCTCCGTTTCAGAAGTAGGCTGACGCACATAGCGTGCAAAGGCTTGTGCTTCGTCCTTGAGGGCGTTCTGCACCGTGTAGCAGACGGCGTTGTCGGCCAGCAGCGTATCAAAGGAGCGCACCGTCCACTGACCTGCCATGGTAGCAATGCCAGTGGAAAGCATGGTGACCAGCAAAATCGCGGCAAGCCATGCCGTGACCTTGCGGCGCAGGGATATACCGCCCTGCGCGGTTTTGTTCCGTGCCATACGCTTTCCCTCCTGCCCTTGCAGCACCCGGCCTTTTCTATAAGTATAATAATCTCCCGGGGAAAGTGCAACTGCAAAAAAGCACCGGTTTTCGCAAGGGAACCGGTGCTTGCAGGCAATGTGCCAGGCTGTCAGCGGGTCAACAACTGAAAATGATTCCGTTTGGTGACCAGCAGCCCTTCCTTTTGCAGCTTGGAAAGCTCCACCGACATGGCGGCACGCTCCACGCAGAGAAAATCCGCCAACTGTTGACGGTCAAAGGGAATGTCAAAGGAAAGGGAGGACTGCCGGATGGATTCGGCAGACAGGTAGGACAGCAGTTTTTCCCGGGTGGTGCGCTTGCTGACATGGGTGATCTTATCGTTAAAAAGCAGTATTTTGTTTGCCAGAACGCTGACCAGATTGCGGATGAGTTTCTGGTGATGGTCGCAGGCGGTGGGGCAGGAGGTGAGCAACCGCTTGACGTTCAGCAGCAGGATTTCGCAATCCTCCTCTGCCACCACGCTGATGTTCAGGATGGCACCGGGAGTGGCGGCGTAAGGCTCGCCGAAAAAGTCTCCGTTATCGCACTTGGACAGGATGTTGCGGTGTCCCCAAAGATCCTCCTGAATCACAAGGGTGGAGCCGGACAACATAAGCCCCATGACCTCCGTGGAATCTCCGGCACGGAAAATGTAGGAGCCCCGGGGCCGGGTGATTTTCGCTGCACTGACACAGTGCAGGATGGACAGGATCTCATCGTCGGTAAGCCCGGTAAAAAAGGGGCAGTTCCGCAGAACAGGCAGATATTTTTGCATAAAAGCCCTCCTTGTTGGAATTCAAACATACAAGTTGCCTTTAGTATACTATAATAAGGATGCAAATGCAAAAAACACCCACAACAGGAGAGTATAGATATGATTCGGAAGATCATCCATATTGACGAAGAAAAATCCGTTTCCACGACCTGCGCCATAGCTGCGCCAGTCTGCTCTATGCCAATGGCGTGAGCCTGAAGGAAATTCAGGAGTGGCTCGGTCACAGTGACATCAGCACAACAAGCAACATTTATACACATCTGGATTTCTCCAGTAAGGTATCTTCTGCCAATGCCATCGTCTGGATCTTCCCGGAGGAGACAAAAGTGTGAAAATGAGCCGGATGCGGGGGATAAAAAAGAAAAGCAGCCTAAAATCTTACGATTCTAAGCTGCTTTTCAATGCCGGTGGTGGGGGTCGAACCCACACGTGTTATTAGCACAAGGGATTTTGAGTTTTTGTCCTCATCTTCCATCTGGTGTCATCCAGTGATATCTAGTGATATCTGGTTCCCACTGTGCAAATGCAAAATTCACGCCTCAACGAACAATAATTTGGAATATCCACGATTTTTCGATGCGTTTTCCCCCTACTCTGTTTTTTCGGTTTGGACCGCCCAAATGGAAATTGGAGGGATGTTCAGGAGGGATGCAGGGCAAAACGCTCCTCTGCTTAGGCACAAAACGAAAGGAAAGTCAAGGATAATGAATCAAATTCAAGCAAAAGAGTATTATAAAAAATTATTTGTGAACTATCCTGATGTGCTGTCTGTCGAAGAAGCAACAACTTTACTCGGTTTCAAAAGCCAGACTGCCATCATCAGAAGAATCCATCAACATAGAATTCGCTGCCTGAAAGTCGGACGATCTTTCATGATTCCGAAAGAATATCTCATCGACTATCTTTTGGATAGCTAAATTATACAGCCATTATATTACATAGCGCACCACTTTTCAATAAGAAAAGAGTGCGCTTTTTATTTTCAAACGAAAGGCGGTCGATTTTTTGAACACAAGCTGGAGCGAAAACGTTGAAAAAGCCACATGACACTTGACTACTTCTACGGACAAGCCGGAGAGCTGTTCTCCTTCTACCGCATTCCAAAGGCTCTTTTTCAGGAGCAGCGGTTTCAAGATCTGTCAACCGATGCCAAAACCCTGTACGGCATCCTGCTGGACCGCATGAGCCTGTCCGTGAAAAACGGCTGGCTGGACGAGCAGAACCGGGTGTTCATCATCTTCACGATAGAGGATGTCAAGAGGACTTTGTGTTGCGCAGACAACAAAGCGACCAAGCTGCTCCGGGAACTCGAAAAGTTTGGTTTGATTGAACGAAAACGAAGAGGTCTGGGAAAGCCAAGTTTGGTGTATGTGAAGAACTTTTCGGCAGAATCGTCAAAATCAATATTCCAGAATCGTGATTTTCACGATTCTGGAGGCTTCAAAAACGCAAGTCAAGACCCTTCAAAATCACGATGTAATAAGACTAAAGAGAATGATACTGAAATGAGTGAGACTGATCCCTTCTATTCTGAAGAATCGGATGAGATGAGCAAACGCACCCAACTGGAAGAATTTTTTTCTCAGTCTTTAGAGGTGGAACTTCTGCTCCGGCTCTGCCCGGACGATGAGGACACCATCTATCAAATCGTGGATTTACTGGTAGACACCTGTGCCACCAAACGCAAGATGCTGCACATCGCCGGGGACGATAAGCCCGCCGAGGTGGTACGCAGCCGGTTTATGAATCTGAACGCCGACCATATCTGCTTTGTGCTGAAGCGCCTTGCAGAGAACAGCAGCCCGATTCGTAACATGAAACAATACCTGCTCGCTTCTCTGTACAACGCACCCACCACGATGCAGCTTTCCTACCAGAACCAAACCAACCACGACCTAGCGATGCGGGGGTGATAAAAATTTCAAAGAAAGCAACCACAATTGCCATCGTCAACCAGAAAGGCGGCACCGGGAAGACCACGACCTGTGAAAATCTAGGCATCGGTCTGGCGATGGAGGGCAAGAAGGTCCTGTTGGTGGACGCTGACCCGCAGGGCAGCTTGACCATCAGCATGGGCTGGCAGCAGCCCGATGAACTGCCCACCACCCTTTCCACTCTGATGGCAAAAGCCATGAACGATCAGAGTATTCCGCCCGGTGAAGGCATCCTGCACCATGCGGAGGGCGTTGACCTGATTCCGGCAAACATCGAGCTAGCAGGGCTGGAAGTTTCCCTCGTCAACTGCATAAACCGGGAAAAAATGCTGAAACAGGTGCTGGAAGAGGCAAAGCATGAATACGATTTCATTCTGCTGGACTGCGCTCCTTCCCTTGGGATGCTGACCATCAATGCCTTGGCAGCGGCGGACACCACCCTGATTCCGGTGCAGGTGCAGTACCTGTCTGCGAAGGGCTTGGAACAGCTTTTGCAGACCGTCCAAAAAGTCCGGCGGCAGATCAACCCGAAATTGAAAATCGAGGGCATCCTGCTGACTATGACCGACAGCCGCACCAACTACGGACAGCAGATCGACAATTTGATTCGGGGTGCCTACGGCAGCAAGATCAAGGTGTTCGACCAGACCATTCCCCGGTCTGTCCGTGCTGCGGAGATCAGTGCCGTGGGTAAGAGCATTTTCCAGCACGATCCCAAAGGCAAGGTGGCCGAAGCCTACCGCTCTCTGACGAAGGAGGTGATGGCGAATGCCGAAAAACAGCTTAAACGTGTCGCTGAAAGGGGCAGATGACATCTTCTCCACCGAGGAGTCCCGGCAGGAGCAGCAGCGGGAACAGGTGCAGCAGATTCCCATCGGAGAGCTGTTCCCTTTCAAAAACCACCCCTTTAAGGTCTTGGATGATGAGTCCATGCAGCGCACGGTGGAAAGCGTAGAACAGTACGGCGTGCTTTCTCCGCTGATTGCACGCCCACGCCCGGAAGGTGGCTACGAGATCATCTCCGGGCATCGCCGTCAGCACGCTGCACAGCTTGCCGGACTGGACACCCTGCCGGTCATTGTCCGCAATATGGATGATGATGCCGCTGTTTTGCTCATGGTAGACAGCAATCTTCAACGCGAAACCATCTTGCCAAGCGAGAGGGCTTTCGCTTACAAGATGAAGCTGGAAGCCATGAAGCATCAGGCAGGACGTCCTACGCAAGATAATTATTCCCAAGTTGGGAATAATTTCGGTACACTATCTAGTAAGGAGATGGCTGAAGAACTCGGAACTAGTAAGAATCAAATTTTCCGCTATATCCGCCTGACCAACCTTGTCCCCGAACTTCTGGACATGGTGGACGAAAAGAAAATCGCCTTCAATCCCGCTGTGGAATTGTCCTATCTGGACGAAAGCCAACAGCGGGATTTTTTAGAAGCAATGAACGACACCCAGAATGCACCGTCCCTTTCCCAAGCGCAGCGGCTTAAAAAGCTGGCACAGGAAGGGCACTTTTCGTATGATGTTGCCTTTGCGGTCATGGGAGAAGAGAAAAAGGACGAGCTGGACAAGGTGGTCATCAAAAACGACACCCTGCGGAAGTATTTCCCGCGCAGCTACACCCCGAAACAGATGGAAGACACTATCATCAAGCTGCTGGAACAGTGGCAACGTAAACAGCAGCGGCAGAACGAACGCTGACTTATACCGTAACGCAAGACCCGATGGGGTCTTTTTCTTTTGCAACTAAAAGGAGAAAAGCCTATGAAAAACAACGCTACCCGTACCATCCGCTCCGAGGAGGTCACCATTGACGTGCGTATCTGCGCTGCACTGGCGGCAAACCGGGGCGGCGAGGTCTACCTCGCAGCCATTGCCCCGGATATGGAGCTGACCGTCATCACGCTGGATGAGGCTCCCGGCATCCTGCCCTGCTTTGAGGAGGATGATGCCTGCCTGAACCTCCCTGATACCTCACTGCTGCTCTGCTACAATCCGGCGCAAGTGCTGAAGATGGGCGGCAAGCACTACCTGACCGGTCCGGTGATTCTGGTCCACACCAACATGGACGGCGAGGTCATCTCCCTAACCATCGATGAGGTCTACCTGTTCCAGAAGTATCTGGCAAGCCACAGCATCACCCTGATGGCAGACGACCAGAAGTTGCCCTGCATCTGCATCGACTGAGGTGTGTCATGCTGAACTTTTTTATTGGTTTCGCATTTTTTGAAGCTGGTGCCTTTTTCGGTTTCTTCTTGGCGGCTTTGATGTAGGCGGCACGGAGCGGTGAGATCGGACTGAACGGAAAGGAGGATTCGCATGGCTGAAAACACCTTGTCGGTGCTGAAAATTGCGCCGGGACAGTATCCGCAGCAGGTCGAGATCGATAACGACCTGAAAGCCTTGCAGCAGGCGGTGGGCGGCTCCATCGGCGCAAGCTATCCTTTTGAAGATCCGGTTGCCATCGTCTACAACGATGACGGCAAGCTCATGGGTCTGCCGCTGAACCGTGCCCTGTGGGACGAGGACGGGCTGATGTACGATGTCATTGCCGGAACCTTTTTGGTGGTTGGCCTAAGCGAGGAAGATTTTGTATCGCTCTCCCCGGAGCTGGCGCAAAAGTATAAAGAAGAATTCCATCAACCCGAAGCCTTTCTCCCTCTGGGGCGTCGCCTGATGGTCATTCCGGTTCCGGATGAATCAGTTCAGAGTGATGCAGAAAAGGCTGTAAACAAGCCCCCGGTGGAACATGACCGCTAAGACGATTTTCTGCACAGGAGGTGGTAACGATGCAGGAAGAAATCGAGCATAAGACGGTCAACCTTGCCATCTCGACCACAAAGCTGTCTGCCCGGACTGTCCTGCGGGCAGTTAAAGCGGCGTTTCGGCTGTACCAGTCCAAGGCATCCCAAGGTAAGCAGAGCGTCCGCACTCTTCTGCGGCAGAACCGGGGCGTGTCCAGCGTGGAGATCAGCAAGACCGGCATCCGTGGGCTGGAACGCTATGCCAAAAAGTACGGCATCGACTATGCTATCCGCAAGGACAATTCCGAGGTGCCGCCCCGGTATCTGGTCTTTTTCAAAGCCCCGGACGCAGAAGCCTTCCATTCGGCGTTCAAGGAATATTCGGCATCCCTGCTCAACAAGGACAAACGCCCCTCGGTGCTGGCAAAACTGCATAAACTGGTGCAGGCGGCGGCAGAACTCCCCGGCAAAGTCCGGCATAAGGAACAGGAGCGTGGACTGTGACCACGAAAAAGCTGACAAAGCTGCTGGCACTGTATCTGCCCTATATTTTGCTGGGGCTGGTGGCAACCAACATTGGCGAAGCGTGGCGGCTTGCCGAGGGCAAAGAGCTGGGGGATAAGATCATGGCGATGATGGGCACCGTTCCGGTGGCGTTTGCGAACCCGCTGCCCAGCTTGCATCCGCTCGATTTGCTGGTGGGCTTGTGCTGCGGTGCAGGGTTACGGCTGGCGGTCTATTTGCGTGGAAAAAACGCCAAGAAGTACCGCCACGGCATGGAGTACGGCTCTGCCCGGTGGGGCACCGCCAAGGATATTGAGCCGTTCATGGCACCCAAGTTTGCAGACAACATCATCCTGACCAAAACGGAACGGCTGATGATGTCCAACCGCCCACCGGACCCCAAAAACGCCCGGAACAAAAATGTGCTGGTGGTGGGAGGCTCCGGCAGCGGCAAGACGAGATTTTGGCTTAAACCCAACCTTTTACAATGTCATAGTTCCTATGTGGTCACTGACCCGAAAGGTAGTATCGTGGTCGAGTGCGGGAACGCACTTCTGAAAAACGGTTACAAGCTGAAAATCCTGAACACCATCAACTTCAAAAAGTCCATGCACTATAACCCCTTCGCCTATGTCCACAGCGAAAAGGACATTCTCAAACTGGTCACAACCCTGATGACCAACACCAAAGGCGAAGGGTCCGGTGGGGACCCATTTTGGGAGAAAAGCGAACGTCTTTTGCTCACTGCCCTGATCGCCTATCTGCATTATGAAGCCCCGGTGGAGGAGCAAAATTTCGCCACCCTGCTGGAAATGCTCAACACCATGCAGGTGCTGGAGGATGACGAGGAATATCAGAACCCGGTGGATCTGCTGTTTGAAGAACTGGCGAAAAAGAAGCCCAATTCCTTTGCCGGGCGGCAGTACAAACTTTACAAGCTGGCTGCCGGCAAGACCGCAAAATCCATCCTCATTTCCTGTGGTGCCAGATTAGCCCCCTTCGACATCCAAGAGCTGCGTGACCTCACTATGTACGATGAGCTGCAACTGGACACGCTGGGCGATAAGAAAACGGCATTGTTCCTCATCATGAGCGATACGGACAGCACCTTCAACTTCCTCATCAGCATGGTCTACACCCAGCTTTTCAATCTGCTGTGCGACAAGGCAGATGATGTATACGGCGGCAAGCTGCCCGTTCATGTACGGTGTCTCATCGACGAGTGCGCCAACATCGGGCAGATTCCCAATCTGGAAAAGCTGGTGGCCACCATCCGCAGCCGTGAGATCTCCGCCTGCCTTGTTTTGCAGGCGAGAAGCCAGTTGAAAGCCATTTACAAGGATAACGCGGATACCATTGTGGGCAACATGGACAGCCAGATTTTCCTCGGCGGCAGTGAGCCGACCACCCTGAAAGACTTGTCCGAGATGCTGGGCAAGGAGACCATCGACGCCTTCAACACCTCAGACACCCGTGGCAATAGCCCCAGTTACGGCACTACGTTCCAAAAGATGGGCCACGAATTGTTGAGCCGGGACGAGCTGGCGGTGCTGGACGGCGGCAAGTGTATTTTGCAGTTGCGTGGCGTCAGACCGTTTTTGAGCGACAAGTACGACCTGACCCAGCACCCTAACTACAAGCTGACCTCGGACTACGACCCCAAAAACACCTTCGATATTGAAAAATATCTGAACCGCAAAGAAAAAATCCAACCCGGAGATGAGTTCATCGTGGTGGATGCTGATTCGCTCCCGTCTGCCTGACCCGGTAGGCGGTTTTATTTTTATCCCGGTCAGAAAGGTGCACCAGAAAATCAGCCTTGCTGCGGTTATGCAACGTAAAACTACAAGATTTCGGGTGTGTACAAACGACCGGAAACGCTTTATAATAAAGGAGAAAAGACTATGGAATTCTTCAACTCTGCTATCGAAGTTCTTCAGACTCTGGTTGTCGCTCTGGGTGCCGGTCTCGGCGTTTGGGGTGCCATCAACCTGCTGGAAGGTTATGGTAACGACAACCCCGGCAGCAAGAGTCAGGGCATGAAGCAGCTCATGGCTGGCGGCGGCGTTGCTCTGGTGGGCATTACCCTGATTCCCCTGCTGAGCGGTCTGTTCGGTTAAGAACAGCGGGCGGCGATTGCCGCCCGGTACATATTTATAATAAGGAAAGCCATAGTAACGATCTCACATACAGAAGGTGAATCAGATGAGCGAGATTTTATTGTATCATGGCAGTAAAGAAGAAGTTGTCTATCCCGAAATCCGCATCACACGGTATACAAAGGACTTTTCTTGGGGATTCTACTGCACGAACAGCTATCAACAAGCCTACCGCTGGGCAGACCGCCGTTCTGCCGATGGTATTGTGAACGTCTATCGCTATGTAGAGAATCCTGACCTGAAAATCCTGCGTTTCCCTGAAATGTCGGACGAATGGCTGGATTTCATTGCAAAATGTCGTGCAGGCGAAACCCATCCCTATGATATTGTGGAGGGTCCCATGGCAGATGACACCATCTGGGACTATGTCAATGGATTTACGTCCGGGCAGATCAGCCGTGAAGCATTTTGGGCATTGGCGAAGTTCAAGCATCCAACACACCAGATCAGCTTTCATACCGTAAACGCTTTGCACTGCCTGACCTTTGAGAGGAGTGAATCCATCCATGACCGAAAAGCAGAAAAATGATGTTCTCTACGTTTGCAGCCTGATCGAGACCATCGCCCGTAAGACCAAAAATCATCGGCAGGATGTGATTCGTCACTTCACAAAAGCCGGCATCGAACGGCAGCTCCGGCTGGCAGAAGTAAACCACTGTCTGTCCTTTGAGCAGGTTTCAGATGAGCTGATTGAAGATCTCAACATCCCGGATGGGGATTTTGATACTGCTGCGGAGTGCCGCTATACGGTCCCTTCTGCAACCTCCATCGGAATGCTGTATCAGGGGCTGGTGCTGTCCACCATGAAAGATGAAGATGCTGCACAGGCAATTCTGGATGTTTTTTCGTCGTTTATCACGGATGAGATCTCCGATTTCAATTCCAACGTATACTACACCAATCCTGATTATCTCCGCTGCTCCTATCTGGAGGGCAAAATGCTTGCTTGAGAAAGGATTGTTATAATGGCAAAAAATCAACATAATGCAGGGCTTCATTATAGACCTCTCAATCAACTTGGATTATCAAACTTCAATGATTATATAGAAAATCCCATTGATAGTCGTTTTAAGTTTAATCCGCCCCCTCTAAAATGTGGTAAGCTTTTTGGACTTTGCAAAGCTGATCGTCAAAAAGAAAAGCTTCAGAAACATTGCCCGTGGCATCCGCTTCTAAAAATGAAGGCATTCACATTAGAGATCAACGGAGAAGCTGAATACATTTGGTATTGTAAAGAATGCGATTGTTATTATATGAACCCCTTTTGGCGAAATGGAGAAAAACGCATCCTTGATGTTTATCATAAGGTTCCTGTTCGCCGACTTATAAAAACAGCTATATAGCTTTGATTATGATTTGCCGATTGCCGAAAAGCAGTCGGCTTTTTTGTTTCCGTCGAACACTTTTTGTGTTTGCTCATATCATTTCATCTATCATTCATCAATCAAAAATGATAGATGAAATGAGGGCATTGTTCCATACGGCGGCTTGAGCAGCAGCGGAAAGCCCTCTGCAGCTTGCAGTTTTATTAAATGTCCGTGCTCCAAGCCGCGTTTTTATCCACCCATCCATGAAAGGCGGTGCTATTATGCAGTTTTTGACCCACATTATTTTTCTCCTGAATCTCCTCAAGACCCTTATCAACCATTTCAGCTAAGGACGGTGACTGAATGGAAACCGTTCTCAAAGCCATTGCCGACTGGATCAAAGGCATCCTGACGGCAGGCATTATGTCCAATCTCTCCGGCTTGTTTGATGATGTGAACACCCAAGTGGGCAACATCGCACAGCAGGTGGGCACCAAGCCCTCCAGCTTTGAGCCACGGGTGTTCGCCATGATCGAATCGCTGTCCCGGAACGTGGTGCTGCCCATTGCAGGCATCATCCTGACCTTTATCGCCTGTTACGAACTGATCGAGATGATTACCCAGCACAACAATATGGCACAGTTTGAGCCTGCCCTCATCATGCGCTGGATTTTTAAGACTGCTATTTCGGTGTGGCTCATCAGCAATACTTTTGACATCGTGATGGCGGTGTTCGATGTCACCCAAAAGGTGGTATCCGATTCCAGCAGCATCATTGCCGGAAATACCCGTGTCAACGACATTGGCTTGTCCATGCTGCAATCCAGCCTGATGCAGATGGATGTCGGCCCCCTGTTCGGGCTGTTTTTGCAGTCCTTCTTCATCGGCATTACCATGCGCATCCTGTCCATCGTGATTTTCGTCATCGTCTACGGAAGAATGATTGAAATTTACTGCATGGTGAGCCTTGCGCCCATCCCCATGGCGACCTTCGGCAACCACGAGCAGAGCCACATGGGGCAGAACTATCTGAAATGCCTGTTTGCACTGGGTTTTCAGGGCTTTCTCATCCTCATCTGCGTGGCGATTTACGCCGTGCTGATACAGTCGGTAGCGATTTCCGGGGATGCCATCAACTCCATTTGGAGCATTGTGGGCTACACCGTTCTGCTCTGTTTCAGCCTGTTCAAGACCAGCTCGGTGACGAAATCCGTCCTCGGAGCGCACTAAAGGAGGTGTTTGATTGGCTGCGTATATTTCCGTTCCCCGCGATTTGACCAAGGTCAAATCCAAAGTGGCGTTCAACCTGACCAAACGGCAGCTTGTCTGCTTTGGCACAGCGGCTCTCATTGGAGTGCCGCTGTTTTTTGTTCTCCGGGATTCCGGCGGCAACACTGCTGCCACCCTCGGTATGATGGCGGTGATGCTGCCGGCGTTCTTCCTTGGGATGTACGAAAAGAACGGCCAGCCTTTGGAAAAGCTGCTGTCGTACTATGTGCAGTCCCGGTTTGTCCGCCCGAAGATCCGCCCCTACAAGACTAACAATTACTATGCGATTTTGATGAAGGGAGGCATGACCCATGATCCCGTTTTGGAAAAAGACCGGTAAGCACAGCAAGCCGCAGTCTGCGCAGAAGCGCAGGCAGAACGCAAAGCCTGCTATGCCCCGAACCGCCCAGCAGTCCATCCCCATGCAGCGGATGTTTGAGGATGGCACCTGCAGGGTGAAGCCCAACTATTACACTCGTACCATCCAGTATCAGGACATCAACTACCAGCTTGCCCAGCAGGAGGACAAGACCGCCATTTTCGAGGAATGGTGCAGTTTTCTGAATTTTTTCGATTCCAGCATCAAATTTGAGCTGTCCTTTGTGAACATGGCAACCGACAGCACCGAGTTTGAAAAGAGCATCCGCATCCCGTTCCAGAAGGACGGCTTTGACGATGTGCGTGCGGAGTACAGCCAGATGCTGCGCCAGCAGCTTGCCAAGGGCAATAATGGTCTGACCAAGACCAAATTCATCACCTTTGGTGTGGAGGGCGAAAGCATGGCGCAGGTCAAGCCCCGGCTCGACCACATCCAGAATGACCTGCTGAATAATTTTCATCGGCTGGGTGTGCAGGCAAAGCCCCTGAACGGTGCCCAGCGGCTGAAACTCATGCACGATATGTTCAACATGGACGGTGCAAGCAAGTTTCACTTTGACTGGAAAGACCTTGTGAAAAGCGGGCTTTCCGTGAAGGATGCCATTGCGCCTACCGCCTTTGCGTTCAAGAACAGCCGCTCCTTCCAGATGGGAGGTATCTTTTGCGCCGCCAGCTTTCTGAGCATCACGGCATCCGACATCAGCGACCAGCTTTTGAAGGATTTTCTGGATATGGATTCTTCCCAGATCGTTACGATGCACATCCAGTCTGTTGACCAGAACAAAGCCATCAAGACGGTGAAGCGCACCATCACGGAACTGGACCGCAGCAAGATTGAGGAGCAGAAAAAAGCAATCCGTGCCGGGTATGATATTGACATCATCCCGTCCGATTTGGCAACTTACGGACGGGATGCGAAAGCCCTGCTCAAAGAGTTGCAGAGCCAGAACGAGCGGATGTTCCTCGTCACTTTTCTGGTGTTGAACACCGGGCGCACGGAGCAGGAGCTGGAAAACAACGTCTTTCAGGCTAGCTCCATCGCCCAGAAGCACAACTGCAACCTGTGCCGCCTTGATTTCCAGCAGGAGCAGGGCTTGATGAGCAGTCTGCCGCTGGCGGATAACCAGATTGAGATTCAGCGGGGACTGACCACCAGCAGCACTGCCATCTTCATCCCCTTTACCACACAGGAATTGTACCAGTCTGGCAAAGAAAGCCTGTATTACGGCCTGAACGCCCTGTCCAACAACCTTATCATGGTGGACCGGAAGAAGTTGAAGAACCCCAATGGCCTGATTTTGGGTACTCCCGGCTCCGGCAAAAGTTTCTCAGCAAAGCGTGAAATTGCAAACGCCTTTCTGGTGACGGATGATGATATTATTGTGAACGATCCCGAAGGCGAATACTCCCCGCTGGTGAATCGGCTGAAAGGTCAGGTCATCAAAATCTCGCCCAACAGCACCCAGTTCATCAATCCGATGGACATCAATGCCAACTACTCCGAGGAAGATAATCCCCTGTCCCTGAAAGCAGACTTTATCCTTTCCCTGTGCGAACTGGTGGTGGGCGGCAAGGAAGGGCTGCTGCCGGTGGAGAAAACCGTCATTGACCGCTGTGTGCATCTGATTTACCGCAAATATTTTGCGGACCCCTGCCCGGAGAATATGCCCATCCTTGAGGACTTGTACAATGCCCTGCTCCAACAGGACGAAAAAGAAGCCCACCATGTTGCCACGGCTCTGGAGATCTACGTCAAGGGCAGTCTGAACCTGTTCAACCACCGCACGAATGTGAACGTCAATAACCGCATCGTCTGCTACGACATCAAGGAGCTGGGCAAGCAGATGAAGAAGCTCGGTATGCTCATTGTGCAGGATCAGGTGTGGGGGCGTGTCACGGCAAACCGCAGCAGCGGCAAGTCCACCCGGTATTATATGGACGAGATGCACCTCCTCTTAAAAGAGGAGCAGACCGCCGCTTATTCCGTGGAAATCTGGAAGCGTTTCCGCAAGTGGGGCGGTATTCCCACAGGGCTGACCCAGAACGTGAAAGACCTGCTTTCTTCCCGTGAAGTCGAGAATATTTTCGAGAACAGCGACATGATCATCATGCTGAATCAGGCGGCAGGAGACCGGCAAATCCTCGCAAAGCAGCTCAATATTTCGCCCCATCAGCTTTCCTACGTGACCCACTCCGGCGAGGGCGAGGGGCTGCTGTTTTTCGGCAATGTCATTCTGCCGTTTGTGGACCGTTTCCCCACCGATCTGGAACTCTACCGCATTATGACCACCAAGTTGGGTGAAGTCTCGGAGGGCGCGCAGAAATGAGTGAACCGAAACTGAACATCAAAGAGGAATCGTCTACCAAAAAGACCCGTTCTCCCCCGAAAAAAGCCAAGGTAGAGCAGACGGTGCCCAAAAAGAAAAAGCTGAAAACCGATGCAGATAAAGCTGCGGAAAAGGCACAGCATCTGCGGTTTGGCAAGGCGGAACTGACCCCGGACGAACTGAGCCGGTTGAGTAAGGCGCAGAAGCGAGAGATGTACGCTGCCCATGCCGCCCGGTCTGCGGCGCATCACGAAGTTGACCAGTACGAGGATGACAATGTGGGCACGCAGGCGCTGAGCGAGGGCGAAAAGGCGGCAGGAAATGTCCGGGATATTTCCAAGAGCCGCTATGCCCGGAAGCTCAAGAGGAAAGCCAAGATGCAGGGCAAGAAGGGTGCCAGAAACGCAAAATCTTCCGTGCAGAAGCCAACTGCGGCACAAGATACAGGCGCATCCGGCACCGGCGAGGGCGGTTCCAACTGGCTTTCCCGATGGCGGCAGAAGCAAGACATCCGGCAGAGCTACTATGCTGCCGCCCGGTCGGGTACGGCGGCGCAGACCGCAGGTGGCAAAGCGGCATCCAACGGTGCATCTGCTGCCCGGTCCGGCGTGGAACAGGCGGTAGAAAAGGGCAAAACTGCCGTCAGCACCGCCGTAAAGGGGCTGGTGAATGCCGCAAAAGGCAACGCACACGTTCTGGTGATTGTGGGCGTTTTTCTTTTGCTCGTCCTCATGGTGATGTCGGGCTTTTCCTCCTGCGGTATCCTCTTTTCGGGCGGCACACAGGTGTCCGGGCAGACCATATACTCTGCCGAGGATCGGGACATCTGGGGTGCAGAGCAGGACTACAAAAAGCTGGAAAAGGAACTGGATAAAAAGATCAAGCGCACCCCCACCGACCACCCCGGCTACAACGAGTACCAGTACCACCTTGACCCCATTGAACACGACCCGTGGCAGCTCACTTCATTCCTGACCACTCTGTATGATGATTACACCCGGTCGGAAGTGCAGGGCAAGCTGAAGGAGACCTTCAAAAAGCAGTACAAGCTGACCACATGGGTGGAGGTGCAGATTCGGTATAAGACGGTCTGGGTCATCAGTCCGGCAGGTATCCCTGTTCCTACCCAAGTGCCGTATGAGTACAAGATTTTCCACACCAAGTTGGTGAACCGTGGCTTGGAGGTGGTCATCCGGGAGGAACTGGACAACGACCAATGGAAACGCTACGAGATCTTTCAGGACACCTTGGGCGGCAGACCGTATCTGTTCAACGGCGGACTGCCGCCCGGTGGCTCCGATGGCTCCGGCACACCCGGTATTGATTATCAGGTTCCGGCAGAAGCCCTGACGGACAGCGAATTTGCCGCCATCTACAAGGAGGCGCAAAAGTATGTGGGTACGCCCTACGTCTGGGGCGGCTCTACCCCGGAAACCGGTTTTGATTGCAGCGGCTATGTCTGCTGGGTGTACAACCAGAACGGCTACGATGTAGGGCGCACTACCGCCAACGGTCTGTGGAACAAGAGCCAGCACATCTCCGAAGCCGATGCAAAGCCCGGTGATCTGGTTTTCTTCAAAGGCACCTATGACACCCCCGGCATGAGCCATACTGGAATCTATCTCGGCAACGGCATGATGGTCAGTGCCGGAGACCCCATCAAGTACGCAAACATTCACTCGTCCTACTGGGAGAAGCATCTCGCCGGGTTCGGACGGCTTTCAAAATGATTGGAGAAGTTACTATGAGCGAAAAATCGGATAAACTGCGGGCGATGCTGGCAAAAGAGAAAGAACGCCGCATCAAGCTGAACAATCGCATCGAGATCCTGGAGCGGCGCATTCAGGAGGAAGATTCTGCCGAGGTCAACGAGATGGTGCGGACGGCAAAGGTCACGCCGGAACAGCTCGCCGCCCTGCTGCGGCAGTCTGCCACCACCACCCCGAACCCTGCTGCGCTGTCTGCCGTGGGTGCAACTTTCGAGAAGGAGGATGCAGATGAAGATTAAGAAACTGGGCGCACTGCTGGTATCGGTGGCACTGTGCGCTGGCATGGCGGCTCCCGCTTTTGCCTATGGCGGTGAGCCTGTGGAGGAAGTGGAACAGCCCGTCCTGACTTCTACCACCGATGAAGAAGATGTAGTCACCGTGACCGATGAGGAGACCGGTGCCCTGACCCCGGAGGGCAACTTGACGCTGGTGGACGATTACCACACCGACTATTCCGATGGCAGCGGTCAGCAGTTCATTACGCTGGTGTCGAAGTCGGGTGCGACTTTCTATCTGGTGATTGACCGCAACGCCAAGGGGCAGCAGACCGTTCACTTTATGAACCTTGTGGACGAAGCCGACCTTCTTTCCCTGATGGAGGAGGAAGAAGCGAACGCTTATACCGCTGAAAAAGAAGCAGCGGCGCAGGCGGAACAGGACAGGCTGAAAGCCGAGGAAGAAGCGAAAAAAGCCGCCGAAGAAGCGGCAGCATCCGGCACGGAACAGCCCAAGGAAAACAAGGTCACAAAGATCGCATCCGGCTTTTTGGGTGTGGTGGTGCTGATTGCACTGGCAGCAGGTGGCGGCTTCTATTTCTATCACCAGCAGATGCAGAAGAAAAAAGCCGAAAAAGAAGCCCTCGACCCCGATGCAAACTACACCGAGGACAAGGGCGATTTTGAGATCCCTACCGATGTGCCGGACGAGGACGAAACCCCGGACGAGCAGGACACTGAACCCATCTGATTTCAAGGCGGCATTTTGCCGCCGTACATATCCAAATGAAAACAGATTGGAGGGAACGCTTATTTCAATTCTAGTTGTAGCAGAAAAGCCCTCGGTTGCCATGTCCTACGCCAAAGTCCTCGGTGCCACCAACCGTCAGGACGGCTACCTTGAGGGCAACGGTTATCTGGTAAGCTGGTGCGTGGGTCATCTGGTGGAGCTTGCTCCGCCCAATATCTACGATGCCAAATACGTCAAGTGGAGCATCGCAGATCTGCCCATCCTGCCGGAAAGGTGGCAGTATCTGGTGTCTGCGTCCACCAAAAAGCAGTTTGGTATCCTGCAAAAGCTGATGGACCGCCCAGATGTGGATAGCATTGTCTGTGCAACGGATGCAGGGCGTGAGGGCGAACTAATCTTCCGCCTTGTCTACCAGCAAGCGGGCTGCAAAAAGCCCTTTTCCCGCCTGTGGCTGTCCAGCATGGAGGAAAACGCCATCCGAGAGGGGTTCGCCCAACTCAAACCGTCAACTGAATACGATGCGCTGTACAACGCAGCACTTTGCCGGGAACGTGCCGACTGGATGGTCGGCATCAATGCGTCCCGGCTTTTTTCATGTCTGTACGGTCAACCTTTAGCGGTCGGTCGGGTCATGACTCCGGTGCTTGCCATGACGGTGGTGCGGGAGGCTGCGATAGCCGCTTTTGTGCCGGAAAAGTTCTACACGGTGGATCTGGAACTGACCAGCGGATGCACGGCATCCAGCCGCCGCATTCCTGAAAAATCCGTTGCAGAAAACCTGCTGGAAGCCTGTCGAAGGGAGATGGTGGCAACGATCCAGCGCATCACCCGCAAGGAAAAATCCGAGAATCCGCCGCCGCTGTACGACCTGACCACCCTTCAGCGGGACGCCAACCGCCTGCTGGGGTACAGCGCACAGCAGACGCTGGACTATGTGCAGAGCCTGTATGAGAAGAAACTTACCACTTATCCCCGGACTGATAGCTGCTATATCACCGACGATGACGAGGAAATGCTGGAGGTGCTGACCGAGGAACTGGAAGGCTTTTTTGACATTACCCCAGAAGATGTGGACGAGGCTGTACCCCGGACACGGCGCACCGTCAACCGGGAAAAAGTCACCGACCACCACGCCATCCTGCCCACCCGCAGTATGCTGCAAGCCGATCTGGAAGCGCTGCCTAAAGGCGAGCAGAACGTTCTGAAGCTCATCATCGCCCGGACGCTGATGGCAGTCAGCAAGCCCTTCCGGTATCTGGAAACCCTGCTGACCACCGAATGTGCCGGGGAGGAATTTACCGCCAAGGGCAAGGAGGTTCTGGAAGAAGGCTGGAAAGCGGTGGAACGTAAGGTGCTTGCCGACATCCTGAACCGAAAACAGGAACTCACCGCCCTGCCCAATGCGGCAGAAAACGAGTGCGGCATCCTTAACGCAGAGCTGAAGGAGGGTCAAACGTCCCCGCCGAAGCACTTTACCGAGGACACCCTGCTGCACGCTATGGAGACCGCCAGTGCGGACAGTATGCCGGAGGGCGTGGAGCGTCAGGGCATCGGTACCCCGGCAACCAGAGCCGCCACCATCGAAAAACTGGTGCAGAAGGGTTTTCTGGAGCGCAAGGGCACCAAGAAAACCAAGGTACTGCTGCCTACCGACAAGGGCAAAGCCCTTATTACGGTGATGCCCGAAGAGATCCAATCCCCGGAAATGACCGCCGATTGGGAAACAAAACTGCTGCAAATCGAACGTGGCGAAATGGAGCCGAGTGAATTTATGACTGAGATCAATACGATGGTTACCGAACTGGTAAAGAAGACGGAAATGAAAAAAGGAGCGAATGCACTTATGAAAAGCAAGATTATTGGTGTCTGTCCGAACTGTGGGAAGCCTGTCGTGGAGCGTGAAAAGGGCTGGTTCTGCGAGAACCGGGAGTGCCGTTTCGTGCTGTGGAAGGACAATGCGTTCTTCAAGCGTCTGGGCAAGCGGCTGGACGCTCATGTGGCGGACAAGCTGCTGCGGGATGGGCGTGTCCGTCTGAAGGACTGCAAGAGTGCCAAGGGCAAGACCTACAACGCCACCGTGCTGCTGTCCTGTGAAGCCGATGGCCGCAGCAAGTTTTCGCTGGAATTTGAGGGTGGGTGCTGATGGAGCAGATAAAAGAAGCGGTCTACCTTATCAATGATGAACGCTATCTGCATCTCCGGG